>DATLOW010000373.1:0-4245 GCA_035536055.1 Paraburkholderia sp. | reverse complement strand
AAATTCGGATCCGTCGACGCATTCGTCAAAGCAGCCGAGCTGCGCAATTTCAGCGAAGTGGGACGGCAAATGGGCATCTCGTCGTCCGCGGTCGGCAAGGCCATTTCGCGGCTCGAAGAGCGCCTCGGCGTGCGGCTGTTTCATCGCAGCACGCGCAGCGTGACGCTGACGCCCGAAGGCCAGCTGTTTCTGAGCCGCTGCCAGCGCGTGGTCGAAGAGCTCGAAGCCGCCGAAGCGGAACTGTCCGCCGCGTCGTCGCCGAAGGGACAATTGCGCGTCAGCCTGCCGCTGGTCGAAACGCTGCTGTTGCCGGTGCTCGGCTCGTTCGTGCGCGAGTACCCGGAGATCCGGCTCGAACTCGACTTCTCCGACCGCATGGTCAACGTGATCGACGAAGGCTTCGACGTGGTGCTGCGCACCGGCGAGGCCGTCGATTCGCGCCTCGTTACACGCACGCTCGGCCATTACGCGCCGCTTGTCGTCGCCGCGCCGGCCTATCTGTCGCGCCGCGGCGTGCCGCGCGAACCAGACCATCTGCAGCAGCATGCGTGTCTGCTGCACCGTTACCCGTCGACCGGCAAGGTCGACCGCTGGCTGCTGCGCAAAGACGGACAGGTGCTCGAAATGGATCTGCCGCCGCGGCTGACCGCCAACACCGTCGAGCCGCTGATCGCAATGGCCGAACAGGCGCAAGGCCTCGCCTATCTACCGGATTTCCTCGTGCGGCAGCAACTGGCCGACGGCCGGCTGGTCGCCGTGCTGACCGACTATGCGGCCGACCGCAAGGTATTTCGCGCGGTATGGCCGTCGGGGCGGCACCTGTCGCCGAAGATTCGGGTGTTCGTCGATTACATGGCGCGCTATCTGTTCCCTGACGAAAATCAGCAGGGACATACGGCGTCGGCAGGCTAGGACACCGCTGCGAGAACGCGCGGCTAGCACCACCACGATGCGCGCTGCGCCGATCCCTCAAGGCGCTACTCGACCGCTATCTCGCGGCCCTCGGCCGACGCGCGCAACGCGGTATCGATAAAGCGATGCAGGCGCACGGCATCGTCGAAGCCCGGCGCCTCGGCGGCGCCGGTGCGCAAATCCTGCGCATAGGCCGCATACAGTTCCGCCAGTTCGAGCACCGCGGATGGCAGATTGGCGCGCGGCAGACGCTCGTATTGCGGCGGCACATCGAGCTTTTGCAGCGGCCGGTCGTCGCCTTGCGCGGCCTCGATCAGATAGTCGTCGCCGACGTCGCCGAACGCCGACGTATTGGTGATGCGCAGATCGCCCGTTTCGCCGGTCAGGTCGATCTGCACGCCGCGGCCGCTGCGCTTGCCGGCCTCGACGTGCACCGTCAGCGCCGCGTCGCCGGGCATGCGGCCGATCAGCATCAGCTGGTCGGGCGCGCTGGACGGCAGCACCTCGCCGGTTTCGCGAATCGTCACTGTTTTGAACTGGCTCAACGCCAGCGCGGACACCGTTCGCGGCCAGCCGGTCGCCGCGAACAGCATGTCGAGAAAATGCCCCGCATAGATCGAGATCGCACTCGAGAAATTTTCTGCGGGCACGGTCCAGCGCAGCGCTTGCGAACGCACGGCGCCGAAATGCCCCATGCTGACGTGAATGCGCACCGAGCGCAGCTTGCCGATAAAACCGCTTTGCAGCAGGTCGCGCAGATAACGGTTATGCGGCGCGAGCCGGCGCTGCAAGCCGACGATATGACGCACACCTGCCTGCCGGGCCAGCGCGAGCAGCGCGGCGGATTGTTCGGCACTCACGCCTAGCGGCCATTCGCAGTAAACGTGCTTGCCGGCCGCAATCGCCTTGCGCACCGTCTGCGCATGTTGTGGCGCGGTGTTCAGCACCACCACCAGATCGACTTCCGGATGATTGACGAGCTCGTCAAGCGTGCCGACCGCTTGCGCGCTGCCGTGCGCGGCAGCCGCCTCTTGCGCGCGTTCGGGCCGCGTGCTCCACACGGCGCGCAGTTCGTATTGCGGCAGCAGCTTCAGCACGCGGACGTGACCATGCACGGCCCAGTTACCGATACCGGCAAGTCCGACGCGAATCGGCTGGTTGCGTGGCGCTTCATTGAAGTTGGACATGATTCACCTGTGTAGCGAGCAAACAGACACCGACGAACTATAGAAACATCTGGCTCGCCGATTGGCGCGTGTGCGGTTCGATCATTTGAGCCGGGTTGGCTCAAATCGCCACGCCCAGCGCAGCGCGCGCCCGCTTTCGGGCCAATGGCGTCTGCACGGCCTGCCCGCACGCTGACTGAATTTTCGGCGCGACTCGGCCAAACTATGCGCACAGCGGCCCGCCAGCCGAGCACCGATACCCATCGTTCTGTATGTCCAGGAGAAGTCTCATGCATCAAGCAGGAAAATCGCACGACGCAGCTCGCCACGGCGTGACTGGCATCTCCGAGCCGCCTGCCGGCGGCCGGCCGGACCTGCCGGGTCGAAACGCCGGCCACACGGTTTACCTGCTGGACAACGACGAGGCGTCGCGATGCGCCACCAGCGCTCTGCTGCGCTCGGTGGACATCGAGGTCGAGGCGTTTGCAACAGCCGCTGAATTTCTCGCCGCCCCTCTGGCGGAGTCACCGTCATGTCTGCTGACCGACGTCAGATTGCGCGGGTCGAGCGGACTCGCGATACAGGCCGAGCTAAACACGCGGCGCAGCACGATGCCCGTCGTGTTTTTAACGGACTCCTGCGATGCAACGATTTCCGTTAAGGCAATGAAAGCCGGCGCGTTCGACTTTTTGACCCGGCCGTGCCGCGATCAGCAATTGCTCGACATCATCGAACTGGCGCTGACCAGCCACAAAAAGCGCCTGCTGCTGAGCGATTCGGTCGCGCGACATTCGCAACGCTATCTGGCGCTGACCGAGCGGCAAAAAGAGGTGATCAGCCGCGCCGCGCATGGCTTGTCGAATAGCCAGATTGCCGCGGAACTGGGGCTCAGCCCGGTGACCGTCAAGATTTACAAACGGGAAGCGATGCGCACCATGGAGTGCGGATCGACCGCGGGACTGGTGAAGCTGGCGATCGAAATCGGACTCGTCGAAGCCAGACATATTGAATTGATCTATTGGTCCGGATGGCTGAAAAACCGCTATTCGCGGCCATCCGCGTACGGAGTGGCTTGACGGGCAGTGACGCAGTATTGAATGTGCGGGTGTTGGGCCAACCGGTCGTGCCGCACATGTCGAAAGGCTTACGTCAGGCAGGGCTTGCGCCGTGAATCACTGGGACGCCATTCCAACGCGCATTCCCACGCTTTTTCCCACGGCCTCGTCCTAGCCTGCCTATTATTGAAAAGCGATTGAAAAAGCGCTGAACAAGCGGCTGAAACAAGCGCCTTGACGAAGCGCTTTGAAGGCGCCTCACCATCGCTAGCCAGGACCCACCGTATGCTTGCTCTCGAAGTCGTTCTCCTGCCTGTCGCCGACATCGACCGCGCACTGGCTTTTTACACGCAACAGGTCGGTTTCGATCTGGACGTCGACTATTGCCCGACGGCGGAGTTTCGCGTCGTGCAACTCACGCCCGCCGGGTCGCGCTGCTCGGTGCAACTGGTCGCCGCCGATTCCGCCGCGCGCGTTCACGGCCTCTATCTGGTCACCGAAGATATCGTTGCCGCCCGGGACGCGCTCGTGAGCCGCGGCGTCCCGGTAGGCGAGCTCACACATAAGGTACCGTTGGACGCATGGGCCGGCGCTTTCGGCGAAGGTCCGCATCCGCAGCGGGCGGACTACGCGACCTTCGCCGGGTTCACGGACCCGGACGGCAATCGGTGGATGCTTCAGGAACGCGGATATCGCGCTGCATAAGCGAAGCTGTCCGCAGCTTCCGCATCGCTCCCTGAGCTTTCACGACCGCTGCAACGGTCCCTCCAACGTCGCGCACGCATGTGCTCCGTTTGGCGGTCAAAGGCCTGCGCTTCATTCAGGAATGACTCACCTGATGAAACCGGTCCGGCAATCGCCGCATGGCTAGAGCAATTCAGATAACGACGCTGCGCGAGGCCCCAACGGCTGACGAAGCGCAGCTAGCGAATGGAAATGAGCGAAAGCATAGTCAACAACACCGAGGTTCTTCGCGAGCTCGACGGATCCGTCTACGTAATCGACGACGACAGCGCCATGCGTGATGCGATGGTATCGTTGATCGGCTCGGTCGGCTGGAAGGCCGTCGCGTTTTCTTATGGGCATGACTTCCTCGTGTGCGAGCGGCCCGA
>DATLOW010000372.1:0-3419 GCA_035536055.1 Paraburkholderia sp. | reverse complement strand
GCCTTCTTTCGACCTCCCCGCGAGCCTGGCGGGGATGATCACCTCAGGCGTATTTGCCGCCATTTCACCAGGAGAATAACGACGATGTCCGACAGACAAGACGCTGCCCCGGCGCTGGCCGGTTCGCTTGCAACGAAGATCGCCTGCGCGAGCCGCTGCATTTCGCGGCTGGCCGCGCCGTGGCTGACCCAGCTGGTGTTGCGGCTGGCGCTGGCCGTGCCGTTCTACAAGTCGGGCATCCTGAAGTGGCATGGTTTTCTGCAGCTGAACGACACGGCGATCGATCTGTTCACCGACGAGTTCAAGCTGCATCTGCCGGGTGGGCCGTATCCGTTTCCGGAGCCGGCGGTGGTCGCGTTCCTGTCGGCCTGCGGCGAGGTGGGCTTTCCGGTGCTGCTGGTGCTCGGCTTCGGCACGCGCTTCGCGGCCGCAGGCCTGCTGCTGATGACCTGCATCATCGAACTGACCGTGCCGGACGGCTGGCCGATTCACATCACGTGGGCGGCCATGGCACTGGGTATCGCGGCATATGGTCCCGGCGCGATTTCGATCGATCATCTGCTCGCGCGCAGCTTCCTGAAGCGTTCGTAACCTCGCGCGGCCTGATGCACAGGCCGTTGCGATCTATCGGTGAGTATTTTCGGGAGCCGCAGCAATCGCCTCCCGAACCGTCTCCAGCACGATATCGGTCAGCCGCTTCACCGCGGGCCGCGACTCGGCTTCCGCGCGATGCAGCGCAAGCGGCATCGGCGGCAGCACAGGTAAACCGGATGTGTGCGGATCGAGTGCCGCGAGCGCGCGCGGCATCGAGATCGTCGTGCGCACGGTCACGCCGAGGCCGGCTTCCGCCGCGGCCCATAGGCCCGACAAGCTCGGACTCGTGAACACGAGCCGCCACGGAATACCTGCCTCGTCCAGCGCGGCAATGCCTGCCGAGCGAAACGAGCAGGGCGGCTCGAACGCCACCAGCGGCAGCGGTTCGCCGCCGAGCTCGCTCACAGCGCCGGCCTCCGGCCGTCCGATCCACGCGATCGCAAGCTCCGCAACCCGCTCGCCGTAAGGCGCCGCACTGCCGTCGCCCCATACCAGCGCGATATCCAGTTCACCCTTGAGGGTCTTGTCGATCAGCGGCGCGCTGCGGTCGACCTGCACTTCGACGCGCACCTTCGGATGCGCTCTTGCAAACCGGCCGAGCACAGCCGGCAGAAACGTATCTGCGAAATCCTGCGGCAGGCCGAGCCGGACCCATCCTTCCAGGTCGGCGCCGCGAATCGTTTCGACCGCCTCGTCGTTCAGTTCGAGCAGACGTTTCGCGTAGCTGAGCAGTGCCTCGCCGGCAGTAGTCAACGCGAGGCCGCGGCCGGATTTCTGCACGAGCGGCGTGCCGATCTGGTCTTCCAGCTTGCGCAACTGCGTGCTGACGGCCGATTGCGAACGGCCGAGCCGGTCGGCGGCCCGCGCAAAGCTGCCGAGCTCGAAACCCATGACGAACGTGCGCAGCACGTCCATGTCGAGATTGGTGCGAACCGCCATAATTCGAATATTCCGATGGATGGGTTGGAAAATTCGCGATGTTCAGAAGCGTCATTGTCACCTATCTTTTGCACAGACACCCAGCCGGTGCGTGACCGGCACCTCTTCACTTTCGAAGGAAACGCAGCCATGCCATTCGTTCGCATCGATATTTCCCACGCCGCTCCCGCCGAAACCGTGCGTGCCGTCAGCGACGTCGTGTACGACGCGATGCTCAGCACCGCCAATGTGCCGCAGCACGACAAATATCAGGTCGTCACGCGGCACTCGACTGAGGAACTCGTCTACCCGCAGCAGGGGTATCTCGGCATTACGTACACGCCGGGCATCGTGTTTATTCAGGTCACGTGGAACAAGGGCCGAACGATCGAGGTCAAGAAGGCGTTCTATCAGGCGGTCGCCGAGGGAATTCACGCAAAAACGGGGATTCGCAAGGAAGACGTGTTCATCAATCTGGTCGAGGTGGACAAGGAGAACTGGTCGTTCGGCAACGGCGAAATGCAGTACGGGCCGAAGTGATGCAGCGCTGGCGACGCGGCTGAAGCCGTCGGACCACAACGGCGCTTCCGGTCGCGACCCATCACGACACCTCGCGCCGCATCGTCCCCGCCGATCTTGCGAAGCCGCTGCACCGCCCAAAAAAGGCGGCGCAGCGGCTTCGTCGTTTTCCGGAAGCCGCGCCGACGCTTCGATTTTTCGAAGGCGTCGCTTCCACCCTTTCAAATTTTCCAAAGCGTCGTGCCGTCCTAAGCTGGTGACATCGAAGCGGCAATCGTGCCGCTGCCGAACCGGAGAGCCAGCCATGCCTTTCGTCAATGTGAAGATTGCCGGACCGACGCTCGCGCCCGAACAGATCGGCCGACTGCAACGGGACATCACAGACATCATGGCCGACGCGCTCGGCAAGGATCCCGCGGTGACGTCGGTGCTGGTCGAACAGGTCGCGGCACGCGGCTGTTCGATCGCCGGCACGGCGGTACATGTGCTTGCGCACATCAACGCGCGGATCACCGCCGGAATCAATACCGCCGACCAGAAAGCCCGCTTTATCGCGGACGCTCACACGCTGCTCAAGCGGATTCTCGGCGGTGGTTTGCCGGTGGCGACGTATGTGATCGTCGATGAAGTGGCAGCCGATGCGTGGGGCTACGACGGCGTCACGCAGCAACATCGCGCTGCCCCGAGATGATGCCGGTCAGCCAGTCGTTCGGCGCGTTGCCGGTGCATCGCACGTCGCAAGCCGCCCGTTGAAGGAGCCATCGCCATGTTCATCAAACAATATCGAATCACGCTGCCCGCCGACTACGACATGAACATCATCCGCGAACGCGTCGCAACCAGGGGCGCGTCGTTCGACAGCTTTGCGGGCCTCGGCCTCAAGTGCTTCGTGATTCGCGAGAAGGGCAAGTTCGGTGCGGACAGCAACCAGTACGCGCCGATCTATCTATGGCCGCAAGTCGACGCGATGTGGGGGTTTCTCGCCGGCCCCGCTTTCGCCGGCATCAAGCAGGCGTTTGGCGTGCCGCCGATCGAGACATGGGCCGGCTATGCGTATGCGCGTTCGGCGCACCTGACCGACCCGGCTTCAATCGCCAGCGTCACGCGCGTGGAGCGCCTGCTCGATCCGGATACCGATCTTGCCGGCGGCCGTCAGCAGGAACGCGACGCGGCGGCGGCCGCGGTCGAGCGTATCCCCGGGTTGCTGGCGCGCGCGGTGGGCGTCGATCCGCGCAGCTGGCGCATCGTTACGTTCGACTACTGGGCGCAAACGCAAGCCGAGCTACCTGTGGGACTGCACAGTTACGAAGTGCTGCATGTGTCGGCGCCAGAGTTCGACGCACTGCGCTGAAGCCGAACCTGAGCCTGCACCCAGGCCGATGACGACA
>DATLOW010000371.1:0-15845 GCA_035536055.1 Paraburkholderia sp. | reverse complement strand
CGGCGCCTGAACCGCGAGCATCAGCTGCTGACCAACGAGCTGTCGTACATCGTCGAGGAAACGGTCGGCGGCTACAAGGTCGTCAAGGTGCACAACGGCGAGCAGTACGAGAGCGACCGCTTCACCGAAATGAGCCGCCGGTTGCGCGGCTATTCGATGCGCATGACCGTGTCCGGCGGACTTGCGCAGCCGCTCACGCAGTTTCTGTCGTCGATCGCGCTGGCGGTGGTCGTGACCATCGCGGTCGTGCAGTCGTCGGCCGATCAGACGACGGTTGGCGGCTTCGTCGCGTTCGTCACGTCGATGCTGCTGATCGTCTCGCCGCTGAAGCACCTGATGGACGTGAACCAGCCGCTGCAGCGCGGCATGACCGCCGCCGAACTGATCTTCGGCCTGATCGACGAGCCGGCGGAACCGGCGGGCGGCGGGCGGCCGCTCGAGCGCGCGTCGGGCGCGGTCGAGTTCCGCGATGTGTCGTTTATGTACGGCACCGGCGGGCCGATGCAGCGTCAGACGCTCGAGAACGTGTCGTTCAAGGTCGCGCCGGGTGAAATGGTCGCGCTGGCGGGGCCGTCCGGCAGTGGCAAGACCACGCTGGTCAATCTGCTGCCGCGCTTTTTCGATCCGAGCGGTGGTGAGATTCTGGTCGACGGCGTCGCGCTGTCCGAGTACGGCATTCACGCGCTGCGCAGCCAGATTGCGATGGTCAGTCAGGACGTCGTGCTGTTCAACGATACGATCGCGCACAACGTCGCGTATGGCCAGACGCCGGATCCGCAAAAGGTGATTGCGGCGCTGCGCGCGGCGAACCTGTGGGATACCGTCGACGAGATGCCGGACAAGATCGATACGCTGATCGGCGACAACGGCCTGATGCTGTCCGGCGGTCAGCGCCAGCGTCTGGCGATTGCGCGCGCGATCTACAAGGATGCGCCGATCCTGATTCTCGACGAAGCCACCTCCGCACTCGATTCCGAATCGGAGCGTCACGTGCAGGCGGCGCTCGAAACGCTGATGAAAGGCCGCACGACGCTGGTGATCGCGCACCGGCTGTCGACCATCGAGCGTGCCGACCGGATTCTGGTGATGGAGGCGGGGCGTATCGTCGAGCGCGGCACGCATCGTGAGCTGCTTGCGCACAACGGCTTGTACGCGCATCTGCACCGGATCCAGTTTCAGCAGAATGCGGCGTAAGCAGCCGCCGGCGGCGAGCGTTAGCCGCCGGCGGCGGCGCGCACATTGCAGGTAGCAACACACCACAGGCGCGGCGGGACGCGCCGGATTCATCTACAGCAGAACAAAAGACCAACCATGCAGCTCATAAAAAAAGACTCCTACCCGCTGATTCTGGCGCGCGCGTTTGCGCTGGTTGCGCTGATCGCGGTTCCGCTGTCTACGGCCGGTGTCAATATCGCGGCGGCCCTGTTTATGCTGTGCGCGCTGCTGTCGCCGGAAGTGTGGCGCAACTGGCGCGTGCTGTTCACCGACCGCGTCAGCCTCGCCGCGCTGCTGCTGTTCGGCGGGCTCGCCGTGAGCCTTGCGTACACGTCGGCGGATCACAAGCATGCGGTCGACTTCCTGATGAAGTACCGCAAGCTGCTTTATCTGCCGTTTCTGATCCTGGTGTTTCGCGATTGCCGCACGACCGCATGGACGACCGCCGCGAAGTGGTCGATGTTCGGCTCGTTGACGCTGTTGCTGCTGCTGTCGTGCACCAACTACGTCGGCTGGACTTCGATCGGTTCGTGGCATTCGGCTGAGGATCCGGTGCGGCGCGCGTGGGTATTCAAGGATCACATCGCGGCTGGCGTGCTGACGGCGCTGCTGTTCTATCTGTCGATCACGCTGGCGCGCGATGCGCGCACGCCGCTCGCGAAAGTCGCGCTATACGTGGTCGCGCTGCTCGCGGCGATCAACGTGCTGGTGATGATGCAGGGACGCACCGGCCAGGTGCTGGTGATGCTGTTTATCGTGATCTTCGTCGTGTCGCGCTTGATGGCGCTGCGAGCGATGTCGCGCGCGATGCGCTGGGGCGCCGGTATCGCCATGCTGGCGGTCGCGTGCGGTCTGGTGTTTGCCGCGCTGCACTCGCATAGTTCGCGGCTTGCGCAAACGCGCGACGAAATCGTCCAGTACGAGACGGCCAACAAGAGCACGTCGATGGGTGAACGCATCGTCTTTTATCGCCGCAGTCTCGAACTGATCAAGGAGCGTCCGCTGATCGGTCACGGCGTGGGCTCGGTGCAGGAAGAGTTCGATGAACTGGCGCGCAACAACACCGGCGCAGCCGGCACGCGCGCCGGCAACCCGCATAACGAATTTCTGCTGATGGGCGTGCAACTGGGCGCGATCGGTATTGCGCTGTTCGTGCTGCTGCTGGTGCAGATCGCCCGCTCCGCGCGTGGCCTGCGCGAGCCGGCGCGCACGATCGTGTTCGCCTATCTGTTTGCTTTCACGGTGGGTTGCTTCGTCAATTCGCTGCTGCTCAATTTCAGTGAAGGCAACCTGTTTATCTTTCTGGTCGGTATCTTTCTGAGCAGCCGTAAAGGCACGCTGTCGTCCATCTGATTCACGCACGGTTGCCGATGCCAGCCATCGGCAACCGCCACCGTCATTCATGTCATGACGGCTACCTCGCCCCATCGCTTCAACGCCCCTGCAACGTGTCGCCGTTAATGCGCTGCCGTACAGACGGCAACGCTTTGCCTTCGTATCTTCCGCGTATTCCGATTGAAAGAAATTTGCTGTGATATGCGCTTCGCATGCGTTGCGCCGAATCGGGGTAAGCTTGAGCGACATGTTGATGGGCGACGTCAGTTCTACCGCTGCGCGATGAGTCCGTAAGGCGAAATTTGCCGGCTCTACTTACAGTTGAACAACACATGTGAAGTTTGTTCGTGTCGGCGGAACCTATCGAATCGATGGGCTTCTATAGAGCACGTCGAAGCACTTCGCACGGGCGCGCGATATTTTCAGTACCGACGAACCACAGCACCGCTTGCCAGCCGATGCAAACGGGCCGCGTAAAAGAGACCACTCACTTCGTTGCACTGCGGCGGGTTGCTTGCCGCTGCGTGTTGAATCAGTCGAACGGTCTGTCCCATGAAAATAGGTATCTCCTGCAATGCGCTGAAACTGAGCGGCGGCCTCGAGCGCTATGCGATCGATCTGGTGCGCGGCTTCGCTGCGGCCGGCATCGTGCCGGCGCTGTTCGCGCGGCGCTTCGATGTTTCGTTGCCGGAAAGCAGGCTGGTCGAGCCGCATCCGATCAATGTTTCCTTTCTGCCCGGCAAGCTGCGCGACGGCTGGTTTGCGCGGCGTCTGCGCAGTTTGCGGCGCGCGGCGCGGGTCGACGTGCTGATCGGTTGCAATCGCATCGATTCGTCGGACATTGCAATTTGCGGCGGCACACACGAAGGCTTTTTGCGCGCCAGCGGCAGAAAGCGCAAATTTTTCGACCTGCGCCAGATCGAACTGGAGCGGCGTCAGTACCGCGAAGCGAAGTTGATCGTTGCGCATTCGGACCTGATGCGCGACGAGCTGCGCGAGCTGTATGGAATCGCCGACTCGAAGATCAAGGTGATGTACCCGCCGATCGACCACACGCGGTTTACACCGGTCGACGCCGCGCGCCGCGCGCAACTGCGTCGCGAGTTCGGCTTCGCCGACGACGAAATCGTGCTGCTGTTCCCATCCAGCAGCCACGAGCGCAAGGGTTTGCCGCTGATCGAGGCGGCGCTGCGCAAGCTGGGCGCGCCGTTCGTGCTGGCGGTGGCGGGGCGTCCGACCGCGCATCCGGCTTCACGGGTGCGTTATCTCGGCTACGTGAACAGCATCGAAGACGCTTACCGTGCCGCGGATTTCACGATCCTTGCATCGACCTACGAGCCGTTCGGGATGGCCGGGATCGAATCGGTGATGTGCGGCACGCCGCTGATCTGCCCGCCGACGCTCGGCTGCAGTGCGGCGATCGCGCCGCACGCGAAGCGCGTGTTCGCCACCGACAATCTCGGCGCGTTGCACGAGACGCTCGCGCAGCTGCTGGCCGAGCGCACGGCGCCGTCCTATACGGCACCGACGCCCGCGGACGTCGCACGCGATGCGGTGTTGTACGACACGAGTGTCGCGAGTCATGTCGGCGCGCTGCTGCGCGTCGCGCAGCAGATTGCGGATGTCCGCGCGCTCGAGCATCGCTTCGTCGACCCGCGCGCCGTTGCGCATCGATGAGCGCGCGTGCTGGCTGAAGTGGCGAGCCGAAGTGCTGCCTGAAGTGCTGCCCGAAGTTTTCCCCGAAGTTTTCTCCGAAGTGTTCCCCGAAGTGCGGCCCGAAATACTGCCTGAAACGTCCCCGCGACGTGTGGCCCACAGGTGGCATGTTAAGATCGCCCCGCCGTGTTTCGGGCCGCATCGCAGCGGCAGATCGATGCGCTTGCCGCAATCGGTCGCACGCAGCGCCGCCAGCCGACGGATTCGGGATAAGCATCGCGAACGGGGCTTATTGCGCCTTATTTTCAAGATATCACCCGAAGCCTGTGGCGCACGACGCGCGCCATGCAGCACGCTGAAAGCACGGCACCGGTCGCGCATGCGGACCGGCTTCGCGCCGGCTCGAGCGCATCGCGCACAGTAACAGCCTGACCACACGCCGATGACCCGATGAGTCGACTAACGGGACGAATCCATATCTTCGCGCGCGCGTTGCCGCGGCTGCTGTTGCGGCTCGGGCGCCGCAAGCCGTTGCAGCCGCAACGTATTCTGATCGCGCATCATCTGCTGCTCGGCGATACGCTGCTGCTCACGCCGCTGGTTGCGAAGCTGCGCACGCTGTATCCGCGCGCCGACATCGTGCTGGCCTGTCCGAAGCCGATCGTGCCGCTCTTCGTGCGGCGGCCGTTCGGCGTGACCGCGCTGCCGTTCGATCCGCGCGACGCCGCGACGGTGAAGGGCGTGCTGCGCTCCGGACCTTACGATCTCGGCATCGTTGCAGGCGACAACCGCCACAGCTGGCTCGCGCTCGCCGCGGGCTGCCGCTGGATCGTCGCGCATGCGCACGACGTGCCGGCGTGGAAGAACTGGCCGGTCGACGAGTCGATTCCGTATCCGCAGCAGCCGGCCGCGTGGGCGGACCTGGCGGCCGAGCTGGTGCCGGGTCCGGCGCCACGGCCGTATCGGCTGGCCGACTGGCCGGCGCCGCCCCAGACGCCGCTGCCCGACGCCGGGCGGCTCGCCGAGCGGCCGTACGTGGTGCTGCATCCGGGCGCCAGCACGGCGGTCAAACGCTGGCCGGATGCGCGCTGGCGCGAACTCGCGCAATTCGTCGTCGCGCTCGGTTATACGCCGGTGTGGAGCGGCGGCCCCGGCGAAGTCGAACTGGTGCGCAGCATCGATCCCGATCCGTCCCATCCGAATCTGGCCGGACGCCTCGGACTCGGCGAACTGTGGCATCTGTTTGCCGGCGCGAAGGCGGTGGTGTGCCCCGACACCGGCGTCGCGCACCTCGGGCGCCTGACCGGCGTGCCGACCGTCGCGCTGTTCGGACCCGGCAACGCGTCGATCCATGGCGCGGGACGCTACTGGCAGCACGTGCCGTTCGTGCCGGTGACGATCGCCGATATGCCATGCCGCAACGAGCCGTGCATCTTCCGGCGCGAGGTGGCCTGGGTGCGCCGCTGCGACCGCAATTCGACCACCTGCGTGGCCTGGCACGGCGACCACGCGGACTGCATGGGCCGCCTGTCGGTGGCGATGGTCTGCAACGCATTGCAAAACGTTCTGGTGAAAGTGCCATGAGCCTGACGGCCGCGCGCCTCGAGCGCCTGTTGTGGATCGCCTGCCCGGTGCTGCTGTTCGTCGTGATGTTCGGGCATATGACGGCGATCATGTTCTACGGTCTGGTGCTGCTGCTGATCGGCACGCTGGCGGCCGCGTGGTCCGCGCTGCGCGCCGGGCCACTGCGCTGGCCGCTCGCGCTGCCCATCGCGCTGTGGGCCGGCTGGACGCTGGCCTCGGCGACGTGGTCGTTCGCGCCGCTGGTGACGCTGCACGCGTGGCTCGACGAAGTGCTGTACCCGCTGGTGGCGTTCTGGGGCTTCTGGGTGCTCGGCACGAAGACCGCGCGGCCCGAGCGCTTCGTGCTCGTCACGTGGGCTGCCTGCGCGCTGCTGGTGCTGACCAGCGTGGTCTACTGGGGGCAGCTGCAGCCGCCGACCGCCGATACCTTTTTGCTGCACTACTACAACCGCGTCGGGCACACGAGCACGCTTGCGCTGTTCGCGCTGACGCTGTTCAGCGCGCTGTTGTTGCGGCGGCGCTGGTTGCCTGCCGGTGCGGCGGGCCTGGCGATGTGTCTGTTCATCGGCCTCGCGACGCTGAACCGTTTCTTCTGGCCGTCGGTCGCGCTGACGCTGCTGGTCGCGCTGTATCCGCTGTACCGCCGGCATCTGGTGCTGACCGCGGTGGCGGTCGTGCTGGTCGCGGTGGCGGGGCTCGGCAGTCTCGAGATGAGCGCGCGGATCCGGCTCGGCGCGGCGGCCGCCGCGCCGGCACCGAGCGGCTTCGAGATCGCCGGCCATCCGCTGTATCTGCCGCATTCGCTGGTCGGCATCGGCGATACGGTGGAGAACGATACGCGGCCGCGGCTGTGGGCGTTTTATCGGCATGCCGGTGTGCCGCACAAATGGATCGGCATCGGCTTCGGCAAGCCGCTGCCGGGCCTCGCCTTCAAGAGCACGATGCCCGAGGCGCTACTGAAGTTCGAGCCGGTGGCGCTCACGCATGCGCACAACCTGTTTCTGAACACGTGGCTGCAGACCGGCGTGATCGGCGTGGTGCTGCAGATCGTGCTGCTGGCGGCGCTGGTCGCGCGTTTCTGGCGGCTGCGGCGCGTCGATGCGTGGCTGTGTGCGGCGGGTATCGCGCTGGTGGTCGGCATGATCGTCAAGAACATCACCGACGATTTCATGTGGCAAACGACGATGCTCGCGTTCTGGTCGTTTGCCGGGTTGATGCTGGGTTGCGGCGAGCGGCGGCGCGGGCAGCAGGCGGCGTTGCGGGGTGCTTCGGCGGTGTGACCGGTGTGAGGCGGTGCGCCGGCGGTGTCAGGCGGCGCGCGGCGGCGTATGTGACGCACATCGCTGGGTTTCTCCGTCAATCGCAGCGCGCTGTGCCGTGCGCGTGTCGCGCGTGAGCCGTGCGTGCTCCGGGCGTGCTCCGTGCGTGCTCCGTGCGTCCTTTCAGAGTGCTCCGGGCGTGCGCGACCTCAGACGCCGCTCGTCACCAGCGCCAGCACCGACAGATCCGGATGCGTTCCCTCGATGATGCTTTTGCCGACGTACACCGCTTCGTCGCGCGCGTCCTGCGGGCTGCGAAACGACGCTTCGCCGTCCGCGTGGAACGGCACAGTGTGGCCGGGCAGCGCGGGATTGGCGCCGGGATGGCAGACGAAGCCGATGTAGGTGTAAGACCCGGTGTACGCCCCGCCGTAAGGCTCGGTGTACACCCCGGCCTGGGTTTCGCCGGGCGACGCGGCCTGTTTCGGACGCGTCGACAGATGGATTTCGAAACCTTCGTAGTCGACCGATTCCCATTGGACGTCGTGGTCGGACATGATGGCCTCTCGAGCAGAGGTAACGCATGGTGCGCGGCGCGTCAGGCACGCGCCGGGACCGGTCGGCCGCGCTTGCCCTCGGTCCCGCGCCGGCGGCTAAAGCCTGATGCCTAATGCCGGTGCCGCATCCGTTCCCACAGGCGGCGGCCGTCGAAGTGGCCGACGCTTCGATGGCGATGATGCTCGCGCCGCATCTGATGCGACAGCAGCACCGCCCCCATGGCGATGAGCGCGATGGCTATCACGATGCTGACCATTGATTCGGCCATGGCAGCCTCCGTTTCAGTTCAACCGCATATCCGAAAGTCTAGGTGATTCCGGCTGCGCTCGCGTGGCTGCGGCGTTTCGATCGCCAGTTCTGTAACGGCTACACGGTGCGCGTCGAAATTTCGCTAGCGGCGCGGCGTGCGCCGTTCGTCGCTGAGCAGCGCTTCGAGCCCAAACAGCCATGCGATGCCGAGCGTCAGCAGGCCGACCGGCGTCGGCGGCGGCTCGGTGGCGGTCGAAGCGGTGCCTGCTTCGCCAGCCGGCGTCGCGAAACTGCCGAAGGCAGGGAGGTCGGCGGCCGGGTCGTCGGCGAGGTTTAACGGGTCGGAGTGCATGGCGTGGGTCCCGGCGTGTAGTGTGTGGTGCAGGGACTCAGCAAGCCGTGTGCCATTTCGGCGGAGCATGGATTTTGTGGCGCCGCCGCCCGCGATGCTTTCAATGCCTTCAGTTACTCTGCTCGCACTTCAGGTCCTGCTTCGGCACGACGATCATCGCCGGATAGGTGCCGTGGTCGAGTTCGACGTGCGCGATCACGGTCGTGGTGGTGGGGTCGCTGTCGTCGTACACGCTGACGCGCTCGTGCCGCAGGCTCGTGATGCCGGTGCAGCCGGAGGCGCGTCCTTCGTCGGACACCTGGCACTGGATCTGGTTTTCGTTCAGAAACCGGTACCGGTCGCGCTCGGGGCTCGCCAGATAGTCGTGCACGCTCTGCGCCGAACCGCCGACGCCGGTGACGTTGCCGATTGCGCAGGGTTGTGCGGGTTGTGCACTGCTGCTGGCGGGAGCCTGCGCGTGCGCCGATGCGCCGATCAGCGCAAAGGCAGCCGCGAGTGACGCTGCGAGGATGAACTTCATGCGAGGGTGGAAAGCTCGGTTGGCGGAGGTGGAGCGAGGATTGTAAAGGCATGCGGCGTTTGGCTCGCTGCCGCTTACATCAGCACGATGTCGTACTGCTCCTGACTCAGATTCGACTCCACCTGCAACGAAACCGGCTTGCCGATAAAGTCGATCAGCATGGCCAGATGCTGCGATTCTTCCTCGAGAAACAGATCGATCACCTGCTGCGACGCGACCACGCGGAACTCGCGCGGATTGAACTGGCGCGATTCGCGCAGAATCTCGCGCAGCACATCGTAGCAAACGGTGCGCGCGGTCTTCACCTGGCCCTTGCCCTGACACACGGGGCAGGGCTCGCACAAAACGTGCGCGAGCGATTCGCGGGTGCGCTTGCGGGTCATTTCCACCAGCCCGAGCTGCGAGAAGCCATTCACCGTCACGCGCGTGCGATCGCGCGCCAATGCCTTCTTCAATTCCGACAGCACCTGGTCGCGATGCTCGACGTTCTCCATGTCGATAAAGTCGATGATGATCACACCGCCCAGATTGCGCAGCCGCAATTGCCGCGCAATCGTATGCGCGGCTTCGAGATTGGTCTTGAAGATCGTATCGTCGAAATTGCGTGCGCCGACATAGCCGCCGGTATTCACGTCGATGGTCGTCATCGCCTCGGTCTGGTCGATCACGAGGTAGCCGCCCGACTTCAGATCGACGCGCCGCGACAGTGCGCGCTGGATCTCGGTTTCGATGTTGTACAGGTCGAACAGCGGCCGTTCGCCCATATAGTGGTGCAGTTTCGCGAGCACCGCCGGTGTGAACTCGCCGGCGAAATCGGTCAGCATCTGGAACGTTTCGCGCGAATCCACCTGGATGCGCGACGTTTCGTCGTTGACGAAATCGCGCAGCACGCGCTGCGCAAGGTTCAGATCCTGATACAGCAGGCTGGTCGGCGGCATGCGCTGCGCCTGCGACAGGATGGTCGCCCACGTCTTGCGCAGATACGCGACGTCGGCGGCCAGCTCTTCGCTGGTCGCATCTTCGGCGATCGTGCGCACGATATAGCCGCCTTTTTCATCGACCGGCAGCACCGCGGTGAGCCGCGCGCGAATCGCTTCGCGTTCGGCTTCGCTTTCGATCTTCTGCGAGATGCCGATATGCGGTTCCTGCGGCAGATACACCAGCGTGCGGCCAGCAATGCTGACCTGCGTCGACAGCCGCGCGCCCTTGGTGCCGATCGGGTCCTTCACGACCTGCACCATCAGCGTCTGGCCTTCGAACACGATCTTCTCGATCGGCTGGTGCGGTGCCGGATGCTGCGTATCGCCGGCAAGGCGCGGATGCCAGATATCGGCCACATGCAAAAACGCGGCACGCTCGAGGCCGATGTCGATAAACGCCGACTGCATGCCCGGCAGCACGCGCACCACCTTGCCCAGATACACATTGCCGACCCGCCCGCGCGACAGCGTGCGTTCGACATGAAGCTCCTGGACGGCGCCTTGCTGGACTAACGCGACGCGCGTCTCCTGCGGCGTCACGTTGATCAGGATTTCTTCGTTCATGGTGTTGTTCTAGAAGTCGATGCGCGCCGCGCGCAGCAGCGCGGCGGTCTCAAAGAGCGGCAAACCCATGATACCCGAATAGGACCCGTCGATATGTTCGATGAACTCCGCGGCACGACCTTGCACGCCATATGCGCCGGCCTTGCCGAGCGGCTCGCCGCTCGCGGCGTAACGGGTGAGGGCGTCGCGCGGCACCGCGGCGAAGCGCACGCGCGACGTCGACAGTACCGCGGGCAGTTGCGTGCCTTGTGCGTCCACCACGGCGACGGCGGTCAGCACTTCGTGTGCGCGGCCGCACAGCCGGCTCAGCATCGCGACCGCGTCGTCGGCGTCGCGCGGCTTGCCGAGGATCGCGTCGTCGATCGTGACCGTTGTGTCGGCAACCAGAATCGGCGCCGCCGCACCGCCATGCGCGACGAGCCGTGCGCGTGCCGCTTGCGCTTTCAGTACGCAGACGCGCATCACGTAATCGTGCGCGCGCTCGCCGGGCAGTTCGGCTTCGAGCGCTTCGGCGTCTTCGTCGGGGCGCGGCAGCAGCAGTTCGAAGCGCACTCCGAGCTGCGTGAGCAACTCCTGACGGCGCGGGCTTTGCGACGCGAGATAAACGAACGGATACGAAACGTGGTCGGCAGACGTCGGCATGAACGGCTCTCGGGAAACGGGTTAAAGCGATATGGATTGCAGCAGGCGCCGCCGCGCGGCGAACGGGCTGACGCCTGGGTGGCCGATGTTGTGTGGCCGACGTCGCGCGGCCAATACAGTGCCGCAGTGCCGCAGTGCATTAGAGCAGATACAGCGGACGAAATCGACAGACGCCGTATTCGAGCCGCCGTGCCCGACGACTCACACGCGATGGTACGGATGATTCTGCGTGATGGTCCACGCGCGGTACAACTGTTCGGCCAACAGCACGCGCACCATCGCATGCGGCAGTGTCAGGCTCGACAGGCGCAGCAGCAGGTCGGCCCGCGCTTTCAGTTCGGCATCGAGCCCGTCGGCGCCGCCAATCAGAAACGCCACGTCGCGGCCATCCTGCTGCCAACCGGGCAGCGCGGCGGCGAGCTGCATCGTGGTCCAGTCCTTGCCCCGTTCGTCGAGCGCGACGAGGCGTGCGCCCTTGGGCAACGCCGCTTCGATACGCTGCCGCTCGGCGGCCATCACGCTTTCGGCGGGCCGGCCGGACGAACGCTGCTCCGGTTTGATTTCGCGCAGTTCGATGCGCAGTTCGGGCGGCATCCGCTTCGTGTACTCGTCGAAGCCGGAAGCGATCCAGTCGGGCATCTTGTGGCCGACTGCGAGGATGTAAAGTTTCATCGTCGATCACGACAGGGCGGCGCCGGAATACGACCGCCGTAACGGCCGCCGCGTGGTGTGCCGCGCCGTGCCTAGCGGCGGCGTGCCGGCGCGCGGCGTGCGGGACGGGCGACAGCCGGTTCTTCTGCTTCGTCGTCTTCTTCGTCGACGAGCGGCTGGCTCGCGCGAGCACCGCCGAACGGGCTCGGATTCGCCAGCTTGATGCGCACCGGCTTGTCGCCCCAGATCTCCTCGAGGTTGTAGTACTGGCGCAGCGCCGGCTGCAGGATATGCACGACGGCGTCGCCGCAATCCACCAGCACCCATTCGCCGATATCTTCGCCCTCGGTGCTGACGATGTCGCCGCCGGCTTCCTTGACCTTTTCGCGCACGCTCGACGCGAGCGCCTTGGTCTGGCGGTTCGACGTGCCGCTCGCGATGACCACGCGATCGAACAGCTCGGTCAGATGGCTGGTGTTGAACACCTTGATGTCTTGTGCCTTGACGTCCTCGAGCGCGTCGACGATCGTGCGTTGCAGCTTGCGTATATCCATGTGCTTACCGATGGTACAGATGATGTTGAACAATATAGTCCCACACGGGGGCGGGAACCTGATTTTCGGCCGTCGTGCCGCCAGCCGCGAGGTTCGCAAACCGCTCACGCAGCTGCGCGCGGATTGCGGTTGCCGACACGTCTTCGGCCAGCGTCGCATCGATCAGCAGATGCCCGGCCGGCGTCGCGCGCAGCACCTCGGCGCCGGCCGCGCGCGCGGCGATGGCCGCGGCCACCGCGGGCGCAGCGGCGGCAAGCTCGAAGCCGGGCCGCGTCGCCGCGCACACGTGCGCGTAGTCGAACAGACGCTGCCATTCGTGCCACGTGTCGAGATGCACCAGCTGATCCGCGCCGACCAGCAGCGCAATCGAAGCGTGTTCGCCTTCGCGCGCACGCCATTTCTGCAGCGTCTCGACCGTATAGGTCGGCCCGTCGTGCTCGATTTCTTCGGTGGCCACGCTGACGGTCACGCCCGGAATCCGCAATGCGCCGGCGGCGGCGCGGGTCATCGCGAGGCGATGCGGCGCGGCCGATACACCGGCCTTTTGCCACGGCTGGCCGGCCGGCAGCAGCACCAGTTCGGTCAGCTGCAATACGTCGGCGAAACGCCGCGCGAGCGCCAGATGACCGTTGTGAATCGGATCGAAGGTGCCGCCGAGCAGGCCGATGCGGCGCGGCAACGGCCGCGGTGGCGAGGTCAGACCCATTCGCGCGGCACGAGGAAATCGCTGTACAGCCGCGCTTCGGGCGTGCCTGGCTCTGGATGCCAGTCGTAGCGCCAGTTCACCACCGGCGGCATCGACATCAGGATCGACTCGGTGCGCCCGCCGCTTTGCAGCCCGAACAGTGTGCCACGGTCGAACACCAGATTGAACTCGACGTAGCGGCCGCGCCGGTACGCCTGGAACGCGCGCTGCGCTTCACCGTACGGCTCGGCGCGGCGTTTCTCGACGATCGGCAGATACGCTTGCAGGAACGCGTCGCCGACGCTTCTCACCATCTCGAAGGAGCGATCGAAACCCGGCTCGGAAAAATCGTCGAAGAAAATCCCGCCGATGCCGCGCGCTTCGTTGCGATGCTTCAGGAAGAAGTAGTCGTCGCACCAGCGCTTGAAGCGCGGATACAGATCGGCACCGAACGGCTGCAGCGCGTCGCGGCACGCCTGGTGGAAATGCCGCGCGTCTTCTTCATAGCCGTAGTACGGCGTCAGGTCCATGCCGCCGCCGAACCAGAACACCGGCTCTTCGCCGGCCTTGGTCGCCATCAGCATGCGCACGTTCATATGCACGGTCGGGCAGTACGGATTGCGCGGATGCAGCACCAGCGACACGCCCGCCGCCTCGAAGCCGCGCCCCGCCAGCTGCGGACGCAGCGCGCTGGCCGAGCCCGGCAGCGCATCGCCGGCGACGTCGGAAAAGCCGACGCCGGCGCGCTCGAAGAACTGGCCGCCTTCCAGAATGCGCGTGCAGCCGCCGCCGCGCAGCTTGTCGCCGGGGGCGCGCTGCCAGCTGTCGGTGGCGAACGGGGTGCCGTCGAATTCGCCGAGCGTGTCGGCGATACGGGTTTGCAGGCCTTGCAGCCAGGTGCGCACGGCGGCTGCGTCGTAAGTCGAATCAGTCATCGATAAGGAGCCGCGGCGCGCTACGCGGGCCGCGCGGGAGCTTTCTCGTAAATGGGGACGGCGCCGTAAGGCGATCGATGCAAGATCATGCGAGGCGCATGCCTGCGACGCTTGACATTAATACGAAACACGCTCGCAGGCGTCGCAAATCGCCGACAGTTTAGCGCTGGAGCAAACGCAATGTAAAAAATGCGTGTAAAAAGCCAACGCCGGCCGCATGGGCCGGCGCCGCGGGTGCCTCTGTTAGCCGCTAGCTGTGTTTACGGTTCAGCGCGCGATAGCCGATGTCGCGCCGGTACTGCATGCCGTCGAACGAAATCTGGTTGATCGTCTCGTATGCGACCGACTGCGCGCTGCGCACCGAGTCGGCCAGCCCGACCACGCATAGCACGCGGCCGCCCGACGTGGACAGCTTGCCGTTGGCCAGCGTCGTGCCGGCATGGAACGTGACCGAATCGCCGGTTTCAGCCGGAATGCCGTTGATCCGGTCGCCCTTGCGCGGTGCGTCCGGGTAGTTGTGCGCGGCCAGCACGACGCCCAGCGCGGTGCGGCGGTCCCATTCGAGCTCGACCGTATCGAGCGTGCCGGCGATCGCCTGTTCGACCACTTTCGAGAAATCGCCCTTCAGGCGCGCCATGATCGGCTGGGTTTCCGGATCGCCCATCCGGCAGTTGAATTCGAGCGTGCGCGGGTTACCCTGCGCGTCGATCATCAGCCCCGCGTACAGAAAGCCGGTGAAACGGATGCCTTCCTTTTCCATGCCGCGCACGGTCGGCAGGATGATTTCCCGCATCACGCGTGCGTGCAGCTGCGGCGTGACGATCGGCGCGGGCGAGTAGGCGCCCATGCCGCCGGTGTTCGGGCCCTGGTCGTCGTCGAGCAGGCGTTTGTGGTCCTGGCTCGACGCGAGCGCCAGCACGTGCTTGCCGTCGACCATCACGATAAAGCTGGCTTCCTCGCCGGCGAGGAATTCCTCGATCACGACGCGTGCGCCGGCGTCGCCGAGCTTGTTGTCCGACAGCATCATGTCGACCGCGGCGTGCGCTTCTTCGAGCGTCTGCGCGACCACCACGCCCTTGCCGGCCGCGAGGCCGTCGGCCTTGATGACGATCGGCGCGCCTTTCGCATCGATATACGCATGCGCGGCGGCGACGTCGGCGAAGGTTTCGTATTCGGCGGTGGGGATCGCGTGGCGCTTCATGAACGCCTTGGCGAAATCTTTCGAGCTTTCGAGTTGCGCGGCTTCGCGGCTCGGCCCGAAGATTTTCAGGCCGCGCGAGCGGAACAGATTGACGATGCCCGCGGCGAGCGGCTGCTCCGGCCCGACCAGCGTAAACGCGATCTGCTCTTTTTCGGCGAAGTCGGCCAGCGCTTCGAGGTCGACGATGTCGAGATTGCGCAGACGTTCGTCCTGCGCGGTGCCGCCGTTGCCGGGCGCGACGTAGACGAGCTGCACCCGCGGCGACTGCGCGAGCTTCCACGCGAGCGCATGTTCGCGACCGCCCGATCCGACGACGAGTAACTTCATGAAATTCCCCGAATGCTAAAAACCGTGAGCGGCCCGCGTGGCGGCGCCGCCCGTCAATAACTGCAAGGTTCGCACAACTCGTATGCGATGCCTGTGACGCAGGCAACACAACTTGATACTGAGCGGCCGCGCCGCGCGCTCACTCTTCCGCGATCGCTGCGTTCGTATACACCTCTTGCACGTCGTCCAGATTTTCCAGCGCGTCGAGCAGCTTCTGCATCTTGAGCGCGTCGTCGCCGGTGAACTCGACTTCCGTCTGCGGCTTCATCGTCACTTCGGCCAGCTCGGCCTTGAAACCCGCCGCTTCCAGCGCCGCTTTCACCTTCGGAAAATCGTTCGGCGGGCACAGCACCTCGATACTGCCGTCCTCGTTGGTGACGACGTCGTCGGCGCCCGCTTCGAGCGCGGCGTCCATCAGCTTGTCTTCGGCGGTGCCCGGCGCGAACAGGAACTGGCCGACGTGATCGAACATGAACGACACCGAGCCGTCGGTGCCCATGTTGCCGCCGAATTTCGAGAACGCGTGGCGCACTTCGGCCACCGTGCGCGTGCGATTGTCGGTCATCGTATCGACGATG
>DATLOW010000370.1:0-2951 GCA_035536055.1 Paraburkholderia sp. | reverse complement strand
GAAGGGCGGCAAGCTCGACGTGCAGATCAAGGTCGAAAAGGGCCGCGGCTATGTGCCGGGCAACGTGCGTCGTTACGGCGAAGAGTCGGCCAAGATCATCGGCCGGATCGTGCTGGACGCGTCGTTCTCGCCGGTTCGCCGCGTCAGCTACGCCGTGGAAAGCGCGCGTGTCGAGCAGCGTACCGACCTCGACAAGCTCGTGATGAACATCGAAACCAACGGCGTGATCTCGCCGGAAGAAGCGATCCGTCAATCGGCGCGCATTCTGGTCGATCAATTGTCGGTGTTCGCTGCGCTGGAAGGCACGGAAGCTACGGCGGAAGCGCCGTCGCGTGCGCCGCAGATCGATCCGATCCTGCTGCGTCCGGTCGACGACCTGGAACTCACGGTTCGTTCGGCAAACTGCCTGAAGGCCGAGAACATCTACTACATCGGCGATCTGATCCAGCGTACCGAAAACGAGCTGCTGAAGACCCCGAACCTCGGCCGCAAGTCGCTGAACGAGATCAAGGAAGTGCTCGCTTCGCGCGGTCTGACGCTCGGCATGAAGCTCGAAAACTGGCCGCCGGCTGGTTTGGACAAGTAATTGCAGGAAGACTGGCGGCGCGCGTGCCGGAAGTAGCATGAAGTACCGCACAAGCGCTGCACCGCAACTGGCAAAGACGCGGATTTTCCTTTAAAATCCGCGTCTTGCTTTTTTCACTACCGGCCCGTGCGTCATTTGTCACCGAGCTTCCCGCGAGGTGGAACAGACGCGATAGAAGAGCTGGATCAAAACTTTGAATCAAGGAAACTGAAATGCGTCACCGTCATGGTTTGCGGAAACTGAACCGCACGAGCAGCCACCGTCTGGCAATGCTCCGTAACATGTCCAACTCGCTGATCGAGCACGAAGTCATCAAGACCACGCTGCCGAAGGCGAAGGAACTCCGTAAAGTCGTCGAGCCGCTGATCACGCTCGGCAAGAAGCCGTCGCTGGCCAACCGTCGTCTGGCGTTCAACCGCCTGCGCGATCGTGACTCGGTCACGAAGCTGTTTGACGTGCTCGGTCCGCGTTTTGAAAACCGTCCCGGCGGCTACCTGCGTATCCTGAAGTTCGGTTTCCGCGTCGGCGACAACGCACCGATGGCACTGGTTGAGCTGCTCGACCGTCCGGAACCGGCAGAAGCCGAAAACGTCGTCGAAGCTGAATAAGCTTTGCTGCGGCGGCAGTCACAGGAAAACCAGGCGACACAGCCTGGTTTTTTTGTTTTTGCGCGTGGAAACGGTGTGATGAGTCGTGGTCGCGGCGGTGCCGGCGGCAGCGGCGCGCGGGGCCAAGGTGATACGATAGCGGCAGCGAAATTTGTACGGCCGGAGGCGTCGGCGACCATGAACGTGACCTTGCTGCTCACCACGGTGCCCGATACCACGACCGCCGAAAAGCTGGGCTCGGACGTGCTGACCGCCCGGTTGGCCGCGTGTGTCACGCAACTGGGCGCGGTGCGCTCGAGTTTCCACTGGCAGCGCAAGCTCGAATCCGCCGACGAGGTCCAGCTGCTGTTCAAGACAAGCATCGCCCGTGCGTTTGAGCTGGAGCAGTTCATTCAGGCGCATCATCCGTACGACACTCCCGAAATCCTGACATGGCAGGTCACCGCATCGGCGGCGTACGGCCAGTGGGTCCATGCAGAAACTCAACGTTCGATTCATGTTTAACGGTCTTAACGGACCTGTGCGCGGCGTCGCGCACAGCGTCAGATTGCTGCTCGCATGCCTGTTCGTCGCGCTGTTCTCGATGGGCGTCGCGCATGCGGCCGACGACTTTCTGGATCCCGCCGTCGCGTTCAAATTCAGCGCGACCGAAAAGCCGGGCGAAGTCGACGTGCATTACAAGATCGCCGACGGCTACTACATGTACCGCGAGCGCTTTGCGTTCGCCACGCGCAACGGCACGACGGTGATCGGCGATCCGCAGCTGCCGGCCGGCCACGTGAAGTTCGACGAGACGTTCCAGAAGAACGTCGAGACCTACCGCGGCGAGCTCACCGTCCGCATTCCGATCAAACAGGCATCCGGCCCGGTCGATATTGCTGTGACGTCGCAAGGTTGTGCGGACGCCGGCGTTTGCTACCCGCCGATGGAGCGCGTGTATCACGTCGATGGCGCCGCGCTGCAGCCGGCAACGGCAGCGACAACCACCCCCGCGACGACCAGCAACAATTCCGCGCAGTCCACCGCGCCGGCAGGTGACAACTGGTACGACCGCGCAACCAGCGCAGACTACGCGCAGTCGCTGCTGCAAGGCGGCGGCTTCTTCGCGATCATCGGACTGTATTTCGTCGCGGGCATGGTGCTAAGTCTATTGCCCTGTTCGTACCCGATGATCCCGATCCTGTCGGCGATCATCATCGGCGAGGGCGCCAGGGTGACGCGCGCACGCGGTTTTGCGCTGTCGCTGTCGTACGTGATCGGCATGGCGCTGGTCTACACGGCGCTCGGCATCGCAGCCGCGCTGGTCGGTCAAAGCCTCGGTGCGTGGTTGCAAAACCCGTGGGTGCTCGGCGCCTTCGGCGTGCTACTGACCCTCTTCGCAGGGACGTTGATCGCGAAAGTCGACATCGTTTTGCCGCAGCGCTGGCAGGCCGGTGTATCGAAGGCATCGGAAGGTCGCTCGGGTGGCAAGTTTGCCGCCGTCGCGGTAATGGGTGCGCTTTCGGCGCTGGTGGTCGGCGCGTGTATGACCGCGCCGCTGTTCGCGGTGCTGGCTTTTATCGCGCACACGGGCAATGCAGTGCTCGGCGGCACGGCGCTGTTCTCGATGGGCATCGGGCTCGGCGTGCCGCTGCTGATCATCGGTCTAGGTGCGGGCACGCTGCTGCCGCGCGCCGGCGTCTGGATGGACAACGTGAAGGTGTTCTTCGGCGTGGTCCTGCTGGCGGCGGCGCTGTGGATCGTGTGGCCGGTGCTGG
>DATLOW010000369.1:0-6489 GCA_035536055.1 Paraburkholderia sp. | reverse complement strand
GCGTTACTTCGATCCGCTGCCGTACTGGTACGAGCCGCTCGAACGCGACACGACCGATCTTGAGCGCTATCCGCTCGCCGCGGTCACGCAGCGGCCGATGGCGATGTACCACTCGTGGGATTCGCAAAACGCGTGGCTGCGACAGATTCACGGCGAAAACTATCTGTTTATGAATCCGCTGATGGCGCGCGAGCAGGGCATCGAAGACGGCGGCTGGATTTACGTCGAGTCGCAATGGGGCAAGGTGCGCTGCATGGCCCGCTACAGCGAAGCGGTCGAGCCCGGCACCGTGTGGACGTGGAACGCGATCGGCAAGGCCGCTGGTGCATGGAACCTCGGGCCCGACGCCAACGAGTCGCAGCGCGGCTTTCTGCTGAACCACCTGATCACCGACGAACTGCCGGCCAATGAGCGCATGGCGCAGCGTCAGCCGCGCATGTCGAACTCGGATCCGATCACCGGCCAGGCCGCGTGGTACGACGTGCGGGTGCGCGTCTATCCGGCCGAAGCGGACGCGGATCATACGCTGCCGCAGTTCGCACCGATGCAGCCGCTGCCCGGATCGATGGGCACGATCCGGCGCATCGTGCAGACCTATTTCGCGGGACGCGGCGAATTCGCGGCGCGCCTGCGCAACACCGTTAAACGCGATTGACAGGGAGCCTCCAATGACCCAGATGGCGCTCGTGATCGACCTGAACGTATGCGTGGGGTGCCATGCGTGCGTGACGAGCTGCAAGGAATGGAACACGTCGGGCGAAGCGGGCAGTCTCGCCGATGCGCGCCCTTACGACGGGGATCCGTCCGGTACGTTCTTCAACCGCGTGCAGACCTTCGAAGCCGGCGAGTTTCCGCTGGCCGATACGATTCACTTTCCGAAGTCGTGTCTGCACTGCGAGGATCCGCCGTGCGTGCCGGTCTGTCCGACCGGGGCCAGCTACAAGCGCAAGGAAGATGGCCTCGTGCTGGTCGACTACGACAAATGTATCGGCTGCAAATACTGCGCGTGGGCGTGCCCGTACGGCGCACGCGAACTCGACGAGTCGCGCAAGGAAATGACCAAATGCACGCTGTGCGTCGACCGCATTCATAACGACGAACTGTCCGAACGCGACCGCAAGCCTGCCTGCGTGCTGGCTTGCCCGACGTCCGCGCGGCTGTTCGGCGACATTCACGATCCGGATTCGGTGGTGTCGCAAGCGATTCGCGAACGCGGCGGCTATCAGCTGATGCCCGAATGGGGCACGCGGCCCGCGAATCACTATCTGCCGCGCCGAACCACCACGGCATGCGGCAGCGATTCATGCTCGTGTGGATCGGCACAGACCGAAGACACACTAGACAGCGCGCGCGATGCGCAGCTCGAACACGGCCAGCTCGATCTGGCATCGCTGGCAACGCGTGTGTGATGCGCGCCTTGCGAATCGGGAGACTCAAAGCATGAATCCGGCATTTTCGGTGGTTTTCTTAACGACGCTGAGCGGCGCGGGGCAAGGCCTGCTGATCGCGCTGGTGGGCGTCGAAGGCGCGGCACAACTCGGGCTGGTTGCGATGCCGCCGCAAGCGTTTTTCATCGCGGGGGCCGCACTTTCGGTGGTGCTCGGCACGCTTGGGCTGTTCGCGTCGTTCTTTCACTTGGGGCACCCGGAGCGCGCATGGCGGGCGATCGCAATGTGGCGTACGTCGTGGCTGTCGCGCGAATGCCTTGCGTTGCCGCTGTTTCTGGCCTGCGCGTTTGCGTACGGCGTCGTGCATGCGCTCGGCTGGCCGTATTCGCTGGCGGTCGGCGTGATCGGCGTGCTGGCGAGCGCGGTGCTGTTCGTTTGCACGTCGATGATCTATGCGTGCCTGCGTTTCCTGCAGGAATGGGCGACGCCGCTGACGATGGTCAACTTCGTGCTGCTCGGCTGCGCATCGGGCTTTACGTTGGCGACTGCCTGCGCCGCGTGGTTCGTGCCGTCGCTGTTGCCGGGCCTTGCCGTATGCGCGTGTGTGCTGACGCTGGCCGCTTGCGCGGCGCGGCTCGCATCGTTGCGGCGCAATGCACGCTTGCGACCGAAATCGACCGTGCAAAGCGCGACTGGCATACGCGATGCGAAGGTCGAGCAGAAGTCGCGCGGCTTTACGGCGGGCGCATTTAATCTGCGGGAGTTTTTCCACGGCAAGACGCCGCAGACGCTGCGGCGCATCAAGTGGACTTTTCTGATTGCGGGCTTCGCGGTGCCGTTCGTGCTGATTGCGCTGGGCGGCAGTGTGGCTTCGGTGGCGCTGTCGGTGTGGTTGTTGTGTGCCGCATGCGCGATCCAGTCTGCGGGGCTGGTGGCCGAGCGCTGGTTCTTCTTTGCCGAAGCGCGGCACCCACAAAATCTCTATTACCGGCAAGCGGCTTGATTGTTGTCGATGCAACGGCCGTCGTGCCGTTGCTGACGCGGGGGCGATACGCGCCTGCCTTCGGGCAGGCGCGTGTTTTTTGGGCCTGCGTTGCGCGCGAGCGGTACGCGCTTCGAGCAAAAAAATTTGTTGGGCTCGCCGCAAAAATCTTTGGCTTTCGATCGTTGCGCGCGCATCTTAGACTGGCTTCGCAATCAAGCGAACCCCGAAGGGTCAGGATGCGAACTGCAAGCCCCACCTCTTTGCACGTGAACGTCTGGCGCGGCGCGGACGAAGGCGAATTCCAGCGCTTCGAAGTGCCGCGCATGGAAAGCCAGACCGTTCTCGACGTCGTGATCCATATCCAGCGACATCTCGATGCGACGCTGTCGTATCGGTTCGCGTGCCGCGTCGGCATGTGCGGCTCGTGCGCAATGACGGTCAACGGCCGCGCGCGCTGGACCTGCCGCACGCACGTTACCAAAGTGCTCGGCCATACGGGCGACGTGCTCGAGATCGCACCGCTGAACCATCTGCCGGTGATCAAGGATCTTGCCACCGACATGTCCGGCTTTTTCGACAAGTGGCGCGACGCCAAGGGCTATTTTGCCGGCGAGCGCACGCGCCACGAACCGGCGGCGCGCGTCGATCCGGCTTCCGCGGCGCGCAAAGCGGCCGATGCGGGCATCGAATGCATCGGCTGCGGCGTGTGCTATTCGAGCTGCGACGTGGTTGCGTGGAACCCCGATTATCTCGGGCCTGCGGCGCTGAATCGCGCGTGGACGCTCGTCAACGACGTGCGCGATACGCAGCAGCACGCGCGTGTCGCGGCCATTTCCAGCGATGCGGGCTGCCACTCGTGCCATACGCTCGGCTCGTGCACCGAACGCTGCCCGAAAGCGCTTGCGCCTACGGCGAGCATCGCCGGTCTGAAACGGCTGAACGGCAAGGCGCCGCGCGGAGCGCACGAATGAACGCGGCAATCAGCGGCTGGCGCGTGCAGCGCATTTCGGCGATGGTGCTGGCGCTGTGCGTCAGCGTGCACCTCGTGACGATGATCGTCGTCGTGCATGGCGGCCTGAGCGCAGGCGCGATTCTCGCGCGGCTGCACGGCAACGCGGCGTGGGGCCTGTTTTACGCGGTGTTCGTGCTGGCTGCCGCCGCGCACGTGCCGGTGGGGTTGCGCCGTATCGCAGAGGAATGGCTCGGCTGGCGCGGCGCCAGCGTGTTTGCCGCGAGTTTGCTGGTTGGCGTGGTCCTCGCGCTGGCGGGATTGCGTGCAGTGTATGCGCTGATCGGAGGGCCGCTATGAGCGAACTCGATGCCGCGCGCAGCGGGAAGATTACCGACGGCGGCGTGCGCCGCAAGACGCCGGGGCGGCGTGCCGATGCGCGCGCGCGCAATCATCCGGCGTGGTGGGCATTTCTCGTGCACCGCTTGTCCGGCCTCGCATTGGCGATCTTCTTGCCAATGCATTTCTGGGCGCTCGGCACCGCGTTGCACGGAGCGGCAGCACTCGACTCGTTTTTAGCGGTTACGCGGCAGCCCGCGTTCGTGTTCGCGGAATGGGGCCTCGTCACCTTGCTGGCAGCCCATCTGATCGGCGGCGTGCGGATTCTGCTGATCGAATACCGGCCGTGGAGCGGTTTGCGCAAGGACCTGATTGCGCTGACCGCGGGCGGCGCGCTGGTGGCGGGGCTCGCGTTTGCGTTGTCGTTGACCATATAACGTGTGCCGTGGCGCGGTTGTATTGCGCGCGGCGTTGTTCGACACGCAAGACAAAGTTGCGACCCGTTGACCGCGACATGAAAAAAACGCGCCGATCCAATACGCGCGACGGAGACTACCCGATGGATATGCAGCAGATTGAAGAAGTCGCGAAAGAGCTGTACATCCGCGCCCTCAAGCAGTTGCCGCCCGACGTCAAGGATGGCATTGCGCGGCTCGAGCGCGCCGAGTCCGACGACACCGCGCGCCGCGTGCTCGGCCTGATGCGCACCAATATCGAAGTCGCTGAGACCGGCGACAACCTGCTGTGCCAGGACACCGGTCTGCCGATCTACAACGTAACGATCGGCGCGGGCGTCGCGCTCGACGGCGTCGCGCTGAAGAACGCGATCCGCCGCGGCTGCGAGCGCGCGACGCGCGAGCATCCACTGCGCTCGTCGGTCGTGCATCCGCTGACGCGGCAAAACGAACAGACCTCGTGCGGGCCGCTGATGCCGGCGATTCACATCGATTTCGACGCGCGTGCCGATACGCTCGTGATCGAAATGATCCCAAAAGGCAGCGGTTCCGAGAACAACTCGTTCCTGAAGATGGCGACACCGGCCGACGGTATCGCGGCGATCAAGCGCTTCGTGATCGACTGCGTGGTGGATGCGGGCGGCAAAACCTGTCCGCCGACGATCGTCGGCGTCGGCGTGGGCGGCACGTCGGACCTGTGCGTGTGGCTTGCGAAGCGCGCGGCGACCCGCGCGCTCGGCACGCGCAACGACGATCCGCACGCAGCCGCGCTGGAACAGGAGCTTTCCGCGGCGGTCAATCAGCTCGGCGTCGGTCCGCAGGGCCTTGGCGGCGATGCGACCGCGTTCGCAGTGCACGTCGAACTCGCGGCCACCCACATCACGATGAACCCGGTCGCGGTGAACATGCAATGCCATTCGGCGCGCCGCGCACGCGCGACGCTGATGCATGGCGGCGTCGAATACGGTTACTGAGTGACCGGGCACGCCGCGCCGCGCGCAACCGCAAGGACCCTGCACATGACGCACCACACACTGCAAACCCCGGTCACCGAAGCGCAGATGCGCGCGTTGCGCATCGGCGATACGGTTACGCTGACCGGCACGCTGTTCGGCATTCGCGATGCCACGCAGATTCATATGTTCGATCGCGGCCGCAGCACGCGCTTCGATCTGCGCGGCCATGCAGTGATTCACACTGCACCGAACGTGCGGCGTGTGCCGCCTTCGGCCGCGCATCCGGCCGGCTACGAGCCGGTCTGCATCGGCACGACCACGTCGATGCGCATGGAGCGCTTTACCGAGCCGCTGATGGCGCAGTACGGCGTACGCATCGTGATTGGCAAAGGCGGGCTCGCGCAGGCTTCCAGCGATGCGTTCGTCGCGCACGGCGGCGTGTATCTGGCGATCGTCGGCGGTACCGCAGCGCTCGAGACGACGTGGATCGAGCAGATCGAAGACGTCGACCTCGACGACCTGAACCCCGAATCGTTGTGGCGTTTCCGGATCGGCGAATTCGGTCCGCTGCTGGTGGCGATGGATAGCCACGGCGGCAGCGTCTATACGACCGTGCAGCAGCATACGAATGCGCAGCGCGACAAGGTGCTCGCTTCGCTCGGCATCCGGTCGTGACGCGCCGTGACGAGCCGAGACGAGCCGTGATGCGCACAACCCGTTATCCAGTCTGCGGAGCCGATGCACGATGAAGCAGTACGACACCGACATCCTGATTCTCGGCAGCGGCGGCGCGGGCCTGTTCGCCGCGCTGCATGCGCACGCGGCCGCGCCGCAATTGCGCATTACGATTGCTGTGAAGGGGCTGCTGGGCAAATGCGGCTGTACGCGAATGGTGCAGGGCGGCTACAACGTCGCGCTCGCGCAGGGCGATTCGATCGAGCGGCATTTCATGGATACGATCGAGGGCGGCAAGTGGCTGTCGAACCAGGATCTCGCATGGACGCTTGTTACGCGCGCGGTCGAGCGTATCCATGAACTGGAAAACGAGCTCGGCTGCTTCTTCGATCGCAATCCGGACGGCACCCTCAAACAGAAGGCATTTGCCGGCCAGACCTTCGACCGGACGGTCCACAAAGGCGATCAGACCGGCATCGAAATCATCAACCGGCTGGCGGAGCAGGTGTGGGCGCGCGGCATCGAGCGGCTCGAAGAGCATCGCGCGGTGGAGTTTGTCGAAACGCGCGAAGGCGGCGCGCTCGCCGGCGTGCTGATGATCGATATGCGCAGCGGCGAATTCGTGTTCGTGCGTGCGAAAGCCGTGTTGCTCGCCACCGGCGGTGGCCCGACGATGTACAAGTACCACACGCCGAGCGGCGACAAGAGCTGCGATGGCATGGCGATGGCGTTGCGCGCTGGC
>DATLOW010000368.1:0-21278 GCA_035536055.1 Paraburkholderia sp. | reverse complement strand
GCGGAATCGGTATTGACCGTCGCGATGACCGCAGCCGATATCCCGGACTGGGCCGGGCAGCCCGATCAGGGCTTCGAAGGCTACCGCTTCGTCGGTTATTCGCTGTACGACGGCCTCGTGAACTGGGATCTGTCGCACGCCGACCGCGAAGTCGCCATCAAGCCCGGCCTCGCAACCGAGTGGCACGTCGACCCGCACGATCCGAAGCGCTGGATCTTCAAGCTGCGTCACGACGTGAAGTTTCACGACGGCTGCGCATGGAATGCCGATGCGGCGGTGTGGAACCTCGTACGCCTGACCGATCGCAACAGCCCTGCGTTCAGCCCGGTCTATTTCGCCCGCGCCCGCGCGCGCACCGGCGATATCGACAAGGTCGAGAAGGTCTCGGACGACACCATCGCCATCACGACCAGAACGGTGAACTCGCTGTTCCCGTACAACCTGCCGTACGTGCTGATGATTTCAAAATGCGCGGTCGATGCGGCGAAAAACAACTACGCGGTCTTTTCGCAACATCCGGCCGGCAGCGGCCCCTACCGCTTCGCGAAGGTGGTGCCGCACCAGCGGCTCGAACTGGTCAAGAATCCGTCGTACTGGGACCTGGCGCGCGTGCCGAAACACGACCGGCTGGTGCTGCTGCCGATGCCCGAAGCGACCACGCGTGCCGCCGCGCTGCTGTCGGGTGAGGTGAATTTCATCGAGGCGCCGTCGCCGGACATGCTGCCGGAATTGAAGCAGGCCGGCATGCATGTCGTCACGAACGTCTATCCGCATGCGTGGCCGTATCTGTTCAACCTGCAACATGGGCCCTTCACCGATGCGCGCGTGCGTGAGGCCGCGAATCTGGCCGTCGATCGCGACGCGATGGTCGCGCTGCTGAGCGGCCTCGCGAAACCGAGTTACGGCGCGCTCGTGCCGAGCCAGGCGGCCTACGGCAACGTGCCGGCAATCCACACCGACCCGGCGAAGGCAACCGCGTTGCTGAAGGACGCGCACTGCTATCCCTGCGAGATCCACGTCGCGATTTCGCCGTCGGGGTCCGGGCAGATGCAGCCGCTGCCGATGAACGAACTGGTCAAGTCGCAACTCGATGCGGCCGGCTTCAAGGTCGTGTTCGACACGATCGACTGGAATGCGATGACCGACGTGTTCGTCAAAGGCGCGGCGGCCTATCCGAAGTACGACGCGATCAACTTCTCGATGGGTGTGATGGATCCGCTCAGCCTGCTCAAAGCGGTGGAGAAGGTCTACGCGGCCCCGAACGGCACCAACTGGGGAGGCCTTGGCGATGCGCGCATCGATGCGCTCGGCCAGCGCGTGCTGTCCACTTTCGATGCTCAACAGCAGCAGGCGCTGCTCACGCAGATCCATCAGCTGTACGTCGCCGACGCCGCGCGCCTGTTTATCGTCAGCGATCTGAACCCGCGCGCGCTGGCGCCGAATCTGAGCGGCTATGTCGAAGCGCAGAGCTGGTTCCAGGACCTGACGCCGATCGTGGTTCATTGAGCCGCGGCGTTTTCGGAGCCACGCATTCGCCGCGTTGTATGCATCGCGCGAGGCGCGCCGCTGCGCCGCCACACATGTCGTCGGCGCAGCGGCCGCCGTCACCACCGAGAGCCATCATGCATCCAGTGAAAATTCCCGAACACATCGTCGAACGCGTCGTACGGCGGCGCGGCCGCGCACATATCCACGACGACCTCGATCCCACCAGCACCGCGCTCGTCGTGATCGACATGCAGAACGGTTTTCTGCTCGACGAATACGCGGCTTACCCGTGCGCGCAGGCATTGACGATCATGCCGAACCTCAACCGGCTCGCGCAGACCGTGCGTGAAACCGGCGGCCTCGTGGTGTGGGTCCGCAATACCGTCAACGAGACGGAACAGAAGAACTGGTCGCAGTGGTACGAGTTATCCGCTGGCGATCCGGCGCGCGCGGCCAAGCGTACCGCGGCATTTCAGAAAGACGCGCCCGGTCACCAGTTGCACCGCGACCTCGTCGTCGAGCCCGGCGACGAAACCGTGCTCAAGTATCGCTACAGCGCGTTCATTCAGGGATCGTCGAATCTCCACGAGCTGTTGCAGGCGCGCGGCATCCGCACCGTCGCGATCGCCGGCACGACAACCAACGCGTGCTGCGAATCCAGCGCGCGCGACGCGATGATGCTGAACTACAAGACCATCATGATCAGCGACGGCACCGCAGCCGGCACCGACGACGAGCATAACGCGACGCTCACGGCGTTCTACGCGATCTTCGGCGACGTGATGGACACCGACTTGCTGGTGCGCTGCCTGCGCGACAACGCGAAGCGCACGGGCGCGAGCACGCGCGTATGAGCAGCATGCCGCGCTGGTTGGCTTCACGCTTGCCGCACACCTGCGTGCAGCGGCCCGAGGTGGCCCCGCGCCGCCGACGCGCCAACGCCGCCTCCCTAGCGCCGCGCGCCGCGGCACGCCGGCTATCGCACACGGCGGCGGCCTGGCTCGCGTGCCTGACACTCGCCGCGTGCGGCACCGGTATGCCGCGCACTGCGGCCGTGCCGCCCGCTACGCAAGCGAGCGCCGTGGTCGCAACGAGCGGCGGCCCGGTACAAGGCCTGCGCGGCGCCGACATGGACGAATACCTCGGCATTCCGTATGCCGCGCCACCGGTCGGCAACCTCCGATGGCGTCCGCCGCAGCCGCCGCAACCCACCCAAACGGTGCTGCACGCAACGCATTTCGCGCCCACCTGCGCGCAGGCGCCGCGCGGCGCATTTGCCTCGCCGAGCGAAGCGGAAGACTGCCTGTATCTGAACGTATTCGCACCGCGCGGCGCCGCAACCGATCGCGCGACGTCGCGACCGGTGATGGTGTGGATTCATGGCGGCGGCCTCTTCAGCGGCGAAAGCAACGACTACGACGCAAGCGCGCTGGTACGCGCCGGCGCGATCGTCGTCACGCTGAACTACCGCCTCGGCGCGCTCGGCTTTCTTTCGCAGCCCGCGCTCGACGCGGAAGGCCACGCGTATGCGAACTATGGCCTGATGGACCAGCAGGCGGCGCTGCATTGGGTGCAGCACAACATCGCCGCATTCGGCGGCGACCCGCGCAAGGTGACGATTTTCGGCCAGTCGGGCGGTGCCTCCAGCGTGCTCGCGCAGCTCGCATCGCCGGCCGCCGCGGGCCTGTTCCAGCGCGCGATCGTGCAAAGCGGCACGCGCATCGCGCCATACACGCCGCAGCAGGCGCTGGCGGCCGGCGCGGCGTTCGCGGCATCGGCCGGCTGCGCCGATCAGAGCGCGCAGTGTCTACGCGCGCTCGACGTGCGGCAGATTCTGCGGCATCAGGCGAGCATCGCCCGCTACATCGGCACGCACTTCCCGGTGGTCGACGGCGCCATCGTCACGCGCACCGCGCAGCAGGCTTTCGAGCACGGCGAGTTCAATCGTGTGCCGGTCGTCAACGGGCTGGTCGCCGACGAACAGGCGTTCTTCCTGCCCGAACTGATGACCGGCGCAGCGCCGCTTGACGCCGACGGCTACCGGCGCTTCCTGCAAAGCTTCGGCGCATCGCATAGCGCGGCGCTGCGCGACGCTTACCCGCTCGCATCGTATGCGAGTCCGAGCGAAGCGGAAATCGCCGCGACGCAGGACCTGAAGATCTGCATCGCGCGCTATCTGGATCGCAACCTGGCGAATTACGTGCCGGTATACGGCTACCAGTTCGACGACCGCAGCGCGCCCTCCTATTTCGGCGCGGTCAGCTACCCGATGCGGGCCTATCACACGGCGGAATTGCAGTACCTGTTCCCGCATTTTCACGGCGGCGCCGGTACCCCGCATCCGCTCGACGCCGCACAGCAAGCGCTCGCGCAGCGCATGGTCGCGGACTGGACGAACTTCGCCGCAAGCGGCACGCCGGCCGCCGCGTGGCCGCGCTACAGCGCGGCAAACGATAGCGTCGAGCGGCTCGACACGCGCGCACCGGCAGTCACCGTGGCCTACGGTGCCGGACGTCACTGCGACGTGTGGGAACCGGTCGCGCTAGCCGCCGCCCGCTGAGCGAGCCGACCGGATCGAGATCGTTGACCGCGCAACCAGGAACGACACGTCATGTGGATCTACATCGCAAAACGCGTGCTGTACACGATACCGATCTCACTCGGCGTATCGCTCGTCTGTTTCTGTCTCGTCTATCTCGCGCCCGGGGATCCCGCTGCGTCGCTGATCCCGCCGGACGCGAGCGCCGCCGACATCGCGACGATCCGCCAGCTGTACGGCTTCGATCAGCCGGTTCCGGTGCAGTTTGCCAAATGGCTGTGGCGCGCGCTGCACGGCGATTTCGGCACCTCGCTGCAGACCGGCCGGCCGGTACTGGTCGAAGTGTCCGGCGCGCTGGCCAATACGGCGAGCCTCGCAGCCGGGGCCGCGCTGATCGCGTTCGTGCTCGCCGTGCTGGCCGGCATGCTCGCCGCGTGGCATCGCGGCCGCTTCCTCGAGCGCGCAGTAACCGCCGTATCGACGCTCGGCATCAGCATGCCCAGCTACTGGCTCGGCATCGTGCTGATCATCGTGTTCGCCGTCAAACTACGCTGGCTGCCGGCCACCGGCATGGGCAGCGGCGCGGCGACCTTCAGCTGGCTCGACTGGCACGACGCGCGCTTCGCGGTGCTGCCGATGCTGACGATGGCCCTGCTGCCGCTCGGCGTGGTGATGCGCAGCACGCGCGCGGCACTGGCCGACACGCTGGCGCAGGACTACATGCAGGTGCTGCGCGCCAAAGGGCTCGCGCCGCACGCGCTGATGCGCCATGCGCTGCGCAACGCGCTGCCGCAGGTGCTGGCCGTGATGGGCCTGCAACTCGGCTACCTGACCGGCGGCTCGATCCTGATCGAAACGATCTTCACGTGGCCCGGCACCGGCTTTCTGCTCAGCAAGGCGATCCTGACGCGCGACGTGCCGTTGCTGCAAGGTACCGTGCTGATCCTCGCGCTGACTTTCGTATTCATCAACCTCGCGGTCGACGTGTTGCAGACCTGCGCCGATCCGCGCCTGCAACGTCAATAAGGAAACCGACACCATGAGCGCCGCCCTTCCGTCCGCCGCGCTTCGCGCAGTAGCGCCGCCCGGCTACCTGCACGCGATCGCGCGCCGCCTGCGGCACGACTACGTGACGCTCAGCTTCGCCGCGCTACTGGTGCTGACGGTACTCGCCGCGTGCTGCGCGCCGCTCGTCGCACACTACGATCCGTATGCGACCGGCCTGCTCGGGCGCCTGAAGCCGCCAGGCTGGCAGGGCCATCTGCTCGGCACCGACGACCTCGGCCGCGACATGTTCGCGCGGCTGCTGTACGGCGCGCGCATGTCGCTGGCAATGGGCGTGGCGCCGGTCGCACTGGCGCTCGCAATCGGCGGCACGCTCGGCGTGCTGGCGGGCTTTTACGGCGGCGCGCTGAACATGGCGATCATGCGCACGATGGATGTGTTCTACGCGTTTCCGTCGGTGCTGCTGGCCGTCGCGATCTCCGGCACGATCGGCGGCGGCGTGGCGAGCGGACTGCTGGCGCTGACGCTGGTGTTCATCCCGTCGCTGTGCCGGATCGCGGAAACCGCGACGTCCCAGGTGCGCGCGCTCGATTTCGTCGAAGCGGCGCAGGCCACCGGCGCATCGAGCCTGTCGGTGATCGTGGCGCACGTGCTGGGCAACGTGCTGCCTGCGTTATTCGTGTTCGCATCGAGTCTGATTTCGGTGTCGGTGCTGCTCGCCGCGGGTCTGTCGTTTCTGGGGCTCGGCGTGCAGCCGCCGACTCCCGACTGGGGGCAAATGCTCGCGGGCCTGCGCCAGGCAATCTATCTGCAGCCGCTGGTGTGTGCGCTGCCGGGGCTCGCGATCTGCATCGTGTCGTTCTCGTTCAACATGGTCAGTGACGGGCTGCGGCACGCCATGGACATTCGCGCATGAGGAGGCGTCCGCCTGTGTCGCATATCGATGGTTCGAATGCCGCAAGCCACGCCCGCGCTGCGCGGCTCGCCGGCGAACCCGCAGCCGATCCGCGCGACCGCGGCGGCCTGCGCCAGCCGCTGTTGATCGCGCGCGGCCTGCGCAAGCGCTTCGCGGTGCGCGGCGGCCTGTTCGGCCGTACGATGGCGCACGTGCATGCGGTCGACGGCGTGTCGTTCAGCATCGCCAAAGGCGAAACGCTCGGCGTGGTCGGCGAGTCGGGCTGCGGCAAATCGACGCTCGCGCGGCTGCTGATGCGGCTCGTCGAGCCCGATGCGGGCGAACTGATCTTCGACGGCGAAGCGGTCGGCGAGCGCACCGGCCTCACGCTGGGCGAGCTGCGCAAAAACGTGCAGATGGTGTTTCAGGACTCGTCGGCGTCGCTGAATCCGCGCATGTCGGTGGCCGAATCGATTGCGTACGGCATGCGCGTGCACGGCGCGACGCGCGACGCTGCGCGGCAGACCGCGCATACGCTGCTCGAGCAGGTCGGGCTGCGCGCCGCGCTGTTTGCCGCGCGCTATCCGCATGAGTTGTCCGGCGGCCAGAAGCAGCGCGTCAACATCGCCCGCGCGCTCGCGTTGAACCCGCGCCTGCTGATTCTCGACGAATCCGTCTCCGCGCTCGACAAGTCGGTGGAAGCTCAGGTGCTGATGCTGTTGCGCGCGCTGAAAGCGCAGTTGAACCTGACCTATCTGTTTATCTCGCACGACCTGCATGTGGTGCGCTACGTATCCGACCGCGTGCTCGTGATGTATCTCGGCGAGATCGTCGAAATCGGTCCTGCTGACGACGTGTATCGCAATCCGGGGCATCCGTACACGCGCGCGCTGTTCGGCTGTCAGCTCGATACGGATCCGCGCCGCCGCATTGCCGAGGCGCCGCTTGCGGGCGACCCGCCCAATCCGGTCGATCCGCCGCCGGGCTGCCGCTTCCATCCGCGCTGTCCGTATGCGGAACACGTGTGCACGACACGCGTGCCGTCGCTCGGCGACGCGCTTGCCGCGCCGCTGCACGCGGTGGCCTGCCACATGCATGACGCCGCGTCGGCCCATACGCGCGCAGGCGACCCGCCGGCGGGTATGCCGCACGCGTTTCGCGCCGACGGCGATGCGAGCGACGCACGCCGGCCACCCGACCTCCTTCGATCATGAACGCCGCTTCTGTTTCCGCTGCTGCCCCCGCCTCTACTCCCGCTTGCGCGCCCGTGCTCGCAGTCGATGACCTGACCGTACGCTTCGTCAGCCGCGACGCGACCGTGCATGCGGTCAACGGCGTTTCGCTGCGTGTCGGGGCGCGCGAGGTGCTGTGCATCATCGGCGAGTCCGGCTCGGGCAAGAGCGTGACGCTGCGCGCGCTGATGCGGCTGTTGCCGGCCGACCGCACACGGCTCGGCGGCTCGATCCGGATCGACGGCACCGACGTGCTGGCGCTCAGCGAACGGCAGCTGTCGATGCTGCGCGGCGCAACGGTATCGATGGTGTTCCAGGAACCGATGACCGCGCTCGATCCGGTCTATACGATCGGCGAGCAGATCGTCGAGACCATCGTCCGACATCGGCGCGTGACGCGCCGAGAAGCGCAGGAGCAGGCACTCGCGCTGCTCGAGCACGTGCGGGTGCCGTCGCCGCAACGGCGACTGCGCGCCTATCCGCACGAACTGTCCGGCGGTCTGCGGCAGCGCGCGATGATCGCCATCGCGCTGTCGTGCCGGCCGCGGCTGCTGCTGGCCGACGAACCCACCACGGCACTCGACGCGACCGTGCAGATCCAGACGCTGGTGCTGCTCAAGCAGCTGCAGGCGCAGTTCGGCACCAGCATCGTGATCGTCACGCACGATCTCGGCGTGGCCGCGCAGATCGCCGACAAGGTCGCCGTGATGTACGCGGGACAGATCGTCGAATATGGCGCCGCACGCGACGTGCTGCTTGCGCCGCAACATCCCTACACGCGGGCCATGCTCGCCTCGACGGTAGCGGGCCGGCCGCGCGAGCTCGAACTGCAAACCATCGCCGGCAGTCCGCCAGACCTGCGCGCGTTGCCGCCCGGCTGCGCTTTCGCAGCGCGCTGCCCGCGCGCCGATTCCGCCTGTTCGCAGGCGACACCGCCGCTGCGCGCCGCGCATGGCGACGGCTACGTGCGCTGCATTCATATCGACGGCGCCAGCCGCGCAGCCAGCGACGCGCTCGCGCCAGCCGACCGCTGAGCGGGTCCGGGCGCCCCCCTGTGCCCGTTTCAGATTGGTGCAGCGCGCACCGCGACAACCTACTCGGGCACAGTCTACGTCGTTTCAATTCCTCTTTTTGAAACACGATAAACCAATCATCTGCGCATATTAAGAGCTACGTAGCGCAAAAAAACTGTCGCCCGGTATTTTTGTTTACTTGTCCGCATTGTACGACGATCATATATTTGCCCTACGTCAACGGAAACGCACGGCGCCGTGAACGCAAGGTGTCCCGTGCGACGAGGGGTTCTTCGGCATTTCAGAATGATGGAAGACGCGTCGTTTCGCGTCTCTCCGTCTGCCGCCGCGAGACCTCCACACGACGTATCACATCGGGGAAAGACCGCCGCCCGCGCAAGGCGGCGTCGCGTCGTATTGCCCGCGAGCTTCCAGAACCAGCGTTGTCAACTTCAGATTTCAACGATGAAAAATCAGGTCAAACAATATGCATGCGTGGCAGTCCTGTGCGGCACTTCCTTTGCAGCACATGCACAAAGTACCGGCGTCACGTTGTACGGCGTGCTCGATTCGTCGATCCAGTACGCGCGCTCGGGCGGTCAGAGCACGACACGCATCGACAGCAGCAACGCATTTCCGTCCAACTGGGGCATTCAGGGCGCGGAGGACATCGGCGGCGGCGTGCATGTGAATTTCCGCCTCGAAAGCGGCATCAACGTTGCGAACGGCCAGAGCGCGCAAGCCGGCAAATTCTTTGGACGGGAAGCGTGGGTCGGTATGTCGGGCCCGTTCGGGCGCTTTCAGGCCGGCCTGAACAACACCCCTGAAATGTGGGGCCTGCTGCGCTTCCTGGCCGGCGATCTCGGCCATTGGGACTGGGGCCACGCGGCCAACAACTACGATTTCTTCCCGTCCACCAAGATCCCCAACTCGATCATCTATACGTCGCCGAACCTGAACGGGCTCACGCTTTCGTTGATGTGGGGCTTCGGCGCGAACGGCGACCCGACGCAGCCGCGCACGCTGGGCAATACGTTCTCGGCCGGCGCGTATTACTCGAACGGCTCACTGTCGCTGGAAGCGGACTATCTGAGCCAGGTGTACACGAAATCGCAGACCGTGGTTGCGAGTTCACCAACCGCTACCGGCACGCACGATCTGTTCGGCGTGTCGTACGATTTCGGCCCCTTCAAGCTCGATGGTCTGTTCGTGCTGCACCGGGGCGCGGGCGACGTGACCGTCACCAACACCAACACGTTCGCTGCGCCGAACAATTTCTATTACGAAGTGTCGGCGCAAGTGCCCAACGTACTACGCGGCACGCTGATGCTCAGTTACGGCCAGTACAAGCTGCAACACGATTCCAACGGCAATTCGACGTCGTACGGCATGCGCTACGACTACCGGCTGTCGAAGCGCACCGGCGTCTACGGCGGCGTGTCGTACATCCAGAACGGCAGTCTTGCGTCGTTCACGACGAACAGCGGCCAGGGCCCGGGCATTCCGGTGTTGCCGGGCCACAACCAGCTGGCCACGGTGCTCGGCATGGTGCATTCGTTCTGATGCGCGCGCCGGTGCCGCTCATTTCCGTTCAACCCCTGCTGGCGCGGGCAGTTCGCCGACGCGGTGCCGCCGCATCGGGCGGCCGCGCCGGCGTCGGTCGCGGCGCCGGCTTTTCCGCGAGACCGATATGAACCAGCCTGGCGATACCCCGCTGCCCGACGCACTTACCCGCTACGCACCCCCACCCGGCGCGGCGCCACGCCACTACCCCGATCTGCACGCGCACGTGCTGGAACTCGCTCGCCGCGGGCTGCTATGCGTCGTCGACGAGCCGATCAACAAGGACACCGAGATGCATCCGCTGGTGCGCTGGCAATATCGCGGCGGCATCGCCGAAGCGGCGCGCAAGGCATTTCTGTTCACACAACCGGTCGACAGCCACGGGCGGCGCTATAACGGCGCGGTGCTGGTTGGCGGCCTCGCGGCAACGCCCGACGTGTACCGCGTCGGCTTCGGCAAACCGCTCGAGCAGATCGGCGACGCATGGGTGCGTGCGATCGCCGCGCCGCTCGCGCCGAACCTCGTCGAGCGTGCGCCGTGCCACGACGTCGTCACGCTCGGCGCCGCGCTCGATGAGCCCGGCGCAGCACTCGACGGCTTGCCCGTGCCGATCTCGACGCCCGGCTGGGACAACGCGCCGTACCTGTCCGCCGGCCACTACATCACCAAAGATCCCGACACCGGCGTGCAGAACGTCGGCAACTATCGCGGCCAGCTGAAAGCGCCACGCCGGCTCGGCATGAATCCGTCGGTCGAACTGCGCGCCGGCATCTATTCGCACTGGCTCAAATACAAGGCGCGCGGTGAACCGATGCCGTGCGCGGTGGTGGTCGGCTGTCCGCCGGCGGTGTCGTACACGGCCGTGCAAAAGCTGCCCGAAGGCGTCGACGAACTGGCGGTGGCCGGCGCGCTGGCCGGCGCGCCGATCGACGTGGTGCGCGCGAAAACCGTCGACCTGCTGGTGCCCGCCGAAGCCGAATACGTGATCGAAGGCTTGATCAGCACCGAATGGCTCGAACCCGAAGCGCCGTTCGGCGAATCGCACGGTTACGTGAACCTGCAGGAATACAACGCGTTTATGGACGTCACCGCAATCACGCGGCGGCATGCGCCGATTCTGACGTCGTTCATCAGCCAGGTGACGCCGAGCGAATCGAGCGTGATCCGCCGCGTGGCAATGGAGCCGGTATTTCTGAACCATCTGCGCACGGCGCTCGGTATTCGCGGCGTCAAACGCGTGTCGATGCACGAGCCGCTGACGAGCCTGTATGCCGTGATCGCGGTGCAGTTCGAGCGCGGCGTGCCCGAAACCGAAGTGTGGCGCGCGCTGTATGGCGCATCGACGCTGCATCGCTTTGCCGGCAAATGGATTGTCGCGATCGACGAGGATATCGATCCCACCAACGCCGATGCGCTGTTCTGGGCGATGTCGTATCGCTGCCAGCCGCAGCACGATCTGCGGGTGCTCGATCACAAGGACCCCGGGCACGGACCACGCGGACCGCGTGACGACGGCGCCAGCGCGTCGGTGCTGATCAACGCGCTGCTGAAGGAAGACTTCGCGCCGGTCGCACTGCCTAAACGCGAATTCATGGAGCACGCGCGGCGCATCTGGGAACGCCTCGGCCTGCCCGCGCTGACACCGCAGGCGCCGTGGCACGGCTACGATCTCGGCGCGTGGCCCGCCCACCTCGAAGCGCAGGCCCAGGCGGCCGCACGCAGCGACTACTTTTCGTTCGCCGACGACCTCATGCGCCAGCGTCGTGCCGACGTGGCGATGAACCAGCCGCTCGAAGGAGATCGCGATGAGCACTGAAGCCGCCCCGGCCGGCCGCGAATTCATCTTCGACGTCGGTGTCGACGACAAGGTGTCGCTCGCACAAAGCTTCTTCCTGTCGGTGCAGAACATCTCGGTGATGACGACGATGATGATCTTCCCCGGCATCCTCGGCCGCGCATTTCATATGGAAATCGCGCAGATCGCCTATCTGTACGGCATCTGTTTCATCACGTGCGGGCTTGCAACGATCTTTCAGTCGGTGCTGCTGTTGCGTCTGCCGGTGGTGCAAGGACCGTGGGCGCCGACCTTTTCCGCGTTGATCGTGCTCGGCCACCTGCCGGGCAGCAATCTTGGCACCGCGTTCGGTTCGTTCTTCGCTGCGTCGCTGATCTGGAGTCTGTTTGCGTTGCCGGTGCGCGGCGTCAGCCTGATCGGCCTGCTGTCGCGCTATTTTCTCGATCCGATGGTGTCCGGCGTCATCATCGTGCTGGCGATGGTGCAGATCGCCGGCGCGACGGTGCCGCACTGGATCGGCGAGCCGGCCTCGCCCGGCTATCCGGTGCTGAACATCGCGGCGGGCGCGCTCGCCGTAGTCGTGCTGATGGTGCTGATGCTGCGCCGCCATGTGCTCGCGCGGCGCGGCGCCGTGCTGATTTCGCTGCTGGTCGGCAGCGCCGTGTACTTCGCGTGCAGCCCGGCGGCGTTGCATTATGACGGCGCGGCGCCGCTGCTGGTGGTGCCGCAACCGTTCGCGTTCGGTTTCGGCGTGCGGCCGGTGTTCGTGCTGATCTTTCTGCTCACGCTGCTGCCGACCGGTGTACAGTCGATCGCGATGTACGAGCTGATCGCCACGTGGATCGGCAAGCCGCTGTCGGTCGGCCGCGTCTCGCAGGGCGTGTTCGCCATGGCGTTCGCGTCGGTGTTCGCGGCCGTGTTCGGCAGCTTCAGCACCGTGTTCTATGCGACCAACCTGTCGCTGCTGCAAAGCACGCGGGTCGGCTCGCGCTATGTGACGTTCGCGACCGGCGTGCTGCTGGTCGCGCTCGGCTGTTTCGCCAAGATCGACCTGATGTTCGCGCTGATTCCGGGGCCGATCATCTCGGCCATTTCCACTGTGCTGTTCGGCAGCGTGTTTTCGCACGGCGCGCGGCTGATCTTTTCGAGCCGGCTCGACGAGCGGCGCGTGATGGTGGTCGGCTTCTCGCTGTTTCTCGGTTTCGGCGGGCTGTTCGTGTCGCAGGAAGCGCTGCGGCACCTGCCGACGCTGTTGCAGACCATCGTGTCGCAGCCGGTGATTCTCGGCGGCGCATCGATCGTCGTGCTGTACCGGCTGCTGTGCCGCCCGGCTGCATCGACCCGGCAGGCTACCCAGGCCGCGTAAATGTGCCGTTCATTCTGAAACGAAGCAACGCATCACGGAGGATTTCCGCATGCAGAGCCCGAAGATCGCCTATCCGGCGGCCCCCTCTTACACCAGCCACGCGGATGCGTTCCGGCGCGGCACGACGAGCCCACTCGCGCTGCTCGAAGCGGGGCTTGCGCGTATCGAAGCGCGCGAGCCCGCGGTGCGCGCGTTCGTCGCGCTCGCCGTCGAACGCGCCCGCGCCGATGCGCAACGCGCGACGCAACGCTGGCTCGATAACGCACCGCTGTCGCCGATCGACGGCATCGCGGTCGGCATCAAGGACATCATCGAAACGGCGGACCTGCCGACCGGTCAGGGCTCGCCGATGTGGACCGGCTTTCGCACCGAGCGCGATTCGGCGACCGTGCAGGCATTGCGCGAGGCGGGCGCGATCATCGTCGGCAAGACCACCACGACTGAATTCGCGGCCACCGAAATGTTCGCGAGCACGGCCAATCCGCACGATCCGCAGCGCACGCCGGGCGGCTCGAGCGCCGGCTCCGCCGCGGCGGTCGGCGCCGGCTTCGTGCCGCTCGCGCTCGGCAGCCAGGTGGTCGGCTCGACGATCCGGCCGGCCAGCTATTGCGGCTGCGTCGGCTTCAAGCCCACCTATGGCGCGCTGAACCGCGGCGGCACTTACGATCAGCTGAGCCACAGCAGCGCGGGCGTGCTCGGCGCGACGCTCGACGACGTGTGGGTCGCGGCGCGCGCGATTGCATCGCGAGTGGGCGGCGATCCCGGTTATCCGGGCCTCGCCGGGCCGGACCTGCTACCGCAGGCGCGCGCACCGCAACGCGTCGTTCTTATTGAAACGGCCGGCTGGAACAGCGCGACGCCCGGTGCGCGCGCGGCACTCGACGCGGCGCTCGCGTGGTTGCGCGAACGCGGCGTCGACGTCGTCGCGCGTGCGCAGTCCGACCAGGTCGAACAATTCGAACGACAGCTGGCCGACGGTCTGCTGGAACTGACGCAGTCGATCATCGCGTGGGAATCGCGCTGGCCGCTCGAGAGCTATGCGCAACGCAACCGCAGCGCGCTCAGCCACACGATGCTCAAGCGCCTTGCGCGTGCGGCTGCGATGACGCAGCAGGACTACATCGCGTTGCTCGCGCGCCGCACGCAGTTGCGTGCCGCATTCGCCGAACTCGTCGCCGGCTGCGACGGCGTCGTGACACTCAGCGCGAGCGGCGCCGCGCCAGCCGGTTTCGCGTCCACCGGCAATGCGGCGTTCGCCGTGCCGGCTTCGATTCTTGGCGTGCCCGCGCTGACGCTGCCCGTGCTCAGCGACGAAAATCTGCCGCTCGGGCTGCAGTTTATCGGCGCGGCTGGAGAAGATGCGGCGCTGTTTTCGGTCGCCAGCTGGTTCGCGAACGAAGCGCGCACGCATTGAGCCGAAGCGGCTCCGACTCCGGCAAGCGTATCGGGTAATCCGCGCACGTTGCTGCCGGCGACTGCGTCAGCAACCAACCGCAAAAAAGGGCGATGCAAGCCTGCGCTGCATCGCCCTTTCGCTGCGCTGGCCAAACCCGCGCAGGCACATAGGAACAAGCTCGCCCTTACGCGATCGACCTGCCCTGCGCCACGCTTTGCAGCAATGACGTGCGCATCAGAAACGCGCGCTGGCGCGCCGTATCGGCAGCGGTCTGTGCCAGCTCGTCCAGATGTTTCGCGCGTTGCTCCGGGTCCTTCTCTTCGAGCCGCTTCTTGTTCGCGACGGTCTGCTGCTGCACGAACTCGACGTTCAGCGTGCGGCGGCGGCGTTCGTAACGATCGAGCACCGGCGCGCGTGCGTCGCCGTTCGCACATTCCGCGAAGGTCTGCGCCAGTTCCAGCGCATCGTGAATCCCGCAGTTCAGACCCAGCCCGCCGATCGGATTGTTCACGTGGCTGGCATCGCCGGCCAGAAACACGCGATGCTGGCGGAACGACGCGGCCACGCGCTGATGCACGCGGTACAGATTGCGGTGCAACAGTTCGTACGGCGCGCCGCCGAGATCGACGATCCGGTTGAGCCGGCGTTGCGCTTCGGTATCGCTCATCACCGTGTCGTCGTCGACGTCGACGGGCGCGGGGAACACGGCACGCCAGCGGCCTTTCAGATCGTCGCCGGCGATCTTGAACAGATTGCCCCACTCGACCGGATCGGCCAGATAGCTGCGAAACGAACACCCCATCGCCTTTTCGAAATCGAACGACGTGGTCAGCACCAGAAAGCGCTCGGGCCACGTATAGCCCTCGAACTCGATGTTGAGCAGCTTGCGCACCGTGCTGCGGCCGCCGTCGGCACCCGCCACGAAGGTGCCGCGCAACTTTTCCGCGCCGCCGTCGCGGCTTTCGATGCTGACCGTCACGCCCTGTTCGTCCTGTTCGAGCGCGGTCACGGCAGCGCCGAAGCGCACCTCGACGTCCGGATACTGCGCGAGCTTGCGCAGGCCGATGTCGACCAGCTTGTGCTGTTCGGTCTGTACGACAAACGGATATGCCGTATCGTCGCGCAGCACGTCGTGATCGAAACGCGCAACGAGCCGGTGCGACGTCTGGTCCCAGAAGTCGAAATAGCGGGCCACCAGCCCGACCTTCACGAACTCGTCGATCAAGCCGACGCTCGCGATCATTTCGAGCGTCGACGGATGCGTGGTGGCGGCGCGCGGACTGCGATCGACTTCGGTCTGCGCTTCGAGCAGCGTGACCGCGAAACCGCGCTGCGCGCATGCGAGCGCCGTGACGACGCCAACCGGGCCGCCGCCGACGACGATGATTCTCTGCTGTGTCATTGAATTTCTTGCTCTAGTGTCTGCCTTAGTGTCGGGGCGTGGCGAAGTCCTGCATCACGCGCGACACCGCAACCCGCACGGTCTTTTCCGAAGCCGGCGTATTGCGGCTGCGTCCGACGAAGCGCGGCACGCCGTCGGTCACGACGCCCGCAACCGCGGCGATGTCGCCATTCGCCAGCGCGTCGAGCGCAGTGCGCTGCGTGCCGCCAACACACGCATCGAGAATCACCACATCCGCGTCGCGGCCGACCTGCAGAAAGCCCGAGTTGATGCCGTAGGTGCGCGCGTTGTTGCCGGTGGCTGCGCAGATCGCCATTTCCGGCGGCATGCGGCGCCCGAGGCTCGCCAGATGCGTGATCGTGTACATCATGCCCAACGGCATGATGCCGCTACCGGTCGGCGTATCGGTGGCAATCAGATAGCGGTCGAACTGATCGGCATCGACGGCCATATCGGCGATCTTCAGCAACGTGCGCAGATTGCCGGCCGTGCAGACCTGCATCGCGATATCGCTCTCGTGCAGAATGCGGCCGAAATCGACGTCGGGCATCGCCACCGGCCCACCGTTGATATGGAACGATACGTGCGGCTTCATCGCGAGCAGATGGTCGGCCCAGATGCCCGACGAGCCGGGAATCGACGAACCGCCGGTGTGCACCGTCGTGATCATGCCGTGCTTTCTGGCCCAGCCGATCATCGGTGCGTAGTCGTACGGCGTCTTCACCGCGCCGAAGCCGGCTTTCGCCAGCCATACGCCCTGCGCCGCGATATCGCGCAGATCGTCCTCGACGAGGCCCGGTTCGAGAATGATCGAACCGGCGAACACCCGCATGCCGCCCGGCCGATAGTGTTCGAAGCAACGCTGCGCGGCGACCGCGAGCGCCTTTACACCCTGCGGATCGGTCGGCCGGCCCGGCACGTGCACCTCGGACGCGCTGATCGACGTGGTGGTGCCGCCATGCAGATAGCTTTCGAGAAAGCCGACCGTCTTTTGACGCGGCGTGTAATCGCCGAACGTGTTGTGGATCTGCGAATCGATCAGGCCCGGAATCGCCGTCGCGCCATCCGCATCGATCACGACGTCGCAGTCTTTCAGATCCGCGTCGGACAGCGTGCCGATTTTGGCAATCTTGCCTTCGTCCATCAGAATGCCGTCGCCGCGCACGAACGGCTCGCGCCATTCGCCGCTGACAATCGTCGCCAGATTCACTATTGCCGTCTTCATGCGTATTCCCTCCGTTCGGGAGTCAGGTGTTTCAGACTCAGACGAGGCCGTCCTCGCCCTTGATTTCGTCGACCTTCAGTCCCCCTACCCTGGCGCCGAGGCGGCCGCGGTTGGCCACGCAGAAGATCACGGCCACTTCATCCGGCAGTGGGCCGTGCGGCACCGTGACGGTCATGCCGTCGTAGTGCGAGCGCACGTACAGCGCGTCCTTGTGCGCGAGCGGCACGTCGATCGACGAGCCGCTCGTCGCCACCTTCGTGTACGACGAAATCCACGCCTTGCCGCCGCCGAGCGCCTTGCGCAGCGGCTCTGCGAACACGGTGGTCAGCAGTGCGTTCGCATGCTCCTGCTCGCCGTCCGTGCCGACGATGCCGGCCTTGCCGTAGCTCTGCACCGGGTACGGATGCATCGCATCCGTCGCCAGCTTCGCGAGCTGCTCGCCGAGCATGCCGCTCGCGTCGATCATTTCAGAAAGATCGTCCACGTGGCGGCCCGCACACGGGTTCTTTACGAGCGCCACCACGGCGACCTTGCGCAGCGGCGCTTCGGTATCGTGCCCGGACGGCACGAGATGATCTTCGACAAGGGTGTGAAACGCTCTGATCTGCAAATTCATACTGGCTCCAGGAGGGCCGGCAAGCCGGCCCGGGTGTCGGGGTACTGCTGCTACGGGTACTGCAATTTGCGAAACTCTACGATTGTCGTACAATGACGTCAATACCCGTTAGCAAAATGGATCCGACAACAGCGAGTCAACCATGCCAAAAAAAGCCGTGCTTTTTTCTGAAATGACTCCGCAACCCGAATGGGAAGCGGATTTCAACGACTGGTACAACACCGAGCACATTCCGGTGCGGATGCGCGCGCCCGGTTTCACCGGTGCGCAGCGCTACCGGGCCAACGAGGGCCCGGCCTACCTGGCGGTTTACGAAATGGAAACTGCGGGCGCGCTGGCGACGCCCGAGTACAAGACCATCAAGGGCTCGCCAAGCGAGCGCACGCGCCGCATGCTCCGCGACGTCAGCGGCTTTACCCGCTATATCGGCGAAGAATGCGGACGCTGGGAAAAGGCCGGCTCTGCAACCATCGACGCGCCGGTGCTGTACGCGGTGTTCTTCGAGGTGCCGGCCGAGCGCGCAGATGAATTCGACCGCTGGTACGCGGAAGATCACATCCCGACGCTGATGAAATGCGCCGACTGGCTGATGGTGCGTCGTTTTGAAATCGTCGACGGCGAACCCGGCAAGTACACCCACCTCGCGCTGCACTATCTGGCATCGACCGATGCACTGTCGGCGCCGGAACGCGAAGAAGCGCGCGCGTCGCCTTGGCGCGCGAAGCTTGCCGCCGAAAGCTGGTTCAAAGGCCACTACGTGGTATTCAACCGCCTCGGTACCCGGTTTACGCCGCCCGCCGTCTAAAGCACCGCCTCCCCTTGCGGGCCCGCGCCGCGCGATGCGGCCGGCGCCCGCTGTCGCCTGCGCCCTCCTTTTTGAAACACGATTGTGGTACAGTCGCATGACGTGCAGCCACGTATCGCGCGGCCGTGCGCGGCGCCGCTGGCGGTGCACGCGCGCGGCGCCGCGCCGACGCGCATCGCACGCGAAACACACAACAACGATCGGCGTGAGCAACGCGGACGACGCGCAACAAACCGAATCAGGCGGAACTCGTGGATATCAAGGTCACCCCTCAGACTGTACTGCTGCAAACCACGCTGAAACTTCGCGAAGCGATCATGCAAGGCCATTTCGCGCCCGGCGAACGGCTGGTCGAACTGACGCTGTGCGAGCGCATCGGCGTAAGCCGTACGACGGTCCGCGAGGCGCTGCGCAGGCTGGAATCCGAGCGGCTCGTCACCAATGTGCCGAACCGCGGCCCGTCGGTCGCGATCATCTCGCGCAGCGAGGCAGACCAGATCTACCACGTGCGCAAGCTGCTGGAAGGCGAAGCGGCCGCGCTGTTCGCGACGCTCGCGAGCCCCGCGCAGATCGCCGACCTCGAGCGCACGCTGCGCAGCTTCGAGGCCGCGGTGAAAAACGAATCCGCGGTCGACCGGGTGCGCTCGACCAGCGAGTTCTATGAAGTCATTCTGAACGGCTGCGGCAACCTGGTGATCCACGAGGTGCTCGGCTCGCTGCTGGCGCGCATCAACGTGCTGCGCGCCAAGTCGATGGCCAATCCCGGCCGCTCCCGACACAGTCTTGCCGAAATGCGCCGGATCCTGAACGCGGTCAGCAAACGCGACGCCGATGCCGCGCGCAGCGCTGCCGAAGCGCACGTGATGGCGGCGCGCGATGCGGCGCAATTGGCACTGGGCGATGACGCCGGCAATGGTCGCGACGCAGGCGATGGCGCCAACAGGCATGAAAAAAAGCGCGACATGTCTGCCGCAGGCGGCAACGCCCCGGCCGCCGCCGCGCCGCGCGCCGTGCGCGGCACTGCCGCGAAAGCCGGCAAACCGCTGATCGACGATACGTTGTGGGCGCAGCTCGAACCTTTGCTGCCGCCCGCCAAGCCGCGCCGCTATCAATATCCGGGCCGCAAGCCGGTATCGGACCGGCAGGCAATGAACGGCATTCTGTTCGTGCTGGCGAACCGGATTCACTGGAACGAGCTGCCGGCGGAACTGGGCTGCGGATCCGGCATCAGTTGCTGGCGCCGGCTGCGCAACTGGCAAGACGCCGGCGCATGGGACCGCATGCAGCAAGTGCTCGAACGTTCCGCGCTCGGCGGCCGGCTCGATTTTGCGCGGGCCACGGGCAGCACGCCGCGCGCCGGCGGCGAAGCCAGATTGCCGGAGCGCGCGGCGTCGCCGCGCCGCGCGCAGAAAGCGGCCGTGGCGGTCGCGCCGCGGGCGCGCCCGGCCGCGCGGCGCCGGGCTTCCTGAGCGCTTTTTTTACACGCGCCGCTTCATTTCATTTCGCAACCACTGAGTCCACACGCGCCCGCCGACGCTTGCCGTGCGGGCCGATCCCTGTCGCCCAGCTGCCCTCCCCCCGGTAACCTGCCAACCCTCTGCCCGCGCGTCGCGTAGCATCGCATCGCGTCATCGGCGTGCCGCTCGCCGGCCATGCAACGCAGCACCGCAGCCCGTTTCGTCGCGCTGCCGGCCGCCATATTGCAATCGCATCGCCGTGCACACGCTTTTTTGAAACGCTATCCTTATTGCCTCATACGTACCGCCTCGCCGTCGTTCGCGCTGCGAAGCTACGTTATCCGACGGCCTCCCTCCATCTTCAGCCCCCACCCCAGCGCGTTCTTTTTTGTTTACTTGCCACCGATTGTGTGACGATAATATATTTCAAATGACGATGAGATTTCGCGCACGGCGGTGAGCCGCTGCCGGTCGTTATTTTGAAATGCAGAAGCCGCGCGGCAACACCGCGCCCCCGCGAGGAAACTGGTCGATGGCGAATATGGCAGAGAGTGTGGCGCTCCCACGGAGCGCGCTTGCGCAGCGTTGGCGCTGGGTGGTGGTGCTGGTGCTGTTCGGCGCCGTGGTGGTCGGCTTCTTCGATCGCATCAGCGTGGCGGTGCTGTTCACGAATCCCGATTTCTATACGAGCATCGGCACCGGTTTCGATCCCGCGCGGCTCGGCCTGCTGATGACCGCGTTCCTGTTCATGTACGGCATTTCGTCGCTGCTGCTCGGCTTCGTCGGCGACCTGTTCGGGCCGAGCCGCACGCTCGGCATCGCCACGGCGCTGTGGGGTGGGTTGATGGCGTGGATGGGCGCATCGAGCTCATTCGCGACGATGATGGTGGCGCGCGTTGCACTCGGCGTCACGGAAGGCCCGCAATTCTCGCTGATTTCGAAACTCGTGCACCGCTGGTTTCCCGAACGCGAACGCGGCCGGGCCAATGCGGTGTGGATGGTCGGCAGCCCGATCGGTTCGGCGATCGGCTTCCCGCTGTCGCTGTGGCTGGTGCACAGCTACGGCTGGCGTGCGTCGTTTTATGTATTCGGTGCGCTCAGCTGTTTCATTATGGCGCCGCTGATCTTCACCGTCACGCGCGAGCGCAAGCATCTGATGCCGCCGGAGCCCGTGTCGGGCCCGAAGCAGAAAGCCAGCCCCGCGCTGTTTCTGAAGAACTACAAGTTCTGGCTCGTGACGTTGTACGGCTGCGGACTGCTGATGTACCTGTGGGGTCTCAACAGCTGGCTGCCGACCTACCTCGAACGCTCGCGCCATTTCAATCTGCGCGAAATGGGCGTCTATTCGTCGCTGCCGTTCGTGCTGATGTTCATCGCCGAAATGACTTCCGGCTGGCTGTCGGACCGGCTCGGCAAGAAGGCGCTGCTGTGTGCGATCGGGCTGTTCGGTGCAGGCTGCCTGCTGTACGTCGGCACCGTGG
>DATLOW010000367.1:0-7765 GCA_035536055.1 Paraburkholderia sp. | reverse complement strand
AAACAGCCGCACGCCGAGGCGCTCTTCGAGCCGCGAAATGGCCTTGCCGACCGCGGACGACGAGATGCCCATTTGCCGTCCCACTTCGCTGAAATTGCGCAGCTCGGCTGCTTTGACGAATGCGTCGACGGATCCGAATTTGTCCATGTTGTCGCTCGCTCGACCGGTATCGCGCGGACTATAGCACGCGGTATTTGCGCGGTTTCCGGCGCGCGGTCACCTGAGAAAAATTGTCCGAAGTGTTCAGCGCTTGCGCGCGTTGATCAGTGCGGCCGGGTTCCATACATTGCCCAGGTGACGGGATGCGGCGGTTGCGGTGAGCGCGCCGCAGCCGTGGTTAGAAAGTTGAGTTCGCAACGAATAAAGGATTCACGATGTCGGATAGCAATACGTACGCGGCGCCGCTCGAGGCGGCCGCAGACTTGCCGGCTAGGCGCGGCGCTAACGAAAGCGCGCAGGCGGCGCAACGAGAGCAACCAGCGCAACCAGCGCAACCAGCGCATCAGATTCGACACTGGCCAGCCGTGCTGTCGGTCGCATTGAGCGCGGCCGCGTTCTGCACGACGGAGTTCATGCCGGTCGGGCTGCTGCGCTATATCGCCGATGGCCTTGCCGTCAGCGACGGCGCGGCGGGTCTCACGATCACCGCGCCGGGGCTGCTTGCAGCCGTCGCCGCGCCGGCCGTGACCGTGCTGGTGCGCCGGCAGGACCGGCGCATCGTGCTGTGGGCGCTCGGCGTGCTGCTGGTGCTGGCAAATGTGATCGCCGCGCTGGCGCCGGGCTTCCCGGTGTTGATCGCCGCCCGCGTGCTGTTCGGCATCGGTCTTGGCGGCTTCTGGGCACTCGGTGCCGGGTTAGGCGAACGGCTGGTCGATCGCGCATCCGCGCCGAAGGCGACCGCGCTGATATTCGCCGGCGTGTCGGTCGGCATGCTGGTGGGCGGCGCGGCCGGTGCGCTGATCGGCGAACTGCTCGGCTGGCGCTGGGCATTCGGCATCACCGCGGGACTGGCCGCGCTGTCGCTCGCCGCGCAGCTTGCATCGCTGCCGCGGCTCGCGGTCGACCGGCAGATTGCCGTGCGCGATCTGTTCGGCCTGTTCGCGACACCCTGCGGCCGCAACGTCTTGATCACGATGACGCTCGGCCTGCTTGGCCAGTTTGCGGCGTACACGTACATCACGCCGTTTCTGTCGCGCCACGCGCATTTCGGTGGCGAGACGATTTCGGCCTTGCTGCTTGGCTACACGCTGATCGGCCTGCTGGGCAATTTCGTCGGCGGTGCGCTGGCGGCAAGGCATGCGCGCGCGACGCTTGCCGCTGCGATCGGTCTGATCGGCGTGCCGTTGCTGCTGCTGCCGTGGTGCGCGCACGCGCCGCTGCAGGTGGTGCTGCTGCTCGCGCTATGGGGCATCGCGTACGGCTCGATGCCGGTGGTGCTGCAAGTCGCATTGAGCGAGGCCGCGCCGCGCTCGACCGAAGGCAGCATGGCGCTGTTCGTGGCCAACTTTCAGATTTCGATCGCGCTGGGGGCGTGGGCGGGCGGTTGTCTGGTCGATCGCGTCGGCATCGGCAGCACGATGTTCACCGCCGCCGGGTTGTGCGCGGCAGCGCTTGCGGCACTTGCGCTGCGCGGCTTGCGGCGCTGACGCGGCAGCGAGTATGGCAGCTAATACGCGTAGCGTTCGATTACCGATGCGACCGTCTGCAGCGCCTCGTCGAGCGTAGCGGGTTCGACCGAGCCTAACGCCAGCCGGATCGCATGCGGGACGTGCGCGCTGACCGCAAACGGCTCGGCCGTGGACACCGAAATGCGCTCGCGCATCAGCTCCATCGCGATGCGGTCTGCGCGCACTTCGGCGGGCAGCGGCAGCCACACGAAATACGAGGCGGGATGGCTGATCCGTTTCAGCTTGCCGAGTGCGCGTGCCGCAATCGCCTGGCGGGCCGCCGCGTCCGCGCGTTTGTCGGCTTCGAGACGCGCGACGGTGCCGTCTTCGAGCCAGCCGCACGCGAGCGCGATCATCACGCCGGGCGTGTTCCATGTGGTCGCGCGAATCGCGCGCTCGATCTTCGGCACCATCGCAGGTGGCGCCGCGACATAGCCGACGCGCAAACCGGTCGCGACGTTCTTCGAAAAGCCGGACACGTACACGGTATGTTCCGGTGCGAAGGCGGCGAGCGGCGCGGGCGCATCGGCGGCGAGAAACGCATAGGCGCCGTCTTCGACGATCAGCAGATCGTGGCGTTGCGCCAGCGCCGCCAGCTGCTTGCGCCGGCTCGCTTTCATCACCCAGCCGAGCGGATTGTGCAGGGTCGGTATCGTATAGACCGCGCGCACGCGGCGGCGTTTGCATAGCGTGTCGAGCGCATCGAGGTCGGGGCCGGCGCCGGCGGCCGGCAACGCCACCAGTTCGAGGCGATGCGCTTGTGCAAGCAGCTTGAAGCCGGGGTAGGTCAAAGTGTCTGCGGCTACCACGTCGCCGGGCTTCAGTAACGCCATGACCGTCGTCGCGAGACCATGCTGCGCTCCGTCGACCAGCATCACCTGCGACGCCGCGATCGACAGCCCGCGTCGCTCGAGGTGACGCGCGACGCATGCACGCTCATGCGGGCGGCCGCCATGCGGCTGGTAACGCAGCAGCGCTTCGAGGTCGCCGGCCGTCGATAGCTGACGCAACGCGCTGCGCAGCATCTCGGCCTGACCGGGCAGCGCCGGGTAATTGAAGTTCAGATCGACGATGTCGGTAGCGAGTGCGTGCTGATCGATGCCCTGGTCGCGCGGCAGCAGCATTTCCTTGACGAAGGTGCCGCGCCCCGTTTCGCCGCTGACGAGCCCTAGCGAAGCGAGTTCCGCGTACACACGCGTCGCGGTGACGAGACCGATCCGTTCGGCGGCGGCCAGTTGCCGGTGCGTCGGCAGCCGCGTACCCGGCGACAGACGGCCGTTGCGAATCTGCGCCGCGAAGCGGTCGACCAGCTGCTGATAGCGAGGCGTAGGCATCGGCGAATGTATCCATGACAATTTTTTGATTGTATTGCGTCGCGGTCGTAGCATGCAGCGATATCGTCATCTTTTCCGGAGCGTGGCATGCGTATCGCGATACTGACCTTCGACGGCTTCAACGAACTGGACTCGCTGATCGCGCTCGGCATTCTGAATCGCATCAAGCGACCGGACTGGCGCGTATCGCTCGCGTGTCCGGATATGCAGGTGCGCTCGATGAACGGCGTCGTGCTGCAGGCGCAGGCTTCGCTGGAGGAGGCCTGCGCGGCCGATGCGGTAATCGTCGGCAGCGGTGTGCGGACCCGTGAAGTGGTCGCCGATGCGGCGCTGATGGCGCGCCTGCGGCTGGATCCGGCGCGGCAGCTGCTAGCCGCGCAGTGCTCCGGTACGCTGGTGCTCGCCAGGCTGGGCTTGCTGCAACGCGTTCCCGCATGTACGGATCTGACTACCCGGCCGTGGGTAGAAGAAGCGGGCGTCGCCGTGCTTAACCAGCCGTTCGTTGCCAATGGCAATGTCGCGACCGCCGGCGGATGTCTGGCGTCGCAGTATCTGGCGGCATGGGTCATCGCGCGCCTCGCGGGCAGCGACGCCGCGCGCAGTGCGATGCATTACGTGGCACCGGTCGGCGAAAAGGACGACTACGTCGAGCGTGCGATGCGCAATATCGCACCGTTCATGCATGCAGCGACGGCGCGCGCGTGATCTCGGAAGAGGCTGCCGCAAGGGTCGGATCGTCGCTCTGTGCGGCGGCGTCATTTACGTCGCAAGCCCACATAAACCGATTTTCTTTCCAACCTGCAGGGACTTTTTTGACTGGATGGGTGGGCTATCATGAAAGACTCACCCCGCTTGGAAGTCTCGCAGGTTAGATATGAGGAAACTCGGTAAAACATTGATCGCTGTATTTATTGTGGCGGAGTTAGGGTTCGTTCTTTACATCATGTCGCCGTTTAGCGATCGAACCTCGGCAAAATCGCCCGCGGCAACGGATGGCTCGGTAAATGCGGCAATGGCTGATTCGATGTCCGATACGGATTCGGGTCAGGTTGCGGCAGGATCGATTGCCGGCAGCGCGACGCAGAACGCCACGGGTAGTGGCCGCATCGTCGCGGTGCCCAATGTGATGGGGGACGAATCGAAGCCGAATGCGTCTCCCGATCCGCATGCCGCGCCGATGCCGCCTGCGGCTATGCCGCGTCAACCCGATGCAGCGGCGGCGGTGCAAACACCGCCTGCGGCTGTGCCGCGTCAAGCGCAAGCAGCGGTTGTGCAGGCGCCGCCCGTGGCAGCACCGCGTCAGCCTGACGCCGCCGTTGCGCAGGCAGCACAGGGCAACACGGCACGCAAGCAGACGCTTGCGAAAACCACGCCTGCCGCTGTGCCGCCGCCGCGTGGCGACCACAACGACGACGCGCACTATCACGGCGACAACTCCGTTGCGGCCGCCATGACCGAGGCGCTCGTCAAGCAGTCCGCGCAACTCGATCCATCTTTGCCACCGCCGACCAACATGCCCGCGCGCGATGCGTTTGCCGAGCACACCGGCCCGACGCGCGATGGCGCGAATGCCGTTGCGGCCGCCATGACTGCCGAACTGGTCAGGCAATCGAGCAAGGTCAATACGCCGTCTCAGCCGCCGGCGCAGACTGGCACGCACCAGTAAGCGGCGCAATCGTCGCCATCCGGATCGCGCGGCGGCCGAACCGCCGGCGCGATTCGCGCTATTCTCTGCAGTTCGCGACGAGCGCGCCGCCTGTCAGGCGCATCTCGATCAAACCAACACGCACACTGGTCAGGAACACCATGACTCCGCTTCGAATCGATTTCATCTCCGATATTGCGTGCCCGTGGTGCGCGGTAGGTCTGTCGTCGCTGCAACGCGCGCTGGAGCGTCTCGGCGATCAGGTCGAGGCCGAATGGGTGTTGCACCCGTTCGAACTGAATCCGCAAATGGGCCCCGACGGCGAGGCGATCGTCGACTACATCGGCCGGAAATATGGCCGCACGCCTGCGCAGATCGCCGAGGCCCAGGCCACGATCCGCGAGCGCGGCGCAAGCGTCGGCTTCACGTTCGGGGAACGCAAGTTCGTCTACAACACGTTCGATGCGCACCGCCTGCTGATGTGGGCCGCCAGCGCCGGCAAGCAGGTGCCGCTCAAAATGGCGCTGCTGCGCGCGTATCACGGCGAGGGCAAGGACCCGAGCAAACACGATGTGCTGCTGCAAGCGGTGCAATCGATCGGCCTCGACGTCGGCGAGGGGCTGCGCATCCTGCAAGGCAACGACTACGCCGACCAGGTGCGCGCGCAGGAAAGCGAATATCCGGCGATGGGGATTCATTCGGTGCCGTCGATCATCTTCAACCAACGCTATCTGGTCACCGGCGGTCAGCCGGTCGAGGCGTTCGAGCAGGCGATCCGGCAGATTCTCGCGGAGCGCGACGGCGGAGCCGAGGCAGGAGCCGCGGCCGATGCGCAACGGCCCGGCGACACCGCCTGAGCGTCGACCGAACCCAGTTTGCATAGCCCGGCACTCGCCGCACGACGATGTGCGGTTGGTGACGGCTTGCGGGCGGTTGCGGTGCGATAGAATCCGGTTGCCCTTCATCACCGGACCGACCGCCGATGGAAAGCCTGCTTCGGGATTACGAACGCGAACTGGCATTGCTGCGCCGCTACGCCAGCGACTTCGCCGCGCGCTATCCAAAGATTGCGACGCGCTTTGGCATCTCGGGCGAGCATTCCGAAGATCCGCACGTCGAGCGGATGCTACAGTCGTTCGCGTTCCTCAGCGCGCGCATCGATGCGCGGCTCGAAGACGACTATCCGGAGTTCACCGAGGCGCTGCTCGAGATCCTGTATCCGGAGTACCTGCGGCCCTTTCCGTCATGTTCGGTCGTGCAGTTCGATATTTTCGGCCTGTTCGAGCAACTGAGCGAACCGGTGACGGTGCAGCGGCTCACCGAACTGGAAAGCAAAACCGGCGCATGCCGGTTTCGCACGCTGTACGACGTGCGTCTTGCGCCATTGAAAATCGCTTCGGCACGCTATGCTTCGTCGGCCGCCGCGCCGGCGATGGCGCAATTGCCCGCCGGCACCACCAGCATCATCTCGATCGAGTTTGCCACGGGTGTCAAGGACCGCCCGATCGATGCGCGTAATGCAGGCGTGGCGCGCGTGCACCTGCAGGGGCAGCGGCTGCTGGTTGCCGCGCTGACCGACGCATTGCTGTTGCGCGCGTCGGCGGCATTCGTCGAAGGCGATACGCCGGGCGTGTGGACCCGCGTCGCGGATCTGCCGGTGCGCGCAGTCGGCTTTGCCGAAGGCGAGTCGGCCACCGGTAGCCATGCTGCGCCCAGCGTGCCGTTTGCGCTGCTGCTCGAATACTTTGCGTTCCCGGAAAAGTTCGATTTCGTCGACGTCGACCTTGCCGCGCTCGCGCGCGTTGCCGGACCGTCGCGGCGCCTTGTGCTGCACGTCGCGCTCGGCGGCATCGCGGCCGATTCGCAGACCGCGCGCATGCTCGACACCGTCGCGGCCGGCAATTTCCGGTTGTTCTGCACGCCGATCGTCAATCTGTTCGAGCGCGAGGCGGAGCCGATGCAGTGGAAGGGGCCGGACGACGCGCACCCGGTGGTGCCGCGCGCATTGCAGGCATCGAGCATCGAGGTGTATTCGATCGATGCGGTCTATTCGATCACGCAGTCGTCCGATGCGGAAACCCGCAGTTCGATCCCGGCCTATCGTGCGTTGAGCCACGGCGAAACGCGCGACGCGCCCGGCGTCTACTGGGCGGCCGCGCGCGATCCGCAGATCGCGCAACAACAGCCGGGCTATGAGACCTTGCTGTCGCTGCTGCCCGCCGACGCGCAGCACACGTCATCGGCGCTCGGCCAGATCGGCGCCGACCTGACCTGCATGAACCGCAACGCGCCCGCGTTGCCGCAGGGCGCGGCCGGCGGCGATCTGCTCAACGAGCACGCGGCCGTGTCGTGTCCGATCGCGATGCTGCGCCGTCCTACCGCGATTGCGCGCATGCCGCGCGGTCAGGGCGAATTGTGGAACCTGATTTCGCGGGCGACCGCGCATCCGATGGCGCTCGGCACAGCCGGTGCCGCCGAGCTCAAACAGATGTTGCGACAACACGCGGCGGCCACGCCGGCCGCGGCGCGTCATATTGAAGGCATCGTCGACCTCGCGCACCGCGCAACGATGCGCAGGATGCCGGTCAAGCCGTTTCCCGCATTCGTTCGCGGCATCGAAATCCAGCTGACCGTCGACGAGGCGCAATTCGCCGGTAATAGCCTCGCGATTTTCATCGGCCTGATGGACCGGATGTTCGGCTGCTATGCCCATGCGAACAGTTTCGTCGAACTGGTCGTGCTGTCGGCCAACGGTGGCGAGATCAAGCGATGCGCGCCGCGCGAAGGCATGCTGCCGCTTCTTTAAGGCTGCATCGGACGAGACGGCCGGCCGCTCAAGGGGCGGCTGAATCGCCTGCCGCCGGCGCGTGCCGGTCCGCGAACTCGCGCACCGCCCAATCGATAAACACCCGTACGCGCGGCGACAACTGCCGCGTGCGCTGAGACACGAGCGACACCGGCATCGCCGGCTGCGGTACGTGTGCGAGCACCTGCACCAGCGCGCCGCTGTGCAGATCCGGCTCGACGTGAAAGCGCGGTACCTGCGCGATGCCGAGCCCCAGACGGATCGCGCACAGATAGCTTTCGGTGCCTGTCACCGACATCGCACAGGGTAGCGT
>DATLOW010000366.1:0-24052 GCA_035536055.1 Paraburkholderia sp. | reverse complement strand
GTCGTTGAGGTGGGGTTTGTGATGCCGATTGGGCGCCTTCTTCCGACGACCATGTCATAAACGGAAAAGTCCCACCATACGAACGTATCGCGGCGCGCACCAAGATATAGGGGTTGCTACGCTCAAGCAGGCTTGGCGCCTCCAGTCCCAACACCTATCGTTCGACGAGCGGTTTCCACATTCGACAGGAGCGTGATCATGAAAGTCTTGTATAGCGCCAAGGCAACCAGTACCGGCGGCCGCGAAGGCCGAGCAGTGTCTTCAGACCATGTGCTCGATCTGAAGCTGACCATGCCCCGTGAACTGGGCGGCAGCGGCAACGCCGGCACCAATCCGGAACAGCTTTTTGCGGCAGGCTATTCGGCCTGCTTTCTGAACGCCATGCGTTTTGCCGGCAGTCAGATCAAGATCGCGGTGCCGGTGGACGCGCAGGTGACTGCGACGGTCGGCATCGGCGCCAACGATCGTGGCGGACCGGGACGCTTCGCGTTACAGGTGAAGCTCGAGGTGACGCTGCCTGGCGTTTCCGCAGAGATCGCCAATCAGCTGGTTCAGGCCGCCGATGCGGCATGCCCGTACTCGAATGCGCTACGCGGCAACGTCGATGTCGAGTTCAGCCTCGTGTAGGCGGTAGTGTCCCGCGCTTCGCGCAGTTGCATTCCAGCCTTGCGCCGCGGTTACGGCCCTGCGGCGACCGCTCCATTGACTGCGTAAGCCGCGCCGGGTTCGCCGAAAACGCCCTGCATCACATGCCGCATTTCGTCGGCACGCGGAATCGATCCAAACGTTCCGTGACGCTCGACCGCTAGTGCAGCGGCGCGCTGTGCGCAGTCAATCGCCCGCGTCAACGGCGCCGCTTGCGAAAGCAGCGCCGCCAGCACGCCGCAAAACACGTCGCCGGCTCCCGACGTATCGACCGCCACCACCGGCAACGCCGGCAGATGCACCGTCTGCCGCGCGCTCACCAGCAAGGCGCCGCGTGCGCCGAGCGTGACGACCACCCATTCAGGTCCGCGCGCGAGCAGCCAGCGCGCCGCCTGCCCGGGCTCGTCGATGCCGGAAATGTCGCGAATCTCGCCCTCGTTCGCGATCACGCCGGCGCACCGCTCGAGCGCCGAAGGATCCGGCCAGCACCACGGCGCTGCGTTGACGATCACCGTCGCGCCGGTGTCGCGCGCGTGGCCGATCACCGCACGCGTGCATTCGAGCGACAGGTTGCCTTGCATCAACAGCGTATCGTCCGCGGTAATGTCGGCAATCTGCGCGACCACCTGCGGCGTATCGAGCGCGCGCGTGCAGCCCGCCGCCGTCACGATCGAATTTTCGCCGCTGCGGGTGACGGTCACGACCGACATGTCGGTCGCCACGTCGCAAGCGACGAGGCGCAACGCATGCATCTGCTCGGCCTCGAGGCGCTTGCGGATGCCGGCGCCCTCGGCGTCGGTGCCGATGGCCGCGTGAAACACGACCGCTGCGCCGGCACGATGCGCAGCCACCGCCTGGTTGAGGCCTTTGCCGCCCGGCGCCCGCTGCACGGCCACCGACAGCACCGACTCACCCGCGCGCGGCGCCCGCTCCACCAGGAAGGTGAGATCCGCAACCGCGTTGCCGACCACGAACAGCCGCTTCATAAGCGTGCCTTCAGGGCTTCCTTCATAAACACGTCGACCCGCTCGCGATCGACGGGATTCCACCACACGCCGTCGCGCTTCAGGAAACTGGCGATGATCACCGCATCGGCGACCGTGAACAGATCCCCGATGTTCGACGGGTTCACGCCCGAGCCGATCATGACGGGCAGCGTCGTGCCTTTCGCAATCGCCTGCAGCTCATCCATCGTGGCCGAATCGCCGGTGCGCTGGCCGGTGACGATCGCCGCATCCGCATCGAAAAATTCGACGTCGCGCGCGAGTTCGGCCAGCGAGCGGTCCGCGGTAATCGCGTGGGCGCCATGTTTGACGTGCACGTCAGCGATGATCTTGATGTCCGGCGCCCGCAGCCGCGCGCGATAGCGCGTGGCGAGCGCCGCCGGCCCTTCGATGAAGCCTTCGTTGGCCACATAGGCATTGGCCCACTGATTGACACGCACGAACGACGCGCCGGCCGCCTTGGCGACGGCAAGCGCCTGGACTGCGCCGTTGGCCAGCACGTTGATGCCGACCGGCAGCCCGACCGTACGCCGCACCGCATCGGCGATCACCGCCATCGTCGCGGCCGTTTCGGGTCCGAGATCCTCGGGCTTCGCGAACGGAATGTCGCCGTGGTTCTCGACGATGATGCCGTCCAGCCCGCCCTGTGCGTAGGCTTTGGCTTCCCGGACCGCATAGTCGACAAGTTCGCCGACCGGCTGGCCCTCGTAGTGCGGCGCGCCCGGCAGCGGCAGACAGTGGATCACGCCGATCACCGCCTTGCGCCTGCCGAACAGGCTTTCGATTGCGTTTGGTTTCTGCTTGAAGACCGGTTGTGTGCTCATTGGGTCGTATCCGCAATAGACGTCAAACTTCGTAGCACGCACTGTGAAAATCGATTTCCAGTGCGAGAACCTTGGAGAAAATCGCGCTGCTGCGCTCAAAATCGAACTGTTGCTCGCTCCAGCCGTCCACCTGTGCCTTCAGCCATTGCACCTGCGCACTGAAGGTCGGGTCCGCATGCAGCGCAACCCACTCGCGTATATAGCGGTTGTCGTTCGGCGTACGGTTCGCGCGCGTGCACCAGGTGCCGTACATCCATTCCGCGGTCAGCATCGACACGATCACGTCTTCGTATCTGCCTTGCTGCGCGATGTCGAGCATGCCCGTGTCGAAGGCCGCGACCGCGGCCGGCAAACGCTGGCCGCCATGCGGCTCCGGCAAGGCCAGCGCCGCGACAGTCCGGTCGAAGTACGGCACCTGCTCGGTGGACAATGCGTTCAGCACGCCAATCAGCCAGTGCTTCTGCTCGATCGACGGTGCCTTGATCAGCGCATGGCCGAAAATCCCGATGGCGGTTTCGACAAAACGCCCTTCATACGACAGGTAGCGGCCGAATGCATCCGCAGGCAAGCGGTTGCGCTCGATGTCGATGACGAAGCGGTGTTCCTGCATCGCCTGCCACAGGTCCGCGTTGGCCGCGAGCAGGCGTTCCGAGTGAGTAGGTATCGTGTGCGTAGTCATCTGCCGGAGGCCCTGTTATTTCTTTGCCGATTTGTAGCGGCCGAATACCCGTGTATTCAGCCAGATTGCGCCGAGGATGATCACGCCCGTGATGATCTGCGTGAAGAACGGCGAGATGTGCATCAGGATCAGTCCGTTGCCGATCACCGCGATGGTCAGCGAGCCGAGGATCGTGCCGGTGATGGTCGCGCGTCCGCCCATCAGCGACGTGCCGCCCAGCACGACGGCCGCGATCACATCGAGTTCGAAGCCCACCGCCGCATTCGACGAACCCGAGCCCAGCCGCGACGCGAGAATCAGCCCGGCTGCGGCGGCCGCGAGACCGGTCAGCAGAAACACCGAAGTCTTGATGCGCAGCGTCGGCATACCGGCACGGCGCGCCGCTTCGGCGTTCGCCCCCACCGCGACCACACGCCGTCCATAGCGGCCGCGATTCAGGTACACGTAACCGAACACGCATGCGAGCACCGCGATCAGCGCCGGCACCGGTACGCCGAACAGTGAGCCGGTACCGATAAAGTCGAAGCCCGTGCCCGGCTCGATCGGCACCGAAAAGCCCTTGGTCGAATAAAGCGCGATGCCGCGCAGCGTCGACATCGTTGCGAGCGTCACGATGAACGACGGGATCGCCTGGCTTGCCGAAATCCAGCCTTGCAGCCAGCCGACCGCGCCGCCGAGCGCGAGCGTCGCGAGCACCGCGGCAGGCCAAGGCACGCCGTGCTGGATCAGGATCGCCACCAGCGCATTGGTCAGTGCGGCCATCGAACCGACCGACAGATCGATACCGCCGGTCGTGATGACGAAGGTCATTGCGATCGCCACCACCAGAATCGGCGCCAGCTGACGCAGGATGTTCAGCGCATTGCCGGCCGTCAGGAACGTGCCGCTGCCGAGCGCAAACACCGCGCAGCAGCCGACAAAAAAGCCTGCGATCGACAACACCTGCGCATGGTTGGCGAAGTAGTCACGCGAACGCGAGCCGAGCTCGCGCTCGGTATAAGGCGTGGTGCTCATCCGTGTCTCCTTCCGACGATCAGCTGTACCAGTTCTTCGAGGCTCGTCTCGTCAAGCTGACGCTCGGCGATCTTGGTGCCTTCATACATCACGGCGATCCGGTCGCAGACGCGGAACAGATCCTGCAACCGGTGCGTGATCAGCACGACGGCCACGCCCTGCGCCTTGACGCGATTGATCAGATCCAGCACCGCATCCACTTCCGCCACGGCAAGCGCCGAAGTGGGCTCGTCCATGATCAGCACACGCGGTGAAAACGACGCGGCACGCGCGATCGCAATCGATTGCCGCTGGCCGCCCGACAACTGCTCGACGGTGTTGGTCAGATTCGGAATGCGGATCTTCAGCCGGTCGAGCAGCGTGCGCGCTTCGGCCTGCATGCGCTTGCGCTGCAGCATGCCGCCCTTGCACAGTTCGCGGCCGAGAAACAGGTTGCCGACCACATCGACCGTATCGCACAGGCTCAGGTCCTGATAGACCATTTCGATGTGACGGGCCCGCGCATCGGCCGGTCCGCTAAAGCGCACTTCCTCGCCGGCTACATGAATCGTGCCGGCATCGGGCAGATAGGTACCCGCCATCACCTTGGTCAGCGTCGACTTGCCTGCGGCGTTGTCGCCGATCAGACCGACGCACTCGCCCGGGTAAAGGTCGAGATCGATGCCGCGCAACGCGGGGAACGAACCGAACGATTTGCGGATGCCCTTCATTGCCAGCACCGGCACGCGCGGCGGCATGGCTTCGGGGGACTGCGATGATTGCCTCGTCATGAGCGCCTGCATGATCATTTCGCCGCAAAGAGACTGCGATAGGCGCCGACGTTCGCCTTCGTCACCCAGGTCACCGGCGAGGTCACCACCGCCTGCACCGGCTTGCCGCGATGGGCGTTGTCGATCTGCACGATCGCGTCGCGGCCCATCGAAGCGGGATCCTGCTGCAGCACGCCGAGCACCGTGCCGCGCTCGATGCCGCGGATCACTTCCGGCGCGAGGTCCCAGCCGATCAGCTTCACCTTGCCGGTACGCCCTTGCGCCTGCACCGCCGCGATCGCCCCCAGCATGGCCGGCTCGCCGGTCGCGTAGATCGCGTCCAGATCGGGATTGGCCGTCAGCAGGTTCTCGGCGGCCGACAGCGCAACGTCCTGCGTATTCTGTCCGTCGACCACGCCGGCCACCGTCACCTTGCCGCTTGCCGTAATGACGTCCTGGAAGATCTTCTGCCGCGTGTTCTGGATCACCGAGCTCAGCGCGCCGACGATGCCGATGCGCGCGGTGCCTTGCGGATTCTTCGCGAGATAGTCGAGGTAACGCGCGGCCAGTTCCTTCGAGCCGACCGTGTTGTCGACGGCGACCTGCGACTTCTGCGGCCCGGGCGGCAGCACCGCATCGAGACCGACCACCGGAATACCGGCCGCCGTCGCATTGCGGATCGCGCCGCGCACAGCGTTGGCGTCGATCGCGTCGACCACGATGCCGTCGACCTTCTGCTGCACGTAGTCGTCGATCGCATTGACCTGAGCGGACGATGCATCGTTGGCGTTGAACACCACCAGCTTCACGCCGCGTTTCTTCGCTTCCTCCTCGGCGCCGGCGCGCATCTGATTGAAGAACGCTGCCTGCTGGTTGATCACGATCAGCGCGTAAGTCGGCGTGTCGGCCGCGGGCGCGGGTGCGCTGAAGCCAACCAGACCCAATAGCGCGACTGAACAGCCAAACGCAATACGTAGTGCCTTGTTCATAGTTCCTCCAGAGTACGGGCAAGCTGTCAGATGGATGTCGGCGGAGCGACGGAAGCCCGTTTCACGAGCTCCACCGGAAGACGGACTTCGGTTTCTGAGGGGTCGCCCTGCGACGCCGCCAGCATCAGCTCGACGGCGCGCGCGCCCAGTTCGGCGATCGGCTGGCGGATCGCCGTCAACGGCGGGTCGAACAGATGCAGCGGACCGGCATCGTCGAATACGATCAGCGACAGACGTTCCGGCACGGCGATGCCGGCGCGGTGCAGCGCATCGAGCAGACCGATCATGATTTCGCCGCTCGATACGAACACCGCGCTCGGCGGACGGCCAAGGCTCAGCAGCGCACGCGCCGCCTCTTCGCCATGCGAGGGGGTATACGGGCCGTACATTTCGAACGTGACTTCGGCACCGGCCTGCGCGGCCGCATCCCGCAGGCCGGCGAAACGGTCGCGCGTACTCGCGAGTTCCGACGGACCGCCGATGAACGCGATGCGCCGATGCCCCTGTTCGGCCAGATGCTGGCCGGCGAGCCAGCCACCGTGATAGTTGTCGTACAGCACCTTGGCGCTGCGCACACCCGGGATGTCTTCGTCGATCAGCACCAGACCGCGCGTATCGTTGAGCGCCTCGACGAGTTCCGGCGTGTGGTAATGCGCGCTGACGAACAGCAGGCCGCTCACCTGGTTGCGCCGCATCCGCGTCACGTATTGCAGCTCGCGATTCGCGTTGTTCGACGTCGCGTTCAGCAGCACGCCTAGCCCTTTGGCTTCGGCAGCTTCTTCGACGGCCGCGGCAAGCAGCGCGAAGAACGGGTTGGAGATGGTCGGTATCACCAGGCCGATCGTGTCCGAGCGTCCGCGGCTGAGGCTGCGCGCATGCAGGTTCGGCACATAGCCCAGCTGACGGATCGCGCTGTCGATGCGATGCGCGGTATCGGCGGGCAACACCAGGTTGGCGTTCAGGTAGCGCGATACGGTGGCCATCGAAACACCCGCCGTGCGTGCGACATCCTTTAAACCCGGTATCAAACGGCGTTGCGTCACGCGTACCTCGCAGAAAGATCGTGAATGACGGGTTACTGCTGCGGTGCTTGTAAAGCGTTTTACGGATTAAAGGAAGCCATATATCCGTTGTCAAGCTGATTGAAAAAATTTTTTGCTGCGCTCGGCAGCGTGAGATGCCCACGCAGTTCCGCAGAAAAGCGCTTAAAACAAGCACCAAAATGGTGTTCTCGTTTTCGGTGCGTGTTGCGGCCAAGATACCGAGGCGCTTTTTTGACGGGTTGACGGTCTGCGAAACTCGCCGTAGATTTTATAAAGCGCTTTACTTAATGCGCGTTTACCCGAGGTAAGCGATGACAACGTCCCCTGGCAGTCCGGTTCCATCGCCCGGTCAACCGACCGTCGGCGTCGACAGCGGATACGTGATGACCGTGCTGGGCCCGGTGCCCGTCAGCGAGATGGGCATCACGCTGATGCACGAGCACATCCTGATCGATGCATCGAACAAGTGGGTGCCGCCCGCGTGCTGCGCGGGGCGCCACCTCGGCGAACAAAAGGTGCATATCGGCATCCTCGGCGCGCTGCGCATGAATCCGCTGATGAACCGCGACAACTGCCGGCTCGTCGACGTCGATCTGGCTGTCGAAGAACTGATGAAGTTTCGCGAACTGGGCGGTGCGACCGTAGTCGACCCGACCAACATCGGCATCGGCCGCAATCCGCTCGCGTTACAGGATGTCGCGCGGCGCACCGGCCTGCGCGTCGTGATGTCGACCGGCTTTTATCTCGAAGCTTCGCATCCGGCCTATGTGCGCGATCGTTCCGTCGACGAACTCGCCGCACAGCTGATGTTCGAAGTCGGCGCGCTCGAACAAAAACCCGACGTCGCCGCCGGTCTGATCGGCGAGATCGGTGTATCCGCCGCTTTCACGGCCGAAGAGGAGAAATCGCTGCGCGCCGCCGCGCGCGCCAGCGCCGCGACGCGCGTACCGCTGTCGGTGCACCTGCCGGGCTGGGTACGGCACGGCCACCGGGTGCTCGACATCGTCGAGGCAGAAGGCGCGAACCTGCAGCACACGGTGCTGTGCCATATGAATCCGAGCCTGTCCGACGTCGCGTATCAGCACTCGCTGGCGCAGCGCGGCGCATGGCTCGAGTACGACATGATCGGCATGGACTACTACTACGCGGACGAACAGGCCCAGTCGCCGTCGGATGAGGAAAACGCGCGGGCGATCCGCGCGCTGATCGACGCGGGCTATGCAGACCGCGTGCTGCTTTCACAGGACGTGTTCCTGAAGATGATGCTGACCCGCTACGGCGGCTTTGGTTACGGCTACATTCTCGAGCACTTCGTGCCGCGCCTGAAACGGCATGGCGTAACCGACGCGCACATCGAAACGATGCTGATCGCCAACCCGGCACGGGTGTTCTCGAGCCGCGCGAACGCCCGCTCGTCAACTCCCCTGCACAAGGAAATCGCATGAAAAAGAAGGTGTTGCTTGCCGGCGAATCGTGGACCTCAACCGCGACGCATGCGAAAGGTTTCGACCAGTTTGCATCGATCACTCACCATAGCGGCGCGGATGCGTTCCTGAAGCTGTTCGAGCAAGGCGATTATGCCGTCACGCATATGCCGAGCCACGACGCGCAAACGCACTTCCCCGCGACGCTGGACGCTCTGCACGCGTGGGATGCGATCATCCTTTCCGACATCGGCGCGAATACGCTGCTGCTGCACCCCGACACATGGATCAAGAGCATGCGCACGCCGAACCGGCTCAAGCTGCTGCGCGACTATGTCGACGGCGGCGGCGCGCTGATGATGATCGGCGGGTATCTGAGCTTTCAGGGCATCAACGGCAGCGCGCGCTTTCGCAATACGCCCGTGGAAGACGTGTTGCCGGTGCGTTGCCTGCCGTACGACGATCGCGTCGAGGTGCCGGAAGGCTTCACGCCGCAAATCGTTGCGGCGCATCCGGTGATCGAAGGTCTGGGTGCGGACTGGCCGCATCTGCTCGGCTATAACGAAGTCGAATTGAAGCCCGATGCGCAACTGATCGCGAGCGTGCCCGATACCGGTCATCCGCTGCTTGTTGCCGGAAGCTTCGGCGCGGGCCGGACGCTCGCATGGACCAGCGATATGTCGGTGCACTGGCTACCGCCGGAATTCTCGGCGTGGCAAGGTTACGAGCGGCTGTGGCGCAATTGCCTTGCGTGGTTGACTCGATCTGAAGCTCGCTAGACCCGGATCTGCGTCAAACCCCGGCAAACCAGTCATACCCCTGCTTCTCCCAATAGCCGCCGGGAAACACATTGGTCACCTCGATGGCCTCGATATTCTTTGCGCTCTTGAAGCCGAGCTTGGTAGGAATCCGCAGACGCAGCGGAGCACCCCATTGAGCCTCGAGCGGTTGCGAGTCGAAGTCGAGTGCGAGCAGGGTTTGCGGGTGTAGCGCGCTCGCCATATCGATGCTGGTCGAATACCCGTCGAAGCAGGTGAACGCAACGTAGCGGGCACTCAGATCCGCGCCGACCCGCCGCAGAAATACATGCAGCGGCACCCCGCTCCATTGGCCGATCTGGCTCCAGCCTTCAATGCAGATATGCCGGGTAATCTGGCTTTCCTGCGGCAGCGCCGTCAGAGCGGCGAGTGTCCATGCCCGCTTGTCGGTGACGCGTCCCGCGACGTTGAGCACCCACCCGTCCGGCACCTCGCGCACCTGCCAGTCCGGATAGAACGCGTTAAAGCGGAACGGACGCGTAATCGCGCTCGCCGGATAGGTCTGCACGAGGCGGCGACGGTCGAACAACGCCGCCTGAATCCGGTCGTCGAAGCGAAGCGCCGTCTCGAGCGCGGCATCGACGCCGGAATGCGTCGACAGATCGCAGCCGCTCAACAACGCCAGACCGCCGAGCGAGAGCGTGCGTCGCAGGAAACCGCGGCGGCTCGCACGGAGCAGTTCCGTGCGGATGTCGTCGGCGTCGACGGCGACGCGCTTGCGCTGGTCCGTCATGATTGTTCCTCCGACTCACGGGGAGCGGCAACGATCATCGCTTTCAGCGTGCTCGGATGGATCACGACGAGCGTCACATGAACGATCGCAAATGCAACGATCGCAAGCATGATTGCCAGATGGATATGACGCGCGAGCGGATAGCCGCCGAATGCCGCCGCGAGCCAGCCGAGCTGCACCGGCTTCCAGATCGCGAAGCCGGTGGCGACCTGCACGACCACTGCCGCGAGCACGCCGACGTAGAGCCCGCGCTGCACCGCGTTGTAATGCCCGAGCCGATGCGTCAGGCGAAAGCGCAGCGCCGCATGGAGATCGCGTACAAACGCGCCGATCGACGGCGGACGAAGATCTTCGCCGAAGTGGCCGGACACGAAGCCGTAGGCCAGATACGCGAGTCCGTCGATGCAGAGCACCCACATCGCCGTCAGATGCCAGGCCAGCGCGCCGCCTAACCAGCCGCCGAGACCTGCCCAGCGCGGAAACACGAACGGCAGGTCGGGAGACGCGTTGTAGATCTCCCATCCACTAAAAATCATGCATCCCATCGCATACACGCCGATCCAATGCATCACGCGGACCGGAACCGGATGGGCGGGCCGCGACGGCTTTTGGCGGTCGGACATCAGGCGTCTCCTCAATTCAGGAAGGGCATCGCAATCGGCGGCAACGTCGCGCGGCCGCTTACATCGGGGGCTTTACGCCGCCGATTCCAACCGCGACCAGACCCGCGGTCGTTTCGCCGCCATTCGTCGCGCCCTGGATGAACACCGCCGCGCCCTTGGTCAGGTCCGCGGTCGATCCCGGCCGAAACGTGACGATCGGTGCCGTCGGCGGTACCACGACGGTTTGCGATCCGCCGTTATAGGAAACCGTCAGTTTCTTCACGCCGTTCTGCGCAGACGCTGCGCTGACATTGCCATTCGTCATCGCACTATTGACTGTCGCACCGGAGGGCGCCGACACGGACACGACGTTACCGTTGGTCATCGCGCTCGACGTATTCGAATGACCGGACAGCGTCGTATCGGGCAGCGTGTCCCACGCGTAGTGACCTTCGCCGATACCCTTCATGGCCGGCGGAAACACGGTGACTTCGAGCGCGACCTGCGTCGGACCGACGCTCTTGGTTGCTGTGCCGATGTAGCTGCCCTGCTCGACCTTGTCGAGACTCGACTGAATCACGCCGAGGTATTTGGTGTCTGCGTTCAGCACGATTGGCAGATCCTGGCCTGCCGCGGTATGAATCACGATCTTGCCGGCATCGACCGACGAAATCGTGCCGCGAATGCGGGCCGGCGCGGTGGCCGGGGCCGCGATGGCCATGGTGCTGGAGAGCAGCGCAGCGGCAAAAGCAATACTGAGGCGTTTCATCGTGGATCCTTTCTGTCGAGAATGGTGAATGAGGGGCAGCACGGCTCGTTTGTCTCGGTGCGCCCGCTGCCCATGAGTCACAGAATGACGGAGCCGGGGTTTTGCCGGTATCGGTCAAATGACCGATAGATGCCCGAGCAGGCTCCGTTGCGCGATTTCGCATAGATACATGCACCGATCCAGACGGATTTCGGGGTTAATATGCAGAGTCTCTACAGCCTTGAATCTTTTTCCAGCGAGCCTTTATGGCACGGATGGCGGCAGGCGCCGCCTGTTTGCACAGGCAGTCTTCAACGTGAACGACACGATCGATCTATGGTTCGTCGATGCCGAAACAGCCGGCGACAGCGCTTTCCAGCAACAAGCAGAGGCGATACTCAGTGAAGACGAACGCGCCCGGCGCGACCGGTTCCTGTTTCCGAAACTGCGCCGCGACTTTGCGACCACGCGCTGGCTGGTGCGCAGCATCCTTTCCGAAAGATTGTCGGTGCCGGCGCGTGAGTTGCGCTTCAGGACCAACGCATACGGCCGCCCGTTTCTGGTGGCCTATCCCGAGCTGTCCTTCAATATCAGTCACACCGAAGGGCTGATCGCGCTTGCCGTCGCACAGCGCGGCGCGATCGGCGTGGACGTCGAGCGGCTGCAGACCCGTCGAGCGACTTCCGCACTTGCCGATTTCAGCTTCGCTGCCAGCGAACGCACTGCGTTGAACGCGGTTGGAGCCGACGAATTCGACGAAGCGTTCTTCACGTACTGGACGTTGAAGGAGTCGTACATCAAGGCGCTCGGCACCGGGCTATCGACACCGCTGGACAGTTTTTCGTTCTCCGTCGAAGGCGACAAATCAATCGGCTTCGCGCCGCCGCCGCAAATCGCGGACGACACCCCGCCGCACTTCTGGCTTCTACGCCCGCGCCCGACCTATCTGTGCGCGCTGTGCGTGCGTCACGCGTCGCCGCCATTTACGCTGCGCGCGTGCAATATCACGCCGCTCGACTCAAAAAGCGCATTCGACGTAGCCGTGCTACGGTGCTCGCCTGATTGATGAATTCCGACAGGATCAGCATGCGTGTCTTCGCCATCTCGGAACTCCACATCGACTACGCGGTTAACCGCGAGTGGCTGCAACAGCTATCGCTCGACGAGTATCGCGACGACCTATTGATTCTGGCAGGCGACGTTTCCGACTCGCTTGCGGCGCTTGTCGAATGCTTTGCCGCTTTAACGCGCTGGGTAACCCCGGTGAAGCCCGCTTCACGTCGAGGGAGCTAAGGCTTGTGCACGAAGCCTAGTCGGTTCACGACGCTTCGTGTGTCTTCCGACGAGACCAAAGCGACAACACACACTGAAGTTCAGTCCAGGCACAAATGATCCCATAGTGCCCTTACGCTCTTCGTCATGTTGGCCCGATTCACCGACGCAATGGCGGAGCATCGGCATACACCTTCGCATACAGAATCTCATTGACGTGCGTGACTTCCCCCGGCGCAACCAGTTCACGATCGGCGCAAGGCATGATGCCGATCGGCCGGAAGCCGGCGCGCTCAAGCAACCACTGCATCGATGGGTTCGAGACACAACACCGAGATGATGTTTCCTTCGAACTTCCCGACATAGACGATGCTACAAGCGCGACATAGTCGCGACGAACACACATGCAGTCGGCACGGTGACCGTAGCCACGGCGAAACTCTGTCTAAGCGCAGTGATGCTCATCTTTTCTGTCAGCCCATGATGAAACCAGTTCGCCGCGCGAAAACCGCGTTGCCAGCGCTCGCCAGTGCTCTGTGAATCACATTGCTGCGAGCACTCGAGAACGTCTGCGCAGCATCTGTGGGCATTACAGCATCGGCTTTTCACCAGGTCTGTCCCGGCAATCCATGACGTTCGCGAAGACAGGATGCGAGATCACTACCGCAGGACGTCGTTCGGCCTCGACGTATCGCCGCTTGCCATCGTCAGGGCCTCACCGAATTTACGTGTGAGCCGATCGAGCAATTTGATGAGCCGAACCGCAATTCACGCGGCTATTACGTGCCGCTAAATTCAATCCGGCGTCGCCGCAGACGCCGGCTCGAAGCCAATCGACGTTCGACGTGGCACGAGTCGCAGGTACTCCCCTCATAAAAAAGCATTTGCGATCCAATTCCTACGACTATGAAAAAGACCATCGTGCTGGCAGCACTGCCCGGCCTCTTCGCATCCGCTGCGCACGCACAAAGCAGTGTCTCGCTATACGGCCTGATCGACGCCGGCATAACCTACACAAACAATGTCAAAGGCCACGCCAACTGGCAGGAAACGAGCGGCTCGGTCAATTCGAGCCGTTGGGGCTTACGTGGTAAAGAGGATCTGGGAGGCGGCCTGAGCGCCGTCTTCACGCTGGAAGGAGGCTACAGCACCAACAACGGAACGCTTGGCCAAGGGGGCCGCGAGTTTGGCCGCCAGGCGTTCGTCGGATTGTCGGACTCCAGGTTCGGTCTGGTTACGCTGGGCCGTCAATACGACAGCATGGTCGACTACGTCGAGCCGCTCGGACTCGCAGGACAGCAGTATGGCGGCACGTTCGCGTCGCATCCGTTCGATAACGACAACCTGGATAATTCGTTCCGCCTGAACAACTCAGTCAAGTACGAGAGTCGCGATTTCAATGGTCTCAAGTTCGGCGGAACGTACGCATTCTCGAATACCGCCGGGCAGTTCGCCAACAATCGCGCATACAGCGCTGGAGCGTCATACAAGCATGGCGGACTGACGATCGCCGCAGCGTATCTGGAATTGAACAAGAGCCTGTCGGGTACGACGCCCGCTGCGGCACTTGCATCGGTCAACAGCGCCGGCGCCGTCACCGGCGACAACACGCTGCTTGCGGGTCGACAGCAAACCTGGGGCGCGGGCGTGAATTACGCCATCGGTCCGGCAACGGCCGGGTTCATCTATTCACAGACGAACCTGACCCAAGGGTTCGGCGTCAACCCGTCGACTGCCGGTCAGACCGTTTCCTTCGGCGGCAACAGCGTGCATTTCCAGAACTTTGAACTGAACGGGCATTACACGCTAACGCAAGCCCTGAGCTTTGCCGGCGGCTACACGTACACCCAGGCGAATTTCGGCTCTGGCTCGCAGCCCAAGTGGGGGCAATTGAACATGCAAGCGGCCTACTATCTGTCGAAGCTCACCACCGTCTACCTGCAGGGCGAATATCAACACATGATGAACCGCGAAGGCGTGAATGGGCAGATCATCGGAGCGATGATCAACAACACGTCCGGCGGTGGTGGTGCGTCATCGACCGCCAACCAGGTCGCGGTGACTGCGGGAATACGTCACCGCTTCTAAAGGCAGGGCGCCGCGGCGGTGTTTCGGCCGGTAGCCGTCCGTATCCACTGCGACGGACGTTCACCAGTCCGCAGAGCGCCCGTTACTTGACGACTGCGCGCGCGGCCTGTTCGATCACGTCGGCCACGACGTCCGGGTTAGAGACGGTGACGGCATGCGAAGAGTCCACCTCAATCACGTGGGAGCCGGCACGCTCCGCTTCGAACCTCTGTTCGGCCACAGGAATCGCTAGATCCTGCAGCGTCACGATTTGCCAGGTGGGCTTGCTCGTCCATGCGGCGGACGTCGGTGCGTCGGTCAGACAGGCCACGTCCATCGGCCGTTGCGTGGCGGCCATCAGAGCGGCCTCGCTCGCCGGCACATCGGCGGCTGCCTGACTGTGGAACTTGTCGGCCTCATAAAACACATAGGCGCCGCTGGTGCCGTCGGGCAGCGTGTAGGGGACAGGATAGGTGGACGTGAGGAAAGAGCTGCCCGGGAACCGCTCGATCAACACGCGCGGAGCTTCCTCTGCGGCGGGCAAAATCGAACCCGCATAGACGAGGCCCTTGACCTTGGGCTCGTCGGCGCCGGCCTGGGTGATGACGGCGCCGCCGTAGGAGTGGGCCACGAGGATTATCGGCCCCTCGATGCGGTTCAGCACGCTACGCAAATACGCAGCGTCGACCGCCACACCTCGCAGCGGATTGGCAAAGGCGACGACCGGGTAGGCTGCGCGCTGAAGCCGTTGAATCACCGCATTCCAGATCGACGAGTCTTCAAAGGCACCGTGCACCAGCACGATAGTAGGCTTGAGTGATTCGTGATTCACCGTGCTTCCTTCTTGAGAGGGTTACGCGTGAAGCGGAGTCGCTGGCTTGCTCGTTAAGCCTTGCGATCACATGCTCGCCGGTTTGACGCAGCTTTCAAGGGCAAATAACGGCTGCAATATAAGCTGCGACGTCTATAACACGCAGCGAGGACGCCTTTTTTTGTCGGAAATGCATCTTCCAATTGGGCTTCGTCTCGTACTTCATCGCAAAGCCTTACCCACTCATAGCCTCTTAATTTCTTGCATGAAAGACTGGCAGTCAGGATAAGCATCGGCTAATAAAAATTCAGGGCATTTCTGAGCGAGCAAGCCGACAAAGTCTTTGCGGCTGGCACCCGAAACGCATAGCGACTCGCGCCCGCTTTCGGCGCAGCCAGGTGGCAGGCTCCCCAATTTGGTCAGAGTCTTACGGTTTTCGCACCAAGTCGAAGCCTGTGCACGCCATATCGGGCGGCGACTCAGGCGGCACGCTTCATGCTTTGGTATAACCAAAGCTTGGCGGACTCGTCAGTAAGACTTTTATCGAATACCGGAATACCAGGCAACGAAGCCTGAACCAGCCAGCGATGGCGGTTCAGGCTTTTTTATTGGCCGCTATGGAGACGTCTTGACGCAACCCCAGGTCACGATCGGACTGCTGTTATCGAGCGAGGGCACGTATCAGTGCCTCGGCCAGAGTTCGCTCGCCGGCGCACGCCATGCGATTGCCGACCTGAACCGGCAGCGCCGCTATGGGTTCGAACTGCGCGCACTCGAATACGATCCGCGCGGCGAACTCGAGCGCTATCGCGAAGGTGCGGTGCATCTGCTACGTCGCGGCGTGCGGCACATCTTCGGCACGACGACCTCGGCCAGCCGCAAAGACGTGATTCCCGACCTGCAGCAACACGACGCCCTGCTCTGGTACGCGTGCTCCTACGAAGGATTCGAGAGCAGTGAAAATGTCGTCTATCTGTGCGCCTGCCCCAATCAGGCGCTGCTGCCGCTGCTGCGATATGCGATCGGCGAGTTCGGCAAGAGCGCTTTTCTGATCGGCTCGAATTACGTGTGGGGCTGGGAGAGTAATCGCATCACGCGCGATGCGCTGCAGATGGCCGATGGTAACGTGCTCGGAGAGCGCTACGTGCACCTCGGATCGACGGCGGGTATCGCCGAACTGTTCCCGAGGCTGGTTGGCCATCCACCGTCATTCATTCTCAACAACCTGGTCGGCGAGTCTTCGTACTTTTTCCTGCGCGGGCTCGATGCGGCCTGCGCGCGCGCAGGCTTGCGGTTGCCGGTGCTCAGCTATGACCTGACCGAGGCCGAACTCGAAAAGGTCGGCCCAATGAAAGCACTGCGCCTGTTCACGGCCGGCCCTTATTTCGAACCGTCGGAGCCGGCTTTCACGCTGCAACAACGCACGCTGCACGGACCGGACCGTCTGTCGCATCTGTACACCTGCGCCTACGTTTCCATCGAGCTCTTTGCAGATGCCCGGCAGGCCTGCGGCAGCGACGATCCCGCCGCGATGCTCGAGTATCTGCACCAGATGCCGGTCGACACGGCAATCGGCAAGATCCGTCTTTGCTCACGCAACAATCACAGCGCACTGCCCTGCCATATCGCCGAACTCGACGGCGAGCATTTCCGCATCGTGCATAGCGAAGCGCAGCCGATCGACGCCGACCCCTACCTGACGACGACCAGTCTGCAGACCTTCCGGGAATTTTCAACCGACGCCGCGTTGCGGCGTCTGAGGATCGTGAAGTGAACCTCCCACCCGATTTCGGACGGCACCGCGTTGCGCTGATCGACTGCAGCGAGCGCAACCTGGCGAGCCTCGAAAAAAGCCTGCAACGCCTCGGCGTTCAATGGTTGAGCATTCAACAGGACGAAGCGGACGTGCCGGACGACTGCCTTGCCGCGATCGTCGAACTGGATAGCGTGCAAGGCCCGGCGACGCTCGCTCAGGTACGCGCGCGCAACGTGCCGATCATCGTTCTGACCCAGCTCGACACGCTGTCGCAAATCCAGCGCGGCGTCGCGCTCGGGGCCACCGCGATCCTCAACCGCCCGATTACGCAAAGCTCCGTCTACACCACGCTGATGATGGCGCTCGCACTGCATGAGCGGCTCGGCGAACTGCAGGCGCAAAACGCGACACTGCGCGAAAAACTCGCGAGCCGTCCGCTCGTCGCGCAAGCCATCGCGCGGCTGATGGTGGATCTGAACCTCACCGAAGCACAGGCCTTCGAACGCATCCGCTCGCTATCGATGAAAACGCATCGCAGCGTGGAAGAGGTCTGCATCGACCTCCTCAATCGCGCGGCTACGAGCCGCCGTACGTCGTCATGAAGACGTTGCTTCGCATCGCCCGCAAACCGTCGACGGCGCTGGCGCTCGCCTTCATCGTGCTGATCACGGGTCTCGCCATCTTTGCGCCGTGGATCGCGCCGTTCGATCCGATGCAGCAACTCGCCGAGGGCCTGACGCTGGAGGGCGCGCCGCTGCCGCCCGATCACGTTCACTGGCTCGGGACGGACCTGCTCGGACGCGACCTGCTGTCGCGGCTGATCTTCGGCGCCCGCACGTCGCTGCTGATCGGCGTGGTGGCCAACGGCCTGGCGGTTCTATTCGGCACGCTGGTCGGTCTGGTCGCCGGCGCATTGCGCGGCTGGCCCGGCACGCTGCTGATGCGCTGTGCCGACCTGATGATGGCTTTTCCCGCGCTGCTGCTCGCGATTACGCTCGCTGCCGTATTTCGCCCGGGTCTGTGGATCGTGGCCATGGTGATCGCGATGGTCAACTGGGTGCAGATTGCACGCGTGATCTACACGGAAACGGTCGCGCTGTGCGCGCGCGAATTCATCGTGGTCGAGCGGGCGCTCGGCGCGAGCCCGGCGCGCATTCTGTTCTCGCACCTGTTGCCGCATCTGCTGCCGACCATCCTCGTGTGGTCGACGCTCGGCATTTCGACGACGGTGCTGCTCGAGGCGACGCTGTCCTATCTCGGCGTCGGCGTCCAGCCGCCGATGCCGAGCTGGGGCAACATCATCTTCGAGAGCCAGACCTATTTCAGTTCCGCGCCGTGGCTCGTGCTGTTCCCGGGCATCGCGATCATCCTGCTGTCGATTTCGTTCAATCTGCTCGGCGACGCGCTGCGCGACGAACTCGACCCCACGTTGAAAGAGGCACATTGACATGATGCGCTTCCTCGTGCGCCGCATCGCGCATTCGATACTGATCCTGCTGGGTGTCGCATTCATCACTTACGCGTTGCTGTACCTGCTGCCGGCCGACCCGGTGCAACAGATCGCGGGACGCAACGCCACGCCCGACATGCTGGCCAGCATCCGGCATCAACTCGGCCTCGACGAGCCGTTCTGGCTGCAATATGTCCACTACCTGATCAAGCTGCTGCACGGCGATCTCGGTCACTCGTACGTGCAGCGCACCGATGTAAGCCTGCTGCTGTTTTCGCGCCTCGGGCCTTCGCTGCAGCTGATGGTGTGCGGCATCGCGTGCGAGATCGTCATCGGGCTCACGCTCGGCATGCTGTCCGCGCTCAAGCGCGGCACGCCGCTCGACCGGTTCCTGATGATGTTCTCGTTCGTCGGCGTATCGGCACCCCAGTTCATCGCCGCCATGCTGATGCTGTACGTGTTCGCCATCAAGCTCGGCTGGCTGCCGATCGGCGGATACGGCGGCGTCTCGCACCTCGTGTTACCGGCGCTCACGCTCGGGGTGCTCGGCAGCGGCTGGTATTCGCGCATGATGCGCTCGTCGATGCTCGAGGTACTGCATCAGGACTTCATCCGCACGGCGCGGGCCAAGGGCTTGACGCGTTGGCGCGTGGTGTTCCGCCACGTGCTGCCCAACGCGGTGATGCCGATCATTCCGATGATCGGCATGGACATCGGCTACTTCATGGGCGGCCTCGTGGTCGTCGAATCGGTGTTCGGCTGGCCTGGGGTCGGCCAGTTGACCTGGCAAGCCATCCAGCAGGTCGATACGCCCGTGATCGTCGGCATGACGACGCTGTCGGCGATTGCAATCCTGCTGGGCAATCTGGTTGCCGACCTGGTGATTCCGTTTATCGACCCACGCATCAACCTGTCGCATCACTGACCGCGTCCGCCCTCCGCAACCAGAACGAAAAAGGCCATGAAAAAACATCTCCTTACGCAAACGCTGATCGCCGCTGCTGTGCTTTATGCGTCGGCGGTATCCGCCGATACCGCTAAACCAGGCGGCAACATTGTCGTGTCCTACCAGAACGACCTGACCACGCTCGATCCGGCGATTGGCTACGACTGGCAAAACTGGTCGGTGATCAAGAGCCTGTTCGACCGGCTGCTGGATTACAAGCCGGGCACCACGGAACTGGTGCCGTCGCTAGCCGACAGCTACACGGTGTCGCCGGACGGCAAGGTGTATACGTTCAAGCTGCGGCACGGCGTGCTGTTTCAGAACGGTCGCGAAATGAAAGCGAGCGACGTCAAATACTCGCTGGAACGCACCGTCAATCCGAAGACGCAAAGTCCGGGCTCCGGCTTCTTCTCGGCGATCGACGGCTATCAGGCCGTGACCGACGGCAAGACCACGGCCCTCGCCGGCATCAAGGTCGTCGACGACTACACTGTTCAATTCACGTTGAGCCACCCTGACGCCACCTTCCTGCAGGTGCTGGCGCTGAACTTCGCATCGGTAGTGCCGAAGGAAGCGGTCGAGCAGGCCGGCAACGACTTCGGGCACCATCCGCTAGGTAGCGGCGCGTACAGCCTCGTCAGCTGGCAACTGGGCCACGAACTGGTGTTCAGGAAGAATCCGCACTACTTCCAGAAGGGGCTGCCGTACCTCGACGGCATGAAGTTCGAGATCGGCCAGGACCCGTCCGTCGCGCTGCTACGCCTCGAGCGCGGCGAGGTCGACATCGCCGGCGACGGTGTACCGCCGGCGCAGTACCTGCAGTTCCGCGCCGATCCGAAATACAAGGGCCTGCTGGTAGTCGGCGCGCAGCTCGAAACGAGTTACATCACGTTGAAGACCACCATGCCGCCGCTGGACAACGTGAAGGTGCGCCAGGCCATCAATATGGCGGTCAACAAGGATCACATCATCCGTCTGATCAACGGCCGCGCCAAGCCTGCCAACCAGATCCTGCCGCCGGGCATGGCGGCCTACGACGCGTCGTTCAAGGGCTATCCGTACGACGTGCCCGGCGCGAAGAAGCTGCTCGCGCAGGCCGGTTATCCGAACGGCTTCGACACCGAGCTGTATGTGATGAACACCGATCCGCAGCCGCGTATCGCGCAGGCGATCCAGCAGGATCTCGCGCAGATCGGCGTGCGCGTGCAGCTCAAGTCGCTCGACCAGAGCAACATCATTGCGGCTGGCGGCACGCGCGACAAGGCGCCGATGATCTGGTCGGGCGGCATGGGCTGGCTCGCCGACTTTCCGGATCCGTCGGACTTCTACGGCCCCATCCTGAGCTGCTCGAGCGCGACGCCTGGCGGATGGAACTGGTCCCTCTACTGCAACAAGACGCTCGATGCCGCTGCAACCAGCGCGGACGGCATGGTGAAGGACGATCAGCGCGCTGCCCGTGCCGCCGCGTGGACCAAAATCTACAGCCAGGCGATGGCCGATGCGCCCTGGGTACCCGTGCTCAACGAAGCGCGCATCACCGTGCGCTCGCCACGCATGGGCGGCGCGGATGCGCTCTACGTCGATCCGGTCCACTACCCGGTCAACTACTCGGCTATCTGGGTCAAGTAAATGTGCAAACTCTGTCCGGTCAAGACGATCCACGGCCTGCAGCATCACTACGGCTGGAACAACGCATTGGCGCCGGTGCTGCACGCAGCTCCCGGCGAAAGCATCGAGTTCGACTGTCGCGATGCCGGCAACGCTCACTTCACTGCCAGCTCGACGGCGAGCGACGTGGCGACCTTACCGTTCGACACGATCAACCCGGTCAACGGTCCGGTGTATGTCGAAGGCGCGCAACCGGGCGACGTGCTCGAGATCAGGATCGAGCGCTTCGAGCCGAGCGGCTTTGGCTGGACCGCCAACATCCCCGGCTTCGGGCTGTTGGCCGACCAGTTCAAAGAGCCGGCGCTCGCGCTTTGGCACTACGATCGCGAAAGCCTTGCACCGGCCGCATTTGGGTCATACGCCAAGGTGCCGCTCAAGCCGTTCGCCGGCACCATCGGTGTGGCGCCGGCGGAGCCTGGACTTCATTCGGTCGTGCCGCCGCGGCGCGTGGGCGGCAACCTCGATATTCGCGACCTGGCCGCAGGCACGACGCTGTGGTTGCCCGTCGAGGTCGACGGGGCGCTGTTCTCGATCGGCGATACGCATGCGGCGCAGGGCGACGGCGAAGTGTGCGGCACCGCCATCGAGAGTGCGATGAAAGTGGTAGTCACGCTCGACCTGATCAAATCGAAACCCATTGAAACCCCGCGTTTCAGCACGCCGGGCCCCGTGACGCGCCATCTGGATCAGGCCGGCTACGAAGTCTTCACCGGCATCGGACCGGACCTGATGCAGGCCGCGCGGGATGCCGTCAGCCGCACCGTCGACTGGCTCAGCGCCACGCAGCACATGCCGGCCGAACAGGCGTACATGCTGTGCTCCGTATGCGGCGATTTGCGCATCAGCGAGATCGTCGACATGCCGAACTGGGTCGTGTCGTTCTACTTTCCGAAAATCGTGTTTTGCTGAGGATGTCTATGTCCACTGCGGCGCAACCGCCGGTGTTGCAGGTCGAACGGCTGTCGATCGAGACGGGCAAGAAAGCCGCCAGCAGGCGCCTCGTCAGCGACGTCGGCTTTTCGCTGCAGGCAGGCAAGACCTTATGTCTCGCCGGAGAGTCGGGCAGCGGTAAGTCGATCACGTCGCTGGCGATCATGGGCCTGTTGCCGCATACGCTGCGTATCGCTGGCGGCACGATACGCTTCGAGAACCGCGATCTCACCGCGCTGAAGCAGTCTGAAATGGCGGCTATCCGCGGCAACCAGATTGCGATGATCTTCCAGGAGCCGATGACGTCGCTCAATCCGCTGATGACGATCGGCGGGCAACTGGCCGAAACGCTGCGGCGCCATGAACACGTCGACCGGCGTGCCGCGCGCCAGGCGAGCCTCGCAATGCTCGAAGCGGTGCATATGACGCAGGCGGCGCGACGGCTCGATCAATACCCGCACGAACTGTCCGGCGGTATGCGCCAACGTGTGATGATCGCGATGGCAATGCTGTGCAAACCACGCGTGCTGATCGCCGACGAACCGACCACGGCGCTGGACGTCACCGTCCAGGCGCAAATTCTGCAGTTGATGCGCGAGTTGCAGCGCGAGTTCGGCACCGCGTTGCTGCTGATCACGCACGATATGGGCGTGGTAGCGGAAATGGCGGACGAGATTGCCGTCATGCAACAGGGTGAACTGGAGGAGCTCGCGAGCGCGAGGCAGATTTTCAAGAATCCGCAGAAAGACTACACGAAGAAACTGCTGGCGGCGGTGCCGGTGCTCGGCACGATGCCTGCACCGGAACCGCGTACCGACCAGCCGGTGATTCTTCAGATCGAGCATCTGAGCGTGCGCTTTCCAATGCGCGATGGCCCGTTGCGCGGCCCGCGACAATACGTTCACGCAGTGGAGGACGTCAGCTTCGAACTGCGCGCCGAGGAAACACTCGGCCTCGTCGGCGAGAGCGGTTGCGGCAAATCGACAACCGGCAAGGCGTTGATCAACATGCTCGACTATGACGGCAGCATCAAACTGCTCGGCCGCGAGCTGAACGGCTGCAAAGGCGAAGCGTTGCGTACGGCACGGCGCGAGATCCAGATGATTTTCCAGGATCCGTATGCATCGCTCAATCCGCGCAAGACTGTGCTGGATCTCGTCGGCGAACCGCTGCTGATTCACATGCGCATGCCGCACGCCGAACGCGCCGAGCGGGTTGCCCATCTGCTTGGTCAGGTCGGCCTGCCGGCGGATGCCATGTACAAGCATCCTCATCAGTTTTCAGGCGGCCAACGTCAACGGATTTGCATCGCGCGCGCACTCAGCCTGAATCCGAAGGTTATCGTCGCCGACGAATCGGTGGCCGCACTCGATGTGTCGATACGCGCACAGGTGCTGGATCTGTTCGAGCAATTGCAGCGCGAACATCGGATCAGCTATGTGTTCGTGTCGCACGACATGTCGTCGATCGAGCGGGTATGCCACCGCGTAGCCGTCATGTATCGCGGCCGGATCGTCGAAATCGGACGGCGCGACCGCGTGCTGAACCAGCCGCAGCACCCGTACACACGGCGCCTGCTAGAGGCCGTGCCGGTGCCCGACATCGACCGTAAGCGCGACTTCAAGGCAATCCTCAAGGAAGTCGAATCTCATAGCCCGATTCGCCCTAAAGGCTTCGTGCCCGAACCGATCGCCTTTGACCAGGTGACCGAAGATCACTTCGTCGCGCTGTGAGCGCAATGGGACGCGCGCTTCGCCGGGGACCGGCGAAGCGCATCGCCGCTTACAGCGAGTAGTACAGTTCGAATTCGACCGGGTGCGTGGTCATACGCACGCGCTGCAGTTCCTGCTCCTTCAGCGCGAGGTAAGCATCGAGCATCG
>DATLOW010000365.1:0-10851 GCA_035536055.1 Paraburkholderia sp. | reverse complement strand
GATTGCGGATGTCAGTGGGAATTTGAAAAAGACGTTGTTCTGTGCTTATATGTTGTACGACAACGTACGAAGAATATAAAACGTAAGATGAGCTGTACAGACAGTATTTACCCGCACCGCGGACGTGCAAATCGCATGAATTGCTAACCGCTATAACTATTTACACGTGTGTGCGTGGCTAGACGGCGCCGCTTATGACCATATTGTGGGAACGCCGTTGCAGCTTCCCAATTATTATGTTGTACGATGAGTGATGAATAGCGTCAGACTAAAAATCCTTCTCGTCGCGCGCGCTCAAAGCACAGACAGCACGGCCGCATAGTCGGACTCAGGCAGCCCGCCGACGCCGACGCCGGCGCGCACCGCGAACAGATGCCCGTCGGCTTCGCCGGCATTCGCCGCCGGGCGGATCGACGTGACGAACAAGGTGTCCAGATCGCGTCCGCCGAATGCGCACATCGAAGGCTTCGCGGCCGGCACGGCGATCTGACGGTCGAGCTTGCCGGCAGGCGTGAAACGCAGCAGCAGGCCCGCGTCGTTCGCGCAGGTCCAGTAGCAGCCGTCGGCGTCCACCGCGGCACCGTCGGGCCGACCCGCATGGTGATGCAGATCGGCAAACACGCGCCGGTTGCGCGGCGCGCCGGTGTCGACGTCGTAGTCGAACGCCCAGATCAGCCGGCGTGAAGGATGCGAGTCGGACAGATACATCGTCGCGCCATCCGGCGACCATGCAAGGCCGTTCTGCGTGATCAGCGCATCGACCACCGGCGCCGACAGCACACCGTGCTCGTCGAACCGGTATAGCGCGCCGGCCGGGTTCGCGGCCGCCATGTCCATCACCATCGTGCCGGACCAGAAGCGTCCCTGCCGGTCGCAACGGCCATCGTTAAAGCGCATGCCGTCGCAAGGAAATGACGGCGCGGCCAGCCGGCGTGTCGCCGCCGCCACCGGCTCAGCGCCCGAGCCCGGCTCGCTCAGCGCGATCGCAAAGAGACCGCTTTCGCAGCCGGCCAGCACCGTGCCATGGCGATCGAACGCGATGCATGCGACCTGCTCCGGCAGCAGCCATTCGGCGCGCTCCGCGCTATCGAGCTGCAGCCGCACGATCTTGCGCGCCGGGATATCCACCCAGTACAGCGCCTGCTCCGCGGTTCGCCATACCGGGCTTTCGCCGACTTGCGCCGGCCGGTGCCCGGCCGCCTCGACACGCTCCACGCGCGCGCTCGCTGCGCCACTCACTGTTTCGGCTCCATCGGGCCGGCTAGCACGAACGGGCCGCCCTGGTAGCGCTGGGTCGGATCGTCGAGTTCCGCGCTTGGCGCGCCGACCGGAAACAGATGCTCGAATTCGGCGGAGCTGTCCTGCGGACGAAAGCCGAGAAACGACGCCTTCGTGTTGTCCACCCACTTGATACGGTTATCCGACACGCCGTATACGATCGCGTGCCCGACGCGATTCGTGAACAGCGAGCAGCGCACCAGTTCGATAAAGTCGCGATAGCTGAGATAGGTGACCAGCATGCGCGGATTCTTCGGCTGCTCGAACGACGAGCCGATGCGCAGACACACGGTCTCCAGCCCGAAGCGGTCGAAGTAGTAGCGCGACAGAGATTCGCCGAAGCATTTGGTGACGCCGTACAGACTGTCGGGACGCAGCGGCGCGTCGACGTCGACCACTTCGGTAACCGGATGAAATCCGACCGCGTGATTCGAGCTCGCATACACGATGCGCCGCACGCCATGCTTGTGCGCGGCCGAATACAGGTTGTACAGGCCGCGGATATTCGCTTCGAGCAGGTCTTCGAACGGCGCTTCGACGGAAATGCCGCCCAGGTGAATCACCGCATCGACGCCTTCGAGCAACCCGTGAACGGCGTGCTTGTCCGCCAGATCGACGGGCATCGCTTCTTCGTGCGCCGCCGTGGCGCCGAGCGGCGCGATATCGCTGATGCGCACAACGTCGGCCCACGCGGCCAGCGCGCCGCGCAGCTGCTGGCCCAGGTTTCCCGCCGCACCGGTGAGCAGCAGACGACGGAAAGGCTTGTGTGCCGCGGCGCGGTCACGGTTCGAATCGGTCATGGATAGATTGGTTGTATGTGCATCGAAATCGGATCGGCCGGGCTGCGAGCATGCGGCGCGCGTCAGGTCACCGGCGCCGGATTGAACAGCACCAGCGCGTTGTGCAGTTTCAGCTTCTCTGCACAGGTCGGCTGACGGCCACTTGCCACCTCCAGCATCAGCTGGAACAGCTGCCAGCCCACCTGCTCGATGGTGGCGGCGCCGGTGGCGATGGTGCCGGCGTCGAGGTCCATCAGATCGTGCCAGCGGCGCGCCAGATCGGAGCGCGTCGCCATCTTGATCACCGGCACTTCGGCGAGGCTGTACGGCGTGCCGCGGCCGGTCGTGAACACGTGCAGGTTGATGCCGGCCGCCACTTGCAGCGTGCCGCAGATGAAATCGCTGGCCGGCGTGGCCGCATAGATCAGGCCTTTCTGGCGGACCTTTTCGCCCGGCGCGAGCACGCCGGAGATCGCCGAGTTGCCCGACTTGATGATCGAGCCCATCGCCTTTTCGACGATGTTCGACAGGCCGCCCTTCTTGTTGCCCGGCGTGGTGTTCGCGCTGCGGTCGGCGCCGCCGCGCTTCAGATAGGCGTCGTACCACTGCATCTCGCGAATGATCGCCACGGCGACTTCCGGATTGGCCGCGCGCGCGGTCAGCTGGTCGACGCCGTCGCGCACTTCGGTGACTTCCGAGAACATCACGGTGGCGCCGGCCCGCACTAACAGGTCGGTTGCGAAGCCCACCGCCGGATTGGCCGTCAGGCCGGAGAACGCATCGCTGCCGCCGCATTGCACGCCGACCACCAGGTCGGACGCGGGGCAGGTTTCGCGGCGGCGCTGGTTGAGCCGCTGCAAGTGGCCCTCGGCGGTTCTGATGATCGATTCGAGCATCGACTGAAAGCCGACGTGCGCTTCGTCCTGCAGAACGACTACGTCGCCGTTCGCATCGCTGTGTGCTGGCTGCGCGGTATCGCCCGCCGATGCGGCGGCCGCCGCGATCGGGATCGTGCCCGGCGGCATCAGACGCTCGGGCTGCAGCTTCTCGCAGCCGAGGCTGACCATCATCACCTCGCCGCCGAAATTCGGATTCAGCGCGATATTGCGCACCGTGCGGATCGGCACCATCGCGTCGGGCGCGTCGATCGCCACGCCGCAGCCGTGGGTGTGGCCGAGACTCACCACGTCGTCGACATGCGGGTACTTCGGCAGCAATTCGGCCTTGATGCGCGTCACTGCGTGCTGCACGACGTCGGCCACGCATTGCACGGTGGTTGTGATCGCAAGGATATTGCGCGTGCCGACCGAGCCGTCGGCATTGCGATAGCCGTCGAACGTGAAGCCTTCGAGCGGCGCCATCGCGGGCGCCTTGACGGTGGCGATCGGCAGATCGTCGAGGCCCGGCGGCTCAGGCATGCGAATCACGTGTTCATTGATCCAGCTGCCCTTTGGCAGCGCCTGCAGCGCATAGCCGATCACCACGTTGTAGCGGATCACCGCGTCGCCTTCGGCCAGATCGGTCAACGCCACCTTGTGACCTTGCGGCACGCGTTCGCGTAGCGCGAGCCCATCGGGAAACACGGCACCCTCGCCCAGACCGCCGTCGTTGACGACGATCGCGACGTTGTCGTTAGGGTGCACGCGGATGTAGTGCGGGGGTTGTTGCATATGCATGAATCCTTGAGACGATCGAGGGCCGCATATTTGGCCGCCCGATGATGTCGATGCGAGCGGCCGCGATCCTTTTATTTATACGTCATCCTACAACATGGGATACAGGCAAATGGGCGGTATTTACCCTGAAACAGCCATTATGCCGCCAAATTCAATTGAGCCGCGACATTTGTTGTCGTACGATGACATATAAGAAAATCTCTTCGATACCCCGACTATGACCACACCGCAGGAACTCAAACAGATCGTCTCCGATGGCCTTCTGTCCTTTCCGATCACCGATTTCGACGCGGCCGGCGAGTTTCGCGCCGACACGTACGCGGCGCGCCTCGAATGGCTTGCGCCCTATGGCGCGTCGGCGCTGTTCGTGGCGGGCGGCACCGGCGAATTCTTTTCGCTGACGCACGATGACTACACGCAGGTGGTACGCACCGCCGCGGCGGTCTGCAAAGGCAAGGTGCCAATCCTGGCCGGCGCAGGCGGCCCGACCCGCGTCGCCATCGCCTTCGCGCAGGAAGCGCAGCGCCAGGGCGCGAACGGCATTCTGCTGATGCCGCACTACCTGACCGAAGCCAGCCAGCAAGGCATCGCCGCGCATGCCGAAGCGGTCTGCCGCGCGGTGCCGGAAATGGGCGTGATCATCTACAACCGCGCCAATTCGCGACTCACCGCCGATACGCTCGAACCGCTCGCCGAGCGCTGCCCGAACCTGATCGGTTTCAAGGACGGCGTCGGCGAGATCGAAAACATGGTGACGATTCGCCGGCGTCTGGGCGACCGCTTTTCGTATCTGGGCGGCCTGCCGACCGCTGAAGTGTATGCCGCGGCCTACAAGGCGATGGGCGTGCCGGTGTATTCGTCGGCGGTGTTCAACTTCATCCCGAAGACCGCGATGCAGTTCTATCGCGCGATCGCCGCGAACGACCAGGCGACCACCGGCAAGCTGCTCGACGAATTCTTCCTGCCGTACCTCGCGATCCGCAATCGCCGCGCCGGCTACGCGGTCAGCATCATCAAGGCCGGCGCGAAACTGGTTGGACGCAGCGCAGGTCCGGTACGCGCGCCGCTGACCGATCTGACCGAAGAAGAACTGGGCGCGCTCGATGCACTGATCAAAAAGCTCGGCGCGCAGTGACGCGAGCGGCTAGATAGCGCGTTCGCAACGCATCGATCCATGCACGGTTTTGGGCGTTTGCTGCACCAGTGTCAGCGCGCAGTGCCCCGCCCGCAACCGGATTCGGCGCGCGCCCCCGCAAGCGTCGTTGTGACCGTTGCCTGCCTGCATGGCCGTTTGCCACCCTTTCCACCAAAGCGGAAAGCAATCCGCGCAATTCTCGCCAATCGGTCCGCCATCACAGACATCCGCAAAAAACTGGCGCAAATGTCGCTCAGCCGGGACAGCCACACGCACACGCGTGACGGCCATTCTCGACAAAGGAGCGGATAGATGAAAAAAGCGGAAGCATACACGGCAAGCATCGGCCTCCTTGCCGTCGCCGACACGTGGCTTACCGGCACCGTGTTTCCGGTCCCCGTATGGGTGACCTTCATCGCGTGGGCGTCGTTCTTCGTGCTGGGCGGCGGGCGCGCGGGTCTGATCAAGAGTGTCGCGTCGAATCTGACCGGCCTCGCGATTGCTTCGGCCACCTTGCTGGTGATTTCGTCGACGAGCGGCAGTGCGCTTGCCGTTGCGGTGATGGTCGGCATCGGCAGCGCGGCAATGGTGCAGGCATCGAAGATCAAGCTGCTCGACGTGTTGCCCGCCATCGTATGGGGTTTCGCTTCGACGGTCGGCACCACCGTCGCAACCGGTAAAGCGATCGCCACCGCGGGCGGCACCAATCCTGCGCTGGTCGCCGCGGCCGCGCTGGTCACCGGTGCGCTGTTCGGCTTCGTGTCGGAACTGCTGGGCGAAGCGCTCGCGTTCAAGCGCGAGCGGCAGATCGGTTAGCGCTTCAGCTTGCTCTGATTCACGATCCGACCGCCCACGCGCCAGCCACGCGCCACTAAGCGCGAATGCGCGCCTGCCCCGTATCCGCCTCACGCGCGAGTTCGACGAAGGCCGTCAGATAATCGATGCCCTGGTCCGCTTCGCGCGTGCCGAGATAGATCTGCTTGGCAATCCCCTTCTTGCCGAGGCGCACGGGCGTCAACTGCATCCAGCTGCCGTACTCTTCGGCAAGCCAGCGCGGCAGCGCGGCCACGCCACGGCCGCTGGCGACCATCTGCAGCATGATATCGGTGGTTTCGATCACCTTGTGACGCTTCGGCACCACGTTGGCCGGCATCAGAAACTGCGTGTAGATATCGAGCCGGTCGAGGTCGACTGGATAGGTGATCAGAATCTGGTCGGCCAGCTGCGCAGGCGTCACATACGATTCGCCTGCCAACGGATGCGCGTCGGCCACCACCAGCACCTGCTCGTAGTCGAACACCGGCACGAAGCGCAGCCCCGGCTTCTGCAGCGGATCGGGCGTAACCAGCACGTCGATGTCGTAGCCGAACAACGCGCCGATGCCGCCGAACTGAAAGCGTTGTTTGACGTCGACGTCGACATCGGGCCAGTGCGCCAGATACGGCGACACCACCTTCAGCAGCCACTGGTAGCACGGATGACACTCCATGCCGATGCGCAGCGTGCCGCGCTCGCCTTGCGCGTATTGCCTGATGCGCGCCTCGGCATGTTCGAATTGCGGCAGCAGCCGGTTCGCCAGACCGAGCAGATACTGCCCCGCCTGCGTGAGACGCATCGAACGTCCTTCGCGGGTCCACAGCGGCGTGCCGAGTTGCTGCTCCAGTTTCTTTACCGTATGGCTCAACGCCGATTGCGTGATGTTCAGCACATCGGCCGCGGCCGTCAGCGAACCCTGCCGCTCGATCTCCCTGACGACCATCAGATGACTGCGTTCGAGCACATCGCCCTCCATGAACACAAATAATCGATGTATGAAATAAATCAATTTTTATTCATACATCGAAAATTCTATCATCGCAGCCAGACTCTCCTTCTGAACGCGAAACGAACCATGGTCACCACACACAATCTGGGTTTTCCGCGCATCGGCGCGCAACGCGAACTGAAGTTCGCACTTGAGCGGTACTGGAAAAACCAGTCTTCACGCGCCGAGCTCGAAGCAACCGGCGCACAGCTGCGCGCCCGTCACTGGCGACATCAGGCGCGCCTCACGTCGGCGCCGGTCGGCGACTTCGCGTTCTACGATCAGGTGCTCGACATGAGCTTCACGCTCGGCAATCTGCCCGAGCGCGTACGCGGCTTCCACGGCGACGCGCTCGACAATTATTTCCGCGTCGCGCGCGGGCGCTCCGCGTCGGGCGCCGATGAACATGCCGCATGCTGCGGGGGCGTCGCCGCAGGCGAGATGACCAAGTGGTTCGACACCAACTACCACTACATCGTCCCCGAGTTCGAGGCGAACACGCAGTTTTCGCTGGACCCGTCGCGTCTGGTCGAGCAACTGCGTGAAGCACGTGCGCTCGGCATCAATGCGAAACCGGTGATCATCGGACCGGTGACGTATCTGTGGCTCGGCAAGGCAAAAGACGATTCCGACAGGCTCGCGCTGTTGCCGCGTCTGCTGCCGGTGTACGCGGCGCTGCTCGACTACTTCACGGCGCTCGGCGTCGAGTGGGTGCAGATCGATGAGCCCGCACTCGTCACCGAGCTCGCGCGGCAGTGGCGCGACGCATTCGAGACCGCGTACGCCGCACTCGAGGCGCGCCGCGTCAAACTGCTGCTCGCCACCTACTTCGGCGAGCTGCGCGACAACCTCGAACTCGCGTGCAAGCTGCCGGTGGACGGACTGCATATCGACGCGATCAACGCGCGCGGCGAAATCGCGCTAGCTGCAGCGCAATTGCCGGCTTCGTCGGTGTTGTCGGTGGGCGCAATCAACGGCCGCAACATCTGGAAGACCGATCTGCATGCGGCATTGCAGTGGCTCGAGCCGTTGCATCAAATGCTCGGCGATCGGCTGTGGCTTGCGCCGTCGTGCTCGCTGCTGCACACGCCGGTCGATCTGGATAGCGAAACGAAGCTTGACGCGGAGATTCGTGCGTGGCTTGCGTTCGCGCTGCAAAAGCTCGACGAATTGAGCGTGCTCGCCCGCGCGTTGGACGACGGCCGTGCGTCGGTAGCCGCCGAGCTCGCGGCGAATGCCGCGGCGATCGAACGGCGCCGCCAGTCGCCGCGAGTGCATAACCCCGCGGTCAAAGCCGCGCTGGCACGCATCGACGCCGCCCAAGGCCAGCGCGCCAGCGCCTACCCGCAGCGCGCGCAAAAGCAGGCAGCGCAGCTGAATCTGCCGCCCTTCCCGACCACGACGATCGGCTCGTTCCCGCAGACCGCGGACATCCGCGCGGCGCGCAGCCAGTTCAGGAGCGGCGTGCTCGACGCGGCCGGCTATCGGGCCGCGATGCAACGCGAGATCACACGCGCAGTGCGCGAACAGGAAGCGCTCGGTCTGGACGTGCTCGTACATGGCGAAGCCGAACGCAACGATATGGTCGAGTATTTCGGCGAACAGCTCGAAGGCTATGCGTTCAGCCAGTTCGGCTGGGTGCAGTCGTACGGTTCGCGCTGCGTAAAGCCGCCGATCCTGTTCGGCGACATCAGCCGGCCGCGTGCGATGACCGTCGAATGGATCCGCTATGCGCAGTCGCAAACCGCGCGACCGATGAAGGGGATGCTGACGGGCCCCGTGACGATGCTGAACTGGTCGTTCGTGCGCGACGATCAGCCGCGCGCGGTCACCTGCCGCCAGCTGGCGCTGGCGATTCGCGAAGAGGTGCTCGAGCTGGAGCAGGCGGGCGTGCGCGTGATCCAGATCGACGAAGCGGCGCTGCGCGAAGGGCTGCCGCTGCGGCGCGCGCAATGGCACGCGTATCTGCAATGGGCGGTGGAGTCGTTCCGCATCAGCGCAAATGGCGTACGCGACGAAACGCAGATCCACACGCATATGTGCTATTCGGAGTTCAACGACATCATTGCGTCGATCGCCGACATGGACGCGGACGTGATCACGATCGAGACGTCGCGCTCCGATATGGAGCTGCTCGACGCCTTCGACGACTTCAACTATCCGAACCAGATCGGGCCCGGCGTGTACGACATCCATTCGCCGAACATCCCGAGCCAGCAGCACATCGTGGATCTGATGAAGAAGGCAGCCGGCCGTGTGCCCGCGGAACGTCTGTGGGTCAATCCCGACTGCGGGCTGAAGACCCGCACATGGGACGAAGTGATTCCGGCGCTGAAGAACATGGTTGCGGCTGCACAGGTGCTGAGACAAGGCGCATAGCCGTTACTTCCGGCGCCCGCGCAACGATGGCCGACGAACCCGTGACGCGCGCATGGCTGGTGCACGCGCGCGCACCGGCATCGTTTTGCGTAAAATCGGTGGACCGATCGTTCCCGATATCGCCATGCCGCGCCTGCCTGCTCCCGCTGCCCCCGTACCGCTTTCCATCGACGCCGCCCGCCGCATCTGGTTGCGCGCTCAACGGCTCGACAGCGAAGAACCGTTCGGCGGCGACGCGCAAGCCACGCTCGCGGCGATCGAGCACCTCGGCTATGTGCAGATCGATACGATCAACGTGATCGAGCGCTGCCACCATCACATCCTGTGGACCCGCATTCCGCAGTACCGGCGCGCGCATCTGCGCCAGGCACAAAGCATCGACAAGACCGTGTTCGAATACTGGACGCATGCGCTGTCGTACGTGCCGACCCGCGACCTGAAGTACTTCATCGCGGACATGAAGATGCATCAGAAGACGCCGAAAAGCTGGTTCGACGCGGTGACGCCGGCCGATCTGCGCAAGGTGATCGCGCGCATCCGCGAGCACGGCGCACTGTCGATCCGCGATATCGAAGACGACGAACCGGTCGAAAAGGACCATCCGTGGGCCAGCCGCAAGCCGTCGAAGCGTGCGCTGCAGCTGGCGTTCTTCACCGGCAGGCTGACCATCAGCGAACGCGCCGGCATGTTGAAAACCTATGAGCTGATCGAGCGTCACTTCAACTGGGAGCGGCTGCCGCGTGGCGCCACCGAAAAGGAGTCGACCACGTACCTGCTCGAACGCGCGCTGCGCGCGCAGGGCGTCGTCAGCCTCGACTCGATCTGTCATCTGAACGCGAAACGCAAGCCGCTGGTGCGCGCCGCAATCGACGCGCGCGTGCGCGCCGGCAGCCTGGTTCCGGTCGCTATCGAAGGCGCGGGCAAGCTCGAACATTGGGCCGATCCGCAAACGCTCGCCGACGCGCCCGCGGCCGCGCAAGGCGTGCACATCCTGTCGCCGTTCGATCCGCTCGTGATCCAGCGCAAGCGGCTGCAGCTGTTCTTCAACTACGAGCACCGCTTCGAAGCGTATCTGCCAAAGGAAAAGCGCCTGTACGGCTACTTCGGCCTGCCGGTGCTGGTCGACGAAGAAATCGTCGCAGTCGTCGATCTGAAGGCCGATCGCGAGCGCGGCAAGCTGCAAATGCAGCAGTGGCACTGGCTCGTCCGCGGCAAACGCGCGGCGCTGAAGACCGCGATCGAAAGCAAGCTGCACGCGTTCGAGCAGTTCCAGTTCGCTTCCTGATCTGCGGGCACCGCACAAGCCGATTGCGTATGATGCGGAAGTTGCGCGCACAACGGCTGGCGGCATTCGTCGCATCAACGTCACGCGTGCCGCCGTGCCGCTGGGAGCCATCACATGCAACGAAAATTCGACGACCTCCTGCTGGGCAGCATCGAGCTGTTCTGCCTCGCCGCCGAACTCGGCAGCTTCACGCTGGCGGCCACGGCCGCGAGCGTCACGCCGGCGGCGGTGAGCCGCTCGATCGCGCGCCTCGAAGAACGTCTGAACGTGCGGCTGTTCGTACGCACCACGCGGCAGATCCGGCTGACCGATTCGGGCCGCCGCTACTTCGAGCAATGCCGCGAGGCGCTCAATCAGCTAGCCGACGCCGAACGCGAAGTAACCGGCCAGCAAACCACGCCGAGCGGCGTGCTGCGCATCAGCATGCCGACGCCGTATGGACACTATCGCGTGCTGCCGGTGCTAGCCGAATTCCGCGAGCGCTTTCCGAACGTGCAGATCGAAGCGCATCTGAG
>DATLOW010000364.1:0-8034 GCA_035536055.1 Paraburkholderia sp. | reverse complement strand
ATTGAATACACCCGCCGATGTCGTTTCGATGAACGGCAATCCACTCGACGACCACGTGCTCGCGCAACAACGCGGCGGCGCGACCGGGCTCACGATGATCGCCGCGACGCCGCGCTCGATGGGCGGCAACGCAGTGACGCTGTGGGACGAGATCGCCCCGCCCGCGCCGCTGCCGATACCAGTCGATGCGGCGCGTACTGCGCAAGGCAACGCGGCCAGCTATCTGAGGAAATGACACCGATGTAACGCAGCAAAACAGCAAGCCACGCGAGAGACCACTCGATCGGCAGCAAAGAACAGAGAACGCTACTGGGGAAGACATGATCGCCTCATTCGAAGCTTCGTTTAAAACGTCGCGGTGCCGTCGCGCGCCTGCGCCGGCGCAGGCCCCGCTCGCCTCACTAGGTGCCGCAGCAGCCGCGGTTGCCACAGTCGCCGCGCTGATGCTGATCAGTGCGCCGGCGCACGCGCAGCAATCCAATCCCGGCGACATCGTGCTGATGCGCGCGGTCGAACCACGCATCGCCTACGACTCAGTACCGAAAGACCAGCAGCCGGTGATTGCGCGCGCAACCACTTTCCCCGCCAACAGCTTCAACCCGGCGATGGCCCAGCTGGTGTCGGATACCGATCTGACCAATGCACGCGGCTCGAGCGGCGTGGCGACCAATGGCGTGCTGGTGAACTCGGGCATGCAGGCCGTCACGCAGATTCTCAGCGGCAGCGCGACCGGCAACAACATGGCGTTGAAGTCGAGCGGTGTCGGTGCACCGGTCGCCGGCATCGGCAACACCGTGTCGACCACGGTGACGGGCGCGCTCGCGCCGCTCGGCGGCGCGTTGAGCGGCGCCCTCGGAGGTTTGAAATGAGCGCGCCGCTTCGCATTCGAATTCGCCGCAGCAACCGCAGTGGCAGCGGCAGTCGCAACCGCAGCGCAGCGCTCAGCGCCGCCGCACTCGCCGCGCTGCTCGCCTGCACGCTGCCAGACGCGTTCGCGCAATCCGCCGCGCGCGTCACCGGCGAGGCCGGCATCGCCACCGGCGCCGCGGTCGGCGCGACCGGCGCGATCACCGTGAATGAAGCCGCCGGCCTGAACAACGTGCAGGCCAACCAGCTGTCGCTGACCACCGGCAATGCACCCGCTGCCAGCGACAACGCGAGTGTGCAGACCGCCGCCGCCGTCGCACACGTGACGAGCGCGCGCACCGCGATTTCAGGCAATGCGTTTTCGAATACCTCCGGCGCCGTGCTGGTGAACCAGTCGGCCGGGGCGGGAAATATCCAGCGCAACAGTGTGCAGCTGAACACTGCTGCAGTGGGTGTCGAGACCGTTTCGGATAGCGTGCTGTCCGCAGCGGTCCCGAAGGGAGGCGGTCTGGCCCAGTCGAACGGGGTTCATGACGTGCGCGAGGCGACGATTTCCAACGAGGCCTTCCGCAACGTCAATGGGGTCGTACAGATCAACCAGACAGCCGGCGCCGGTAACGCTACGGCGAACAGTTTTGTGCTCCGTCCCCCGGCGGGCACTCTTTTCTAGACCACAACTAGTATCGGAGCGACATCATGAAGCGCACTTTAATTGCTGCAGCCGTCCTTGCCGCCGCGTCGACCAGCGCGTTCGCCGGCTCGATGAAGAACCCCTACATCTTCAACGCGACGATGGTCGGCCAGCAGGTCGGCATCGAAGGCTTCGTTCGCCTGTTCGGCTGCGTGGCCGTGTCGAGCACCGCCGGCGCGGTCGTCAACAATACGCAGGCGGTCTCGGTGTATGCGACGCTCGATCCGATGGCGCAAAGCTATATGCGCGGCGCGATCACGACCCGCGTCAACGATACGACCAAAAGCGTGAGCGGCACCGGCTCGAACAGCGTGTGGAGCAACAGCTCGTTCTCGACCGGCCAGCAGTATGCGTCGCAGCACCAGTCGTCGAGCTCGCATACGGCCAATTCGACCACCACCGTGACCGCAGCGGCCAACTACGCGTACGCGAACCAGGCGGCGGCAAGCGCCTCGAAGGAAACCCACCAGTCTAGCGACAGCGGCCACAACAGCAACAGCTCGTCGACCTTCGACAGCGCGATCGCCCATAACGACGGCAACACGCACACCAGCTCGCAGTCGAACAACTTCTCGGGCACCGTGTCGCAAGGCGCTTCCGGTTCGGTGACGTACAAGGAGCAACACAGCAAGGGCTGGGGCGGCAAGAGCTTCCAGGCAAGCGGCTCGGAGCAGTTCTCGGCAGGCGCGAGCGGCTCGAACAGCAAGAACCATATGTCGACCGCGTCGAACTCGTGGGGTGCGTCGGACTCCGGCCACATCAACAAGAGCCACAGCGATACGCAAAGCGAACACCGCAACACCTCGCAAAGCTGGGCGGCCAATGCGGCGAACAGCGGCTCGGGCAGCGCATCGGCCGGCGCCACGGTGACCTACGCGCACAGCGACTCGAAGACCAGCCAGGACTCGAAGTCCGGCTCGTCGTCGTACTCGACCTCGTCGGCTGCGTCGAAGAACTGGGGCTATAACGTGAACGACACGCTGTCGACCGTCGATCACAAGACCACCGGCAGCGTCACGCAGTACATCGACACGCAGGCTCCCAGCACGCTCAATGCGGGCACCGGCAACAACGCGGCATCGGGCGTCTCCGGCAACCTCGGCGTGAACGTCGCGCAAGGCATCAGCAACGCGCAAAGCAACGACGTCGCGCTCGCTTCGGTCGACATCGGCAACGTATTCGGCAACGCGCAGATCTTCAATACGCAGTCGTCCGCGGGCAAGGCGAAGATCAACAACGTGAACATGAATGCGTCGGTCGGCGACGGCTCGCTGTCGGGTGTGACGGGCAACGTCGGCGTGAACGTCGCGTCGGGCGTCGGCAACGTGCAGAACAACAGCCTCGCCGGCGCGGTGACGACGACCAATGCGGGCACCGCGATGACCACCGCGATGGTCGCCACGGACGACAACGCGCAAAGCGCCACGATGTCGGTGCAAGGCAAGTTCCAGGGTACGGCCATGCTCGGCGCCAATACGCTCGCAGGCGCGTCCGGCAACATCGGCGTGAACATCGCCGGCGGCGCAGGCAACCTGCAGCACAACGGCATGGCGATCGCCGCGCTGCGTAACGGGCACTAGCCACGGGCACCAGGCCGCACGCCGCACGCTACGAGCGGTTAGTAGAAGTACCAACAGAAGCAAAAGCAGTGTAGCCATCACGACGGCTTGCGCCGGCTGCCACAGAAGCAGCCGGCGCCTTTCAGGAGACCAGCATGTCCGGGTGTGTTCGCTTCCCGGCGTTATCGCTCGCCCTGGCGTTTTCATGTAGCACTTTATGTGCGACAGCAAACGCACAGGCGACCATCGATACGTCTACGCTCGCAGGTATTCCGCTGCACAAGACGTTACGTTCGATGAAGGACATCCGCTACCGCAACATCGTCAGCCAGCAGTACGACTACAGCTGCGGCGCAGCCGCGCTCGCGACGTTGCTGAAGTTCGGCTACGGCATCGACATTCCGGAAACGGAACTGATCCAGCGGATGATGGCTTTCTCGTCGCCCGAAGTCGTCGTCAAGAACGGCTTCTCGATGCTCGACATGAAGAAGTTCGTCGAGACCATCGGGCTGCGCGGCAGAGGCTTCCGGGTTGGCGCGGACGCGCTGTATCACCTGCAGATCCCCGTGATGGTGCTGATGAACATCGATGGCTATGAGCACTTCGTGATCGTCAAGCATGCCGAAGACGGCCGCGTGTTCGTCGCGGACCCCGCGCTCGGCAACCGCATCCTGCTCGAGGAAGACTTCACGAAGACATGGAACGGGCTCGTGTTCGCCGTCGTCGGCAAACCGTTCAGGGAGGATTCTCCGCTATTGCAGGACAACGAGTCGCTGGCCCTGAAGCTGCGCCAGCGGGCGCTCGCGACCGGCACCGCCACGACTCCTTTCGTCGAATTCGGCTTGACCAGGGCAGACCTGTTCTGACAAGACATGAAGAACACTTTCTCAACCATCGGCCGCACGCTCGTCGCCTCCGCGCTCGCGTACGGCTGCGCCGGCGCCGCGCAGGCCGCGCCGGCCGCGGATGCGGCGCCGCTGCCGGCGTTTCTCGCGGCACGCGATACGGGATCCGAAGCAATCAGGTGGCAGGCGGTGGGCGACGATGTGCTCGCGCACCAGACCGGCAAGTTCGCGAACGGCCAGATGATCTCCGGCTTTGTGCTGAACCTGCTGTCGCAATGGAATCTGCCGAACGGCACCAGCGCGCTCGCGCAAGGGTCGCTGACGGTTGCGCAGAACGCGGCGAACCAGATGAGCGCGACGGTCAACACGATGGCGCGCGTGATCAACGGCGGCGACGGCGGCATGGGCGCCAATCCGGCGGCGACGGTCAGCGGCGGCCAGAGCATTTCGGTAAACGGCGTGTCGCAGGTCACGCAGGTGGCCGGCGATCGCAACGTCGGCATGAACGGCGCGCAGATCGACTTCAGCAACGGCGTGCCGCTCGCCGGCGGCAGCAACGCCACCAGCGCGAGCGCCGCCAACCTCGCCGGCAACGTGCGCGCCAGCATCTCGTTTAACAACGGCGGCGTGAACATCGCGCTGCAGACGCCCGCCGGCCTCGCCACACAAAGTATTGCGCCGGGCGGCGCGAACCGGGCCGGCTCGATCGCGCAGCTGGTGCAGATTGCCGGCAACAACCAGCAGGTCGCCAACCAGTTGCAGCTGCATCTGCAAACCGCGCAGATGGCGCCGGCCATGCTGCGCCAGGCGGGCGTGATGCAGGCGCTGCAGAACGCGATCAATTCAAGGAGATAGCGCGGGCCGCGACCCGCCGCACCACCCGAGCATCAGGAGGCAGGAGACAGCAGAACGAAGACCGGCTGCACGAGGCATAACAACAGCGGCGCGCAGCCAGAAATACCGGGGGAATAACAAGATGAAGACGGAGACGAAGGCCAGACGGCCGCGCGTTGCGCTTGCGGCCATTCCGGCCGCGGCAATGCTATTTGCGTTGTCGCAGGGGGCGGCCGCGCAGGCGATCGCGAATCAGTCGATCGAAGAGCGGCTCAATACGCTGATGCGCGTAATCGACCAGCAGCAGCGGCAGATTCAATCGCTAGAGAGGCAAGTGACTAACCTGGAAATGTCGCAGCGCGGCCGCGGCGCGCCCGGTTACGGTGCGCCCGGCTCGACTGCCGTGGCTGAACAGCCCGGCGCCGACGGTCTGCCGGTACCGCTGCCACCGCTTGCCCAAGTCGTGCCGGGCGCGCCCGCACCGGGTGCGCAGAGCGGCACCGCGACCGGCGTGCCGGTCAACCCGCCGGCGCCCGAAGGTTCGACGCCGACCGGGTCGACCGCGCCCGGCGCGCCGGTGGCACCGCCCACGGCGATCGGCGAAACGCAGAAGGCCGCCGAGCCGGTGCGCACCCAGGCGGAGGAAGCCGTCGTGCAGCGCGAACATGCGCCGCTGTTCGACCGCAAGCTGACGCTCGACTGGGGTATCAGCGACACCTACTACGATCGCCGCCAGCTGCAGCTGTCGGGCTTTCTCGCGCTCGATGCGATCTTCCTCGGCAACATCAACCTGGGGCAGACCAAGTCGCACCAGCTGATGTCCGACCTCGACGTGCGCTACGGCCTGACCGACCGCATCAGCATCGACGCCGACGTGCCGTACGTGTACCGGCACAGCAGCTTCATCGTCGGCGGCGCCGGAGGCGCGGCGAGCACGCTGTCCGATGCGGGCGTCAGTTCGCATGCGATCGGCGACGTGAACTTCGGCATCTACTACCAGTTGCTGAAGGAGAGCAACAACCTGCCGGACGTGGTCGGCAGCCTGCGCATCAAGGCACCGACCGGCACCTCGCCGTTCGGCATCAAGGTCGTGCAGCAAACCGCGGACAACACCAACCTGGTCGCGCCGACCAAGCTGCCGACCGGCACCGGCTTCTGGAACATCACGGCCGGCCTGTCGGTGCTGAAGACCTACGATCCGGTCGTGCTGTTCGGCAGCCTGTCGTACACGTATAACGTGGCGCGCTCGTTCAGCGACATCTCGTCGGTGGTCGGCCAGACGCAGCCGGCCACCGTCAAGCTCGGCGACATCGTGCAGCTCGGCGGCGGCGTCGCGCTGGCGTTCTCCGACAAGGACTCGGCCAGCATCTCGTACACGCTCGCGCTGGAGCCCGAATCGAAGACCAAGGCGCCCGGCGGCAGCTACCAGGATGTGCCGGGCAGCCAGACCACCGCAGCGATGCTGAATTTCGGCTTGAACCATGTAGTGAACCGGCACCTGACGATCAACGGCGCGGTATCGATCGGCTTGACGCCGGACGCGCCGAACTTCGTGGTCGGCGTGCGCTTTCCCTACACCTTTTGACGTGCCAACGATACGAGGCCGATCGTGCGCGACTCCTCTCACCTGACTACCGTCCCCAAGCCTGCGGTTGCCGCTGTGCCGCTATCGGTGGCGCGTCCGCCGGAGCCCGCGGAGCCTTCCGCGGCGCCGCCCGTGGCGGCGCACGACGCGCGCGCCGCCACGGGCACCCGGGCCGAGCGCACGCTGCTGTACGTGGCGCGCACGCCGGACGATACGCTCGTCGCGCATCTGAAGAGCCGCGGCTGGGCGGTGTGCGTCGCGCGCTCGGCGCACGAGAGCGCGCGCCTGATGAAGGCCGACGCGACCTGCGCGGGCATCGTCGATATGGCGAGCTTCGCGGTGCGCGATCTGGCCGCCCTGGAGGCGAGCCTGCGCCAGCAGCAGGTGGGCTGGATCGCGCTCGCCAATGCGGAGCGGCTGGCCGATCCGGACGTGCGGCGGCTGATCCGCCACTACTGCTTCGACTATGTGAAGCTGCCGGTTGCGCATGCAACCATCGATTATCTGGTCGGCCACGCGTTCGGCATGGTCACGCTGTGCGACAGCGAACTGCCGCCCGATACCGCGCATGACGGCGACGAAATGGTCGGCACCTGCGACGCGATGCAGCAGCTGTTCCGCACCATCCGCAAGGTCGCCAATACCGACGCGCCGGTGTTCATCTCCGGCGAATCGGGCACCGGCAAGGAACTGACCGCGGTGGCGATCCACGAGCGTTCGGCGCGCCGCCACGCGCAGTTCGTCGCGATCAACTGCGGCGCGATTCCGCATCATCTGCTGCAGTCCGAGCTGTTCGGCTACGAGCGCGGCGCGTTCACTGGCGCGAACCAGCGCAAGATCGGCCGCGTCGAATCCGCCGACGGCGGCACGCTGTTCCTCGACGAAATCGGCGACCTGCCGATGGAAAGCCAGGCGAGCCTGCTGCGCTTTCTGCAGGAAGGCAAGATCGAGCGGCTCGGCGGCCATGAATCGATCGCGGTCGACGTGCGGATCATCTCGGCCACGCACGTCGACCTCGAAGGCGCGATGCGTAACGCGCAGTTCCGCGCCGACCTGTTTCACCGGCTGTGCGTGCTACGCGTTGACGAGCCGCCGCTGCGCGCGCGCGGCAAGGACATCGAGATCCTCGCGCACCATATCCTGCACAAGTTCAAGTGCGACAGCGCGCGCAAGATTCGCGGCTTCACGCCTTCGGCGATCGAGGCGATGTACAACTACAACTGGCCGGGCAATGTGCGCGAGCTGATTAACCGGGTGCGTCGCGCGATCGTGATGGCGGAAAACAAGCTGATTGCCGCGGAAGATCTCGATCTGGGCAATTACAGCGAACAGCAAACCGTTACGCTCGCACAGGCGCGCGAGGCCGCCGAAAAACGCGCGATCGAGATCGCGCTGCTGCGGCATCGGCACCGGCTGAACGAGGCGGCGATCGATCTGGGTATTTCGCGGGTGACGCTGTACCGGCTGATGGGCGCGCATGGGCTGCGCGAGCCGTGCGCGGAGGACAAGAGTCCGTTCGGCAGCGAGGAACAGGGGCGGGAGTAAGTTTGCGCTGGGGGTTGACGCTGCGGGCTTGCGCTGCGGGTCGGTTAGAATCGCTGCGATTCCCTTTCCGCATCCGCAAGCAACAATGACGACGCTGACCCTGATCGT
>DATLOW010000363.1:0-2766 GCA_035536055.1 Paraburkholderia sp. | reverse complement strand
GCCGAGGCGGCCGAGCTTGCCGAGTATCGGCAAGGTCATGTTGGTGTCGGTCTGCAGGCCGAGGAACACGCCTTCGGTTTTGCGTTCTTCGGGCACGAAGCCGATGCCGGCCTTGGCGGCATCGGCGGGGTTCGCCAGGCGCACCGGTTTGCCGTCGATGCGGATCTCGCCGCTCGTTGCATGCGTGAGGCCCGCGAGCATCCGGAACAGATCGCGCTGGCCCTGGCCTTCGAGCGCGGCCACGCCGACGATTTCGCCCTTGCCGACGCGCAGCGAAATGTCCTGCACCGTGCCGCCCGCCAGTTTCGTGACGGCGAGCGCTTCCGGCGCGGCGTTATTCGGTGCGCTGCTGCGCGCGGCATGCGCGTCGCGCGCGGCGGAGCCGACCATCAGCTTGAAGATTTGCGCATCCTCGACGCCGGCCAGCGACACCGTCTCGATGCTTTCGCCGTTGCGCAGCACCGTGCCGCGGCGGCACAGCCGGCGCACTTCGGAGAGCCGGTGCGAGATATACAGCACGCCGGTGCCGGCCGCGGTGATGCGCTCGAGAATGTCGAACAGCCACTGCGGATCGGACAGCGCGGCGGTCGGTTCGTCGAGCACCAGCAAACGCGGCTTGCGCGCCACTGCACGCATGATTTCGATGCGCTGCTTGTCGGCGAGCGACAGCGCCTGGACCTGCAGGCCCGGATGAATATGATCGAGGCCGTACTCGGCGAGCATCGCGGCCGCGCGCTCGCGGCTTTGCCCAACCGAGACGAGACCGGCTGCGCCTTTCGCCTGACGCGGCAGCATCAGGTTCTCGGCGACGCTCAGGTTCGGCAGCAGGCTTAGTTCCTGAAACGCCGTCGAGACGCCGGCCGCACGCGCAGCCATCGGACTGGCCGGCGCGTACGCTGCGCCATCGAGCGCCAGCGTGCCGGTGTCGGGCGCGACGATGCCCGACAGCACCTTGACGACCGTCGACTTGCCCGCGCCGTTCTCGCCGAGCAGCGCATGGATCTCGCCGGGCTCGATATCGAATGACACGCGCCGCACTGCGACCGTCGCGCCGTACGACTTCGCGATGTCGCGCATGTCGAGAATCTTCGCGGCCGCGGCGCGCGAAGATGCAGGGGCCGACGGCGCCAGAGCGTCAGCCATTGTAGACACCGCCGTCGATGCCGAACGACTGCGCGGTCACGTAAGCCGATTCGTCCGACGCCAGATAGACGAACAGCGGCGCGATTTCATCGGCTTTCGCCTGGCGGCCGAGCGGCACCAGCGCGGCGATTTTCTGCTGCTGCACGTCGGTGCCGCCCATGAAGTCGATTGCCGGCTGGTTGAAGGCGGTATCGACCCAGCCCGGGCAGATCGCATTGACGCGGATGTTGTCCGGCGCGAGTTCCATCGCGAGCGCGGTGGTGAACGCAACCACCGCGCCTTTCGATGCCGAATACGCGACCAGCCCCGGCCCGCCGCGTTTGCCCGCCAGCGACGACATATTGATGATCGAGCCTTTGCCCGAGCGGCGCAGATGCGGGATCGCATACTTCGCGCCGAAGAAATGCGCACGCGCGTTGATCGCGAACAGCGCGTCCCAGTCTTTCTGCTCGAAGTCGACGATCGGCCCCGAGCGCTGCAGGCCGGCATTCTGTGCTAGCACGTCGAGGCCGCCGAGCCACCGCGCGCCGCTTTCGATCAGATTCGCGACACTCGCTTCGCTGCTGACATCGGTCTGCACGAAATGCGTCGCGTCGCCGAATTCGGCGACCACCGCGCGGCCCGCTGCTTCAGCGATATCGCCGATCACGACCCGCGCGCCTTCAGCGACGAAACTGCGCACGGCTTCCTTGCCGATATTGCCGATTGCGCCCGTGATGATGATGCGTTTTCCGGAGAGACGGCCTGCCATGACGAACTCCTGATGCGAGATAGAGGGGTTACTGCGCGTGGCGCGAGGCCGCGAGCAGGAAGTGTTCGAGTGCGGGGTTGCACAGCTCGGGGCGCTCTAGGGTCGGCATGTGTGCGGCGCCCGGCACGGTCAGCCATTGCGCGTTGGGGATCGCCGCGGCGATGCGCTCGAGCACCGGCAGCGGCGTCGACGTGTCGGCTTCGCCGGCGACGACCAGCGTCGGCACGGCGATGCGGTTCAGCACGCTGGCCAGCTGCATGTCGCGGATCGCCGCTGCACAGCCGACGTAGCCGTCGTGCGACGTGCCGCGCACCATCGCGCGCATCTGTTCCATCCGCTCGGGGTGCTGCTGCTTGAATTCGGGGGTGACCCAGCGGTCGACGGTGGCTTCGACCATCGACGCGACGCCTTGCGCGCGGGCTTCGCGCACGCGGGTGTCCCATGCGGCTTTCGGTGCATCGCTGGTGGTCGCGCACAGCGTGAGGCTCGCGAGACGCTCGCCGTGCCACGCACCGAGTTGCTGGCCGACCATGCCGCCCAATGAAAGGCCGATGTAATGAGCTTGCTCGATGCCGAGCGTGTCGAGCAGCGCGATCACATCGCGGGCGAGCAGGTCGAGCGTGTATTCGCCTGCTGTCGCATCGGTGCCGCCATGACCGCGAATGTCGTAGCTCAGCACCGAGAACGAACGGCCCAGCATGTCGAGCTGCGGTTCCCACATCGACAGGTCGGCGGCCAGCCCGTGGCTCAACACGACGGTCGGCGCGCCGGCCTTGCCGGTCAGCGCGTAGCGAATGCGAATGCCGTTCGCGTCGGCGGTTCGGTGCATGTCTCCACGTCCTTTTTCAATGCGTTGTTGTTACGGTGCCGAT
>DATLOW010000362.1:0-18503 GCA_035536055.1 Paraburkholderia sp. | reverse complement strand
GGCTTCAACGTGACGATGGACGTGCGCAGCAGCTATCCATACAACGAGATCGCGCAGGCCGTACAGGCCAATCTTGCGCAAGGCGGCATCAAGGTCGAGATCATTCCGGGCGACAACAAGCAGACGCTCGCCAAATATCGCGCGCGCCAGCACGATATCTACATCGGCGAATGGTCGGCCGACTACATCGACCCGCACAGCAATGCGCAGGGCTTCGCATGGAACCCGGACAACTCGGACAAGTCCAGCTACAAGATGCTTGCATGGCGCAATTCGTGGGACATTCCCGAACTGACGAAGGAAACCAACGCGGCGCTGGCCGAAGCGTCGGCCGCGAAACGCGCGCAACTGTATGAGACGATGCAGAAACAGATGCTCGCGCATTCGCCGTTCGTGATCATGTTCCAGCAGGTGTCGCAGGTGGCTGTGCGGCCCGGCGTCAGCGGACTCGAAGTGGGTCCGATCAACGACCTTGTATCGTATCTGCACGTGAACAAGCAGTGAGCCATACCGCCCGCGCCGCGCGCTGAACGCCGCGGCGCGCTCGAGGATTGAACATGTCGACTCCCGTCACCGCGCTCGACCGGCTGCGCGCGCTGCCCGCGCGCAACGCCGGCATGCGCGCCGCGCTGTTCGCGCTGCGCTGGCTGATCACGCTGGCGGTCACCTTCGTCGGGCTGCTGGCGGTCACCTTCGTGATCGGCCGCAAGGTGCCGATCGATCCGGTGCTCGCGGTGCTCGGCGACCGCGCGTCGGCCAGCGCCTACGCCGCCACGCGCGCCGCGCTCGGCCTCGACAAGCCGCTCGCGGTGCAGTTCTGGATCTACGCGCGCGACGTGCTGCACGGCAATCTGGGCACCTCGCTGCTGACGTCGAACCCGGTGCTAACCGACATCCAGCGCGTGTTCCCCGCCACGCTCGAACTCGCGACGCTGTCGACCGTCATCGGCGTGCTGATCGGCGTACCGCTCGGCGTGCTCGCAGCCGTGCGCCATAACCGGCTGATCGATCACGTGGCGCGCTTTATCGGGCTCGTCGGCAGTTCGGTGCCGGTGTTCTGGCTCGGGCTGATGGGACTGCTGCTGTTCTACGCGAAACTGCATTGGGTGTCGGGCCCGGGCCGGCTCGATCCGGTGTTCGACGGCATGGTCGATACGCGCACCGGCAGCCTGCTGATCGATGCGCTCGCGGCCGGCGAATGGGACGTGTTCTTCAATGCGCTGTCGCATATCGCGCTGCCGGCCGCGATTCTCGGCTACTACTCGGTCGCCTACCTGAGCCGCATGACGCGCTCGTTCATGCTCGACCAGCTAAGCCAGGAGTACATCACCACCGCGCGCGCCAAAGGCCTGCCGGAGCGGCGCGTGGTGTGGGTGCATGCGCTGCGCAACGTGATGGTGCCGCTGCTGACCGTGATCGCGCTGTCGTACAGCTTTCTGCTGGAAGGCTCAGTGCTCACGGAGATCGTGTTCGCGTGGCCCGGCATCGGCTCGTATCTGACCGGCGCGCTGCTGAACGCCGATATGAACGCGGTGCTCGGCAGCACGCTCGTGATCGGCGCGACCTTTATCGCGCTGAATCTGCTGACCGACGCGCTGTATCGCGTCTTCGACCCGCGTGCCCGCTGATGCTGCCCTCCTCCGAAGCCACTCCGCAAAACTGGCGCGCCTGGCTACTGACCGATACCCCCGCGTCGCGCCGTCAGGCCGCGCTCGGCCGCGCATATCGGCGCTGGCGGCGCTTCGCCGCCAATCCGCTGTCGCTGTTCGGCCTCGCGATCCTGCTGTTGCTGATCCTGTTCGCGGCCGCCGGGCCGCTGGTCGCGCCGCACGATCCGCTGCGCCAGGTGCTGGCCGACCGCTTGCTGCCGCCCGGCTCGGCGTCGCACTGGCTCGGCACCGACCAGCTGGGCCGCGATATCCTGTCGCGGCTCATCTACGGCTCGCGCATCACGCTGTCGATCGCGATCCTGGTGGTCGTGGTGGTGGTGCCGATCGGCCTGTTGATCGGCACCACCGCGGGCTTTTTCGGCGGCTGGCTCGACAATCTGCTGATGCGCATCACCGATATCGCGCTCGCGTTCCCGAAGATCGTGCTCGCGCTGGCGTTCGCCGCGGCGCTCGGGCCGGGCGTGATCAACGCGGTGATCGCGATTTCGATCACCGCGTGGCCTGCGTATGCGCGCCTCGCGCGCGCCGAAACGCTGCGCCTCGTGGAGGCTGATTACATTCACGTCGCGCGGCTGCAAGGCGCATCGCGGCGGCGCATCCTGTTGCGCTACATCGTGCCGCTGTGCTCGTCATCGGTGATCGTGCGCGCGACGCTCGATATGGCCGGCATTATCCTGACCGTCGCGGGCCTCGGTTTTCTCGGCCTCGGCGCGCAGCCGCCGAGCCCCGAATGGGGCTTTATGGTCGCATCGGGCCGCAACGTGCTGCTCGACGCATGGTGGGTCGCGACGATTCCCGGCTGCGCGATTCTTGCCGTGAGCCTCGCGTTCAACCTGCTCGGCGACGGCCTGCGCGACGTGTTCGACCCACGCCACGGAGACTGACCGACGATGGCCCACGACCTGCCCACTAGCGCCGCGCCGCTCGCCGCAATCGACGACCTGCGGATCGCCTTTCGCGGCCACGACGGCCGCTTCAGCGAAGCCGTGCGCGGGCTGTCGCTGACGTTGCAAAAAGGCGAGCGCCTCGGCATCGTCGGCGAATCGGGCTCCGGCAAATCGCTGACCGGCCGCGCGCTGCTCGGCCTGCTGCCGCCCGCGGCGCGGGTCAGCGCCCGCGCGCTGCGCTTCGACGGTGCCGATCTGCTGGCGATGCCGCCGCGCGAGCGCCGCCGGCTGTGCGGCCGGCAGATGGGCATGATCCTGCAGGACCCGAAATTCTCGCTGAACCCGGTGATGACGGTCGGCGCGCAGCTGCGCGAAGCGTTCGCGCGCCATGCACCGAAGCTCGGCCGCCGCGAGATGCGCGAGAAGATCGTCGACGCGCTTGCCGCAGTGCATATCCGCAACCCTGAGCGGGTCGCGGCTGCATACCCGCATGAACTGTCGGGCGGCATGGGCCAGCGCGTGATGATCGCGATGATGGTGTCCACCGGCCCGCGTCTGCTGGTCGCCGACGAGCCGACCAGCGCGCTCGACGTGCTGGTGTCCGCGCAGGTGCTCGGCGTGCTCGACGAGATGATCGCGAAGCACGACACCGGTTTGATCTTTATCAGCCACGACCTGCCGCTGGTGATGTCGTTTTGCGACCGCGTGGTGGTGATGTACGCGGGACGCGTGGTCGAAACCTGCGCGGCGCGCGATCTGTTGCATGCGCAACATCCTTATACGCGCGGGCTGCTGGCGGCGAATCCGCCGCTGGCGAACCCGCCGGACGAACTGCCGGTGCTCGCGCGCGATCCGGCGTGGCTGGCGGATACGGGCTGCGCGCCGCGCGACGAATCGGCAACGCGCGCGGGCAGCGACATGGACAACAGCACGGACGACAGCGCGAGCACCCTCGCAGACAGCAATGCAAACGGCGACGCAAACCGCGCCGCGCGCAGCGGCGCCCACGGAGCATGCCGATGATCGAAGTCGACGCAGCCACGATCCGCTTTCGCAGCAAAACCGGCCCGTTCGACGCAGTGCGCGGCGCGAGCTTTAAGGTCGGCGCGGGCGAGGTGTTCGGCCTCGTCGGCGAATCCGGTTCCGGCAAATCGACGCTGCTGCGCGCGCTGACCGGCCTCGTGCCGCTCGCGCATGGACGCGTGTCGATCGACGGGCGCGAGCCCGGCGCAGCAGCGGGCCGTGGGTCGCGGCGCGACGTGCAGATGGTGTTTCAGGATCCTTACGGTTCGCTGCACCCGCGCTTCACGATTGACCAGACGCTGCGCGAGCCGCTCGCGATCAACCGGCTCGACCGCCAGAACGAGCGCATTGCCGCCGCGCTGCACGAGGTCGGGCTCGGGCCGGCATTTCGCTTCCGCTATCCGCATCAGTTGTCGGGCGGGCAGCGGCAACGCGTCGCGATTGCCCGCGCGCTGATCGTCGAGCCGCGTGTGCTGCTGCTCGACGAACCGACTTCCGCGCTCGACGTATCGGTGCAGGCCGAGATCCTGAATCTGCTGCGGCGCCTGCATCGCGAACGCGGCCTGACGATGATCGTGGTCAGCCATAACTTCGCGGTGATCGGCTTTCTTTGCTCGCGCGTTGCCGTGATGCGCAACGGCGAGATCGTCGAGCAACTGGGCGTCGAAGCGATTCGCGCACAGCAGGTGCAGCACGACTACACGCGCAGCCTGCTGCTCGCGACCGGCGGCTACCGGCGCAAGGCGGTCGAGACGATCGGCGTGGACGCGGCGCTGTAGTACGCCGCATACGATCGGGCGGTGCCGCGTCGTGCCGCGTCGTGCCGCGTCGCGCTGCGTCGCGCTGCGTCGCGCTGCGTCGCGCTGCGTCGTGCTGAGTCGTGCCGCGTCGCGCTGTCGTCGCGCTGCGTCGCGCTGCGTCGCGCTGAGTCGTGCCGCGTCGCGCTGTCGTCGCGCTGAGGTCGCGGCGCGGTCAAGCTGACGTCAGGTCACCAGCACACTGCCGCCGCGGCCGTTGTCACGCTGCCATCGCGGCCACCATCGCACCACCATCGCACTACCATCACGCTGCCATCACGCAGTTCCTGCCGCGTGCCTTCGCCGCATACAACGCCGCATCGGCGCGCGCCATCAGATGCGCGAGCGACTCGCCGCGCCGCCATTCGTCGACACCGGCGCTGAACGTATAAGCCAGCAGCCGTTCGCCGGAGATCCGGCAGCCGCTCGCGGCCACCCGCGCACGCAGCCGGTCCAGCTGCGTGACCGCGTCGGCGCGTCCGGCGGCCGGATACAGCACCGCGAACTCCTCGCCGCCGAGGCGCCCGAACAGATCGGTCGAGCGGATATTGCTGCCCACCAGCCGGCCGAAATGCGCGAGCACCTGATCGCCGCACGCATGGCCATAAGCGTCGTTGATCGACTTGAAGTGGTCGATGTCCAGGATCGCGATCGACAGCCGCTGCGCATTCGCCGCGGTATGCGCGAGCCGCGCCTCGGCCTGGGCAAGAAACGCGCGGCGGGTCAGCGCGCCGGTCAGCTCGTCGACGTTGGCCCAGCGCTCGAGGCGTTCGGCCATGCGGTCGTGCGCCAGCATCACCATGCCGATCGACAGCGAAGGCAGCGCCAGGATGCCGAGCCCGAGAAACGCGACATTGACCGGCGTCGGCTGCAGCAGCGCGGGCTGCGATACGAAACCGCAGCCGTACACGACGCCGCGCGTCAGATGGCCGAACGCGCCGAGCCACGCGGTGGCCGTGACGAAGTAGTAGCTGTATTTCGGCCGCCCCGGCGTATGGCCGCGCCACGCGGCCCAACCGACCGAGGCATAGACGTACGCATGAAACGCCGATGCGAGCGCGATACGCGCATCGACATCGCGCGCCTGGTAGGTCCAGAACACGATGCCGAACAGCATCGCACCCCACAGCAGGTATTCGAAGCGCTGTTGCCGCGGCTTGCCGAAAAACTGACGACAGCCTTGCAGCATCAGCAGCACTGCCAGCGAAAAGATGCCGTTTGCCAATACCACCGACAGATACGGCGGCGCAGTGCGCTGCAGCGCGAACAGGATCAGCCCGGCGATCGCGAGCGCATTGGCGCGCAGCCAGCACGTGACACCCGGAATGCGCGCCGGCCGCAGCGAGCCGAGCACGGCCATGCTGATGATGCCGGACAGCACCGTGACGATCAGGATACTGACCGGGTCTAGCATGGCGCGGACGGTGTCGAAGCGTCGAGATTCATGGATGACGGGCCGCTGCAGGATCGCTGCGCGCGGCGGCAAGGAAACAGTGTGAACAGGTTTACGGCATCTTTATGGCATTTCTGCAGCAAAAACCACTTGGCCGGCCTGACGTACAGGCGCACGTACCCCGCGCAACCGCCGCAGAATCTGCGCCCGCCGGGCCGCGCGGCTAGAATCGACGTATGGCTCTAAATCCGCATCCGGGCGCACCCGAGCGCCACGAACTGCCGCTGCATACGCCGAGCGCCCTGTCGCTGCTGGCGGCCGGCGCGATCGCGCTGATTGCGTGGCTGGCGTTCGCCGCGCAAGCGGACATCACGATCGGCCGGCTCGCCGCGCGCGGCTTCGGCGTGCTCGATGCGCTCGAACGCATGAGCAGCTACCTGACCAATCTGACCGTGCTGGTCTGCGCGATCTGCTTCAGCTGTATCGCGCTGCGTCCGCCGACGCCGATCGCGCGCTTCTTTCGCGCGCCGCCGGTGGCGACCGCGATCGTCGTGTACATGGTGTTCGTCGGGCTCGCGTACAACCTGCTGCTGCGCGGGCTATGGACACCGCACGGCTACCGGTCGCTGGTCAACGAAAGCCTGCACACGGTCCTGCCGGTGCTGTGCGCGCTGTACTGGCTGCTGTTCGTGCCGCGCTTCCATCTGACGCTGCGGCAGTGCCTGCTGTGGCTCGTCTATCCGCTCGCCTACGTGCTCGTGACGATGTTGCGCGGCGCCCTGTCGGACTTCTATCCGTATCCGTTCATCGACGTGCTCGAGCTTGGCTATGCGCGCGTTCTGCTCAACGAAGCGCTGCTGGTCGGCGCGTTTATCGGGCTTGCGGCGCTGTTCGTCGCGATCAATCACCGGCGACCGCGGCGGCCGCTGCATGAACCGCATGAAGCGCATGAACGGGATGACCCGGCGCGAACGCATCGGCAGGCCGCGGACCGGGAACCTCAGTAGCCGCGATCGTTGCCCCCTCAATCACCTCGGCGAATAGCCGCGGCAGCCCGGCATACCCCGCTGCCCTTGCAGGAGACCGACATGACGCGCAGTGTCCGACGCAGTGATCAATCCGGTGACGAACGCGGCGTTCAGGCTTCCCGCCGCACGTTTCTGGCGCGCAGCGCCGGTCTCGGCTCGGCGCTCGTGCTGGCACCGTTGGCCGGCGCGGCGCACGCCGACGGCGACAGGCTCAGTGTGGCCGACCCGGCCGCGCGGGCAGTCGGCTATACGGAAGCCGCCGCGCAAGTCGACAAGGCGAAATATCCGTCGTGGTCGGCCAGCCAGAATTGCGGTAACTGCTCGCTGTTCCAGGGAAAATCCGGCGATGCGTGGGGCGGCTGCACGCTGTTCGGCACGAAGCAGGTGGCGGCTGCCGGCTGGTGTAGTTCGTACACGAACATGTAGCCGCAGCAGGCGACGCGGCAGGCGGCACGGCGTTTGCGTTGAAACAGGTCACTGCGGGGCAACTTCGCTCGCACCGATCCTTGCTGCCATCGACCGCTGGATACGCTAATGAACCCGTCAATCGAAGCCTCCCTGCACGCCGCCATGCCGTTCGTGCGCATGCCGTTCGTGCACATGCCGGCGCACCTGCATGTGCCGAACCCGCCTGACACCGATCCCGATCCGCGTATGCCGCCCGACGTCGATCCGGATGCGCCGCCCGCGCCGGAACGCGAACCCGGCAGCGTGCCTTCTGGCGAGCCGCCGGCCGGCGATCCGCCGCCGACTGCGCCGCCGGAGCGGGTGTAGCAGCAGCGCTGAACGCGTTTCACGCCTGCGCGAGCGCGGCGAGCGTATCGCCGAAACCGCCGCGCACCCGCGCATCGCGGCGCCCGCTCGTCACCACGCGCGGCGCCGCGCTCCACGCGATACGTGCGCCGGCGGCGACAAGCAGATCGATCAGCGCGACGTCCTCGCTGCAGGTCAGCGGCGGAAAGCCACCGACGCGCTGATAGGCGCGCGCAGACACACCGAGATTCGCGCCGTGTACATGCCGGTGCCCATCCGAGTCGAGATACGACAGGTAGAACGCATCGCGCGCATGCGGCGGATGCGCGCTCCAGTCGTCGACGCTGACCGGCCCGCACACCGCGTCCGCATGCAAGCCGAGCTGAGCCACCAGCCAGTCGGGCGCCACGCGGCTGTCGGCATCGGTGAACGCAAGCCAGCGCGCGCCGCGCGCGAGCAGCGCAGCGGCACCCGCCGCGCGCGCAATCCCGACATTGCGCGCATCGAGCTGCAGTACATCGACCGGGTAGCCGCTCGCCACCGCAGCGCAGCCGTCGCTGCACGCGTCGAGCACCACCACGATCTGCACCGGCTCGCCGCCGAGCGCCGGATGTGCGGCAGCCACGCAGGCCGCCTGCAGGCACGCGCCGAGCAGCGCCTGTTCGTTATGGGCGGGAATCGCGATGCCGATCATGCGAGCCCCTCATGCTCGGCCACCGAGCGCGCGTCTTTCGACCAGACGTCGAGCAGCAGATCGCGCTCTTCGTGATGCACCAGCTTGACGAGCGACGTGCAGCGGTCGAAGGCCGCATGCGCGGCAACCGCCGACTGCAGGCCATCGGCAAAGCCGTGCCGCCAGTGACACGCGAGCAGCGTGCCGTCCGCCGCAAGCGATGCGCAGGCGCGCCCGGCGAGCGCGGCCGTTTCGTCGGCGTCGAGGTAGTACGCGAGCTCGCCGATCACGATCAGATCGAACTGCGCGTCGGGCCATTCGTGCGGCAGCACGCGCTGCTCGATACCCACGTTCGGTAGCGCGGCACAGCGCTCGCGTGCGGCGCGCACCGCCTTGCCGCTCAGATCCGACGCCAGCAGCACATCGCAGCGCGTCGCCAGCAGCGCGGCCAGCTCACCGTTGGCGCAAGCCGGCTCGTAGCCATGCCGATAGCGCTCGCGCGGCAATACGGCGAGCGTCAGCTGCTGCTTGCGGCGCTCGTACCAGCGATGACGATAACCCCACGGGTCGTCGTCGACGCGATACATGTCGTCGAAATAGGCGGCGGGAAACGGCATCTGCGGGGTCCCTGGAACTGTGTGGTTGGGTGGTTGGGGGTGTTGCCTGCGTGTTTCGGCTGCGTGTTTCGGCTGCGTGTTTCGCCGGACTTCGCGCAACACAACGCGCCATGCATGCGCGCGGACCGCCTGCCGTTCACTACGGTCGCCGTGAGCCCTTCGTAAGCCAGTGCCCTTCGTAGGCAAGCGCGGCCAGGTTGTGACCGCAATGCAGCCCCATCGCGGCGAATCGCCATCGAGCATGCGACGCACCTATGTATCGTCGAGCCGCCACACGGTATCGGGCGCAGCGCGGGCATCAGCAAACGCTTCGGCCAGCGCATTGCCGAGCGCCGCTTCGTCGCGTTCCGCATGGCTTTGCCGCAGAAACACCGGCAGGTCCGCCGCGGCCCGCGCGAGCTTGCGCTCGCCACACAGCGGTCCGGGGCCGAGTGCGCGCATCACGTGCGCAAGCACGTCGGTGGCCGCACGCTCGACCGAGAGACGCGCGCGCAGCGCCGCGCGCATCGCATCGGCACGCGGATAGCGGTCGATCCATGCCGCCGTCTCGCGCAGCAGCGCGCCGACGCAAGCGAGCTGCGTATCGACCGCGCCCAGATGCGCACACGCATGCGGGTCGCGGCGTCGCGCCACGCCGGCACGCAATGCGCTGCCGAGCTGCGCCGCGCTGCCGTACCAGCAGGCGGCGATGCCCGCCCCGCCATGCCAGAAGCCGGGCCGCTCGACATACGCATGAGGCTCGCCGATCTGCACCGCGTGCGCACCGTCGAAGCGGACCTCGGCGGTCCCGGTGGCCGCCATGCCGACCGCGCGCCAGCCCGCCTCGGACACGCTGATCGAAGGCTGCGCGAGATCGACTGCGGCCAGCACCGGCGCGCCGTCGCCGCGCCATACGGTGACCAGCGCGTGGGTCAGCGCGGCAGCGCCCGAGCACCAGGGCTTGACGCCGTACAACTGCAAGACCCGTCCGCTGCCGGTGCGCGCCTGCACCTTCTGCTGCGGCGGCTCGGCCGCCCACACACCCCAGCGGCTGTGCGGCACGGCGTAAGACGCCGCGCCGAGCTCGGCGAGCATCGCCAGCGCGTCGGTGTGGCCTTCGTAGAGCTTGACGAGTGCGAGGTCGCAGGCCGCCACCGCGGCGAGCGCGCTCCAGCGCAGCGCGGTGCGGCCCTGGCCGGGCAGCGGCAGACGATCGAGCGACGCGGCGCACAGGGTTTGCAGCGCCTGCGCGCGGCTGGCGATGTCGTCGGTCGCATCGGTGTCGAAGCGCAGCGTGGCGAGCCGGCGCTCGAGTTCGCGCAGTGGGAAATCGTTGTGCGCGCAGCGATCTGGCGGCGTGCGCGCCGCAGCCGGATGTGGATCGGGCTGCGGGTTCGGCTGTAAAGCGGGACGCGCAAGATGCACGGCTTCGTCGAGCTGGCCGCTCATAGATTCTCCGTTGACAGGGCGAAGCGCGGCGATGGCGCGCAGTGAGTCAGGTGGGTACGGTTCCGCAAGCCACGTACCTGACTAGCGAGCGTACCCATCGAGCGTACCCATCGCGCGTACCCAGGTGCCGCATCCGCCCGTCGCACCGCAGCGGCACAACGTTTGCAACACCTGTTGCCATCCACTGCCCGCGCAGCGCCCATTCCGAAAGAGGATCCCCATGTCCACTCCCGCACCGATGCACAAGGTCGCCGCCCTCGCCGACCTCGAAGACGCGCGTCCGCGCCGCGTCGAACTACACGACACACCGATCCTGCTGATTCGCAGCGGCACGACGGTTCATGCGCTCGGCGCGAACTGTCCGCACGCCGGCGCGCCGCTCGAACAAGGCGCGGTCTGCCACGGCCACCTGATCTGCCCGTGGCACAACGGCACCTTCGAGATCGCCAGCGGCGCGCTGGTCGAACCGCCGCCGCTGCAGCCGCTGCCGCGCTACCCGGTCAAGATCGAGCGCGGCGACGTGCTGGTCGGCCTCACGCCCGAAGCGCCTTCCACACCGGCGCTTACCCGCGATAACCGCGCGGACCTGCGCGACGATGCGTCGCCCGCCACCGCGCGCGTGTTCGCGATCGTCGGCGCCGGCGCAGCCGGTGCCGCCGCCTGTGCGGCGCTGCGCGAATTCGGCTGCCGCGAGCGCATCGTGCTGATCGACGCCGAGCCGCAGACGCCGTACGACCGCACGTCGTTGAGCAAATTCGTCCCGTCCGGCGAGATGCAAGCCGCCGACGTGCCGCCACTGTTGCCCGACGCTTTCTTCGACGAGCAGCGCATCGAACGGCTGCACGCACGCGTCACGCGGCTCGATGCAGAGCGTCGCGAGATTGAATTCGACGCGCACCCGCCGCTACGCTACGACGCGGCGTTGGTGGCGACCGGCGGCGTACCGAAGATGCCGCCGCTCGACGGCGCCGACGATCCTGCGGTCAAACCGCGTCTGCTGCTGTTGCGCAACCGGGCGGACGCTGAACGCGTTGCCGGTTTTGCGGAGCCGGGCAAACGCGCGGTCGTACTCGGCAGCAGCTTTATCGGCCTCGAGATCGCGTCGTCGCTCGCCAAACGCAAGGTGCAGGTCACGGTCGTGTCACCGCAGCGCGTGCCGTTCGAAAAGCAGATGGGCGCTGAACTCGGCCGCGTCTTCATGCGTCTGCACGAAGCGCACGGCACCACGTTCAGGATGAACACGCAGATCGAAGGTGTGGCGAAGGGCGCGCCGCTCGACGTCCGCGTCAGCGGCGGCGACACGCTCGCGTGCGACTTCGTCGTGATCGGCACTGGCGTGACGCCGGCCACCGGTTTCATCCGTGGCGTTGCACGCAACGACGACGGCAGCCTCGACGTCGATGCATCGATGCGCGCCGCCGAGCATCTGTACGCGGCGGGCGATCTCGCGCGCTTCCCGTTCGGCGATAACCGGCGCGTACGCATCGAGCACTGGCGGGTCGCGCAGCAGCATGCGCGCGCCGCCGCGCGAGCGATGCTCGGCCTGCCGGCGCAAGCAGCCGCACCGCCCTTCTTCTGGACTTACCACTTCGATCGGACCTTCAGCTATCTCGGCCATCCGCAGCAGTGGGATGAGACCGCGATACTCGGCGAGCTGGACGCCTGGCGCTTTATCGCGCTGCTATGCAAGCATGGCTATGTGGCGGGCGTGCTCGGCTGCGGCCGCGATGCAGACATCGGGCGACTCGCTGAAGCGATGCGCGAACCGTTGAGCCGTGCGGACGCCGAGCGGCTGATCGAACGCGGGGCGTGTTGACGCGCGTGTTTTAGCGGCGCTACGCGCGCCGCGCCGCACAGTCGCCCCGCTACCCCACCAACAGCGACTGCCCGCCGTCAATCCAGATCGGCGTACCGGTGATAAAGCGCGCCCGCTCCGACGCCAGATACACCACCATCTGCGCGATATCGTCGCCGCTGCCGGCCTTGCCGTCGGTCAGCGGAATCTTGCCTTGCGGATACTCAGCCGGCTCCGATGCCTCGGCGCTCGAGCGCGCCTGCGTGTTCTGATCGATCTCGCTTTCGATCTTGCCTGGACAGATCACGTTCACGCGGATCTTGTGCTTGGCCAGTTCGAGCGCGGTCATCTGTCCGAGCGCAAGCAGGCCGCCCTTGGTGGTCGAATACGCGGAAGCGCCGCCGTGGCTGAACACGCGCGTGCCGTTGATCGACGAGATGATCACGACCGAGCCGCCGCCCGCGCGCTTCAGATGCGGGACGGTCAGATGCAGCGTCAGATACGTGCCGCGCAGGTTCGTATTGATCGTGTTGTCCCATTCGGCGGGCTTGAGCTCGTCGATCGGCGCCCAGACACCGTTGATGCCCGCATTGGCGACCACCACGTCGAGCGAGCCGCACTGCGACACCGCGTGATCGATGCCCTGGCCAAAGCCCATGTCGTCGCGCAGATCGGCGGTAAAGCCGAACGCATTGCCACCCGCGCGCGTGATTTCGTCGACGGTGGTGCGCGTTTCGTCGTCCTTGTGCGCATGCACGATTACACGTGCGCCTGCGGCCGCGAGCGCCAGAGCGCTGGCCTTGCCGATGCCTGAGCCGGCGCCTGTGACGAGTGCGACCTTGTTTTGCAGTTCGATTGCCATGGTGTTTTCTCCCTGTTCGACGATGCGAGCCGCGGTGACGTTATGCGTTGCCGCGCCGCGACAGCCTGCAGTCGAGCCTGCAATCGATATACCCAGACGACGCGGACCGCCACGCGGCCCTTTGACGCAGAGGAACGTTCCTTGCTGACGATGTTCCAGACACATCGACGGAGAAACCAGCATGTCCACTACCCATGCGCCGAAGCGCCATCAGGAACAGCATCCGCACGCGGACCGGTCCGAAAAGCAGATCGACGAATCCGTCGAAGACACTTTCCCCGCCAGCGATCCGCCCGCAACCGGCGGCACGACCCGCATCGACCCGTCGCCGAAGCCCGGCAACAAGGACGAGAGCCAGCACAAAAACAAAGACGCGGACAAGCATGCGGATAAACCGCAGCACCAGCAGCACACCGCACACAAGGAGGGTGGACAGTGATGCGTGCGGCCTTTTGCGGCGCGCTGCGTCACGCTCCTGCCGGAGTACCGGATCATGGCTGAACGTTCGGCGCAAGCGCCGGGCGCGCACGATGGCGAAGGAAATGAAAGCAGCGACAACGGTGACAACACCGGCAAGAACGGCGAAAAAGCTGGAAAGAACGACGAGCACGGCGAGAACAACGAAAACGGTAAGGGCAAGCAGCGCAAATCGCGCAAACCGCTCTACATTCTCGCCGCCGGCGTCGTGCTGCTGCTGATTGCCGCAGGCGTCTACGCCTTCGCGACGCGCAACCAGGTCAGCACCGACGACGCCTACACCGACGGCAACGCGATCACGATCGCGCCGAAAGTGTCCGGCTACGTGGTGCAGCTGAATGTCGACGACAACACGCGCGTGCACAAGGGGGATCTGCTGGTGGTGATCGACAGGCGCGACTACCTCGCCCAGGTCGATCAGGCGAAGGCGCAGCTAGGCCTCGCGCAGGCGCAACAGAATGCCGCGCAGATCCAGCTCGACATCGCCCGCGTGCAGTATCCGGCGCAATTCCAGCAGGCGAAGGCGCAGGTCAACTCGGCGCAGGCCACGCTCCGCCAGGCGCAGGCTGCGTACGAACGGCAGCGCAGCGTCGACGAGCGCGCCACCACGCAGCAGAACATCGACACCGCCACCGCGCAGCAGCAGACCGCCAACGCGGGCGTGCAGCAGGCCCGCGCGCAATTGCAGACCGCGAGCCTCGTGCCGCAGCAGATCCGCCAGGCCGAGGCCACCGTTGCCGAGCGCCGTCAGCAGGTCGAGCAAGCGCGCGCGCAACTGGAGCAGGCCGAATTGAACCTGTCGTACTGCGAGATCCGCGCGCCGTCGGATGGCTGGATCACGCGGCGCAACGTGCAGTTCGGCACGTTCCTGCAGGCCGGCGTATCGCTGTTCTCGCTGGTCGCGCCGCAGGTATGGGTGACCGCGAACTTCAAGGAATCGCAGCTGACGCGCATGCGTCCCGGCGACGAAGTGAAGCTGGGCGTCGACGCGTACCCGGACCTCGACCTGCACGGCCACGTCGACAGCATTCAGGCCGGCAGCGGTTCGCGCTTCTCGGCGTTCCCGGCGGAAAACGCGACGGGTAACTTCGTCAAAATCGTGCAACGCGTACCCGTCAAGATTCTGATCGACCGCGGCCTGCCGCAGGATCATCCGCTGCCGCTCGGGCTTTCGGTAACGCCGAAGGTGTATCTGAAATAGCCGCCTGAATGCCGCGGACCGCCATGAAAAAGGCCGGCGCGTATGCGGAGCGAATTCCGCACACGCGCCGGCCGTAGTCTTCAGTGAAGCCGCACGGCGATGATCCGCCGCGACGACGTTTACCAGTCCGGATTGTTCACTTCCTGCCGATACCCATAAGCGTGGTTGACCAGCCGGTGCGGCCGGCCGCCGGCCTGCAGCACTTCGCGCCAGCCGCTCAGCTCGGCCAGCGAGTCGGTATGCAACGCCGCATAGGCCTTGCCGTCGATGCCGGCCGGGAACAGCTCGATCGCGTCGTCGCGAGCGACGATCAGCATGTTCATGTCCGCTTGCAAGACCTGCATTTCGTATTGGGTCATGCGTGTTCTCCTGAGTAATGAACAGGCCCGCCAAACGAGGAAAACAGCCAAACAAGGAAACCGGAGAAGAGAGAAGCAAACCGCGTTCCCGCGGCGGCCATGCAACTGCGCGGCACAGCGCCTGCTAGGCGGAAATGCATGATAACCCCTTCGTAGAGATTCGCGATGACTCTTTCGTACGGATCGCGTGGCGTCGGTGCTGCGCTCAGCATGACCCTTTGTGTGGCGCTGGGCGCGGCCGCCGCAGCCGTGGCGGGCACGGCGCAGGCGCAGCAGACCGCGGCGCCGCAGGGCTCGTCGACGACGCGTGCCGCGCAGAAAGCGGAGATCAAGAAGCTCGAGCAGAACGGCTATCAGCCGGACAGCGACGACCAGCACTATCCGCAAAACCTGCAGAACGCGGAAAAGAAGGCGCATGGCAACGCCGCGGCGGGCAAGCCCGCTCCGGCGCCGTGATGCGTGGGCCGCGCGGGTTTGCGTGAGTGCGAGCGTTACGTGAACGCGAGCGTCGGATGAACGAGAGCGTGGCGCGAACCGGGCGTGGGAGCGCGCTGCGTGAGCGAGCGCGCTGCGGGAGCGCAGGCACTGCGCAAGCGCGAGCACCACGCAAGCATGTAAGCCCCGCCCGCTGTCGCGCAGGCACGGACCTCGAACGAGCACAGCCCTCACGCAAGCACGGGCAAACCAAGGCGCAGATGAACATGCACCAGGCCGAACCGATCGACACCGACCGCACCGCCGCCGAGCACGCCGGTATGGCCCCCGGCGCCGCCGCGCCGTGCGGCCCGGACGGCAGCGCCGGCCCCCGTGGCACGGCCGCCCAGCCGCGCTGCCCGCACGACACGCCGTGGCTCGAACCGGGCCGCACGTGCGCATGGTTGCGCCATGCCGGCCGGCTACGTGTGCTGATCGACGCCGCCGACTATTTCACGACGCTGCGCGCCGCGATGCTGCGCGCCCGCCACACGATTTTCATCGTCGGCTGGGACATCGACAGTCGTCTGCAACTGATGCCCGCCGGCGCACGCGACGGCCTGCCCGCGGGGCTCGCCGATTTTCTGTGCGCGCTGGTCGAGCGGCGCCGCGAGCTGCGCATCTACGTGCTCGCGTGGGATTTCGCGATGCTCTACGCGTTCGAGCGCGAATGGCTACCGGTCTACAAGCTCGGCTGGCGCACGCACCGGCACGTGACGTTCCGGCTCGACGGGCGGCATCCGCTGGGCGCATCGCATCATCAGAAGCTGGTCGTGATCGACGACCGGCTGGCCTTCGCCGGCGGTATCGACCTGACGCGTTCGCGTTGGGATACGCCCGCGCATCATCCGCAGGCGCTGCTCAGGCGCAATCCCGATGCGGCGCCGTATCAACCAATGCACGACGTGCAGGCGATGTTCGACGGCGCCGCGGCGCAGGCGCTCGGCGAGCTGGTGCGCGAACGCTGGCAGCGCGCGTCGGCGCGGCCGCTGGAGCTGCCGCCGCTCGCGGGCGGTGACGCGGACACGCAGCCTCAGGAACCGCGCATGCACGCCACCGACCATGCACCCGCGCAGTCGCCGGAACCAGTCGCGCACGCGGCCAGTAACGCGCCCGCACACCCATCGAAGCCGCCCACGCACGCCGCCGACCACGCGCCCGCGCAGTCGCCTGAACCCGCCACGCACGCGGCCAGTAACGCGCACACGCACCCATCGAAGCCGCCCACGCACAGCGCCGACCACGCCCCCAGGCACGCAGCCAGCCACGCCCCCGCGCACGCCCCGGCCGCCGCCACCGACCCCTGGCCGCCGCAAACGCAGCCCGACATTACCGACGTCGAGCTCGGCATCGCACTGACCGAACCTGCATACGAAGGCCGCCCAGCGCTGCGGCAGATCGAGCAGCAATACCTGGAGGCGATCGCGGCCGCACGCGAGCATATCTATCTGGAGAACCAGTACTTCACCGCAAGCCGCATCGGTGCGGCACTCGCTGCGCGTCTCGAACAGGCGGACGGCCCCGATATCGCGGTAGTCGGCCCGGAGCGTCAAACCGGCTGGCTGCAACACGCGACGATGGGCGTGATGCGCGCGCGTCTGCACGAACTGATGAAACGCGCCGACCGTCACGGCCACTATGCGATGTACGCACCGGCGATCGGCGGCATCGGCGCGGACGAATTTATCAACGTGCACAGCAAGCTGATGATCGTCGACGACGAACGCCTCGTGATCGGCAGCGCAAACCTGAACAACCGCTCGATGGTGCTCGACACCGAATGCAATATCGCCCTCGACGCGCGCGGCGACCCGCGCGTGCGCGCGATGATCGCGTCAGTGCGCAACCGGCTGCTCGCCGAGCATCTGGACGTCACGCCCGCGCAGGCCGCCGACGCGCTCGCGCAGGCGCGCCTGAACGCGGCGATCGCCTCACTGCGCCACGGCGAGCGCACCCTCGCGCCGCTCGATCCGGTCGCGCCCGCGGAGCTCGACGAACTGACCTCGCGCATGTCGGTGTTCGATGCGGAAGCACCGCTCGCGCCGCAGGAGCTGGTGCGCCAGTTCCTGCCCGAAGCGGAAAGCCGTCCGCTGCGCGGCAAGCTGCTCGCGCTCGGCGGGTTCGCGCTGGTGGTCGCACTGATTTCGCTGCTGTGGCGTTTTACCGCGCTGGGCGACTGGCTCAGTTTTACCGCGCTGGTGCATGAAGCAGAGCGTCTGCAGGCGTCGCAGCTCGGTCCGCTGGCAATCGTCGCGGTCTACGCGCTGGCGGCCAGCATATCGGTACCGGTCACGCTGCTGATCGCTGTCAGCGGCTTCGTGTTCGGCGCGCTGGCCGGCAGCCTGTACGCGCTGGCCGGCACGCTGATCTCGGCGGCGCTCACCTACTACGCCGGCGCGTCGCTCGGCCACGACGCGGTGCGGCGTCTGGCCGGCACGCGCATCAACCGGCTCAGCGAGCGACTCGGCAAAAAGGGCTTTGTCGCGGTGGTGGTGGCGCGAGTCGTGCCGGTCGCGCCGTTCACCGTGCTGAACCTGGTCGCCGGCGCATCGCATATCGGCTTTCGCGACTACATGCTCGGTACGCTGATCGGCATGACGCCCGGCATCGTGCTCGCCACCAGTTTCGCGCACCAGCTGGTCGCGGCGGTCCATCATCCGTCGCCGGCCGGCATCGCGCTGGTGGCCGCGATAGGCGCGGTGCTGGTGGGCATTTCGGTCGCGCTGCAGCGCTTTTTCGCGCGCCGCTCATGAGCGCCTCGTTCGTCGCGCCCGCCAGCCCGCCCGCCCTCGTGCCCGCACCAACGAACGTACTGCGCATCGCGACGTACAACATACACGGCGCGATCGGCTGCGATGGCGTGCGCGCGCCGCAACGCATCGCACAGGTGATCGGCGAACTGGATGCGGACATCGTCGCGCTACAGGAAGTGCCGCTCGGCGGCACGCACGGCCCCGACATCCTGCCCGAACTGCGCGCGGCGACCGGTCTGCAGGCGATCGCCGGGCCGACCCTCGATACGCCCGAGCGCCGCTACGGCAATGCGGTGCTGACGCGTCTGCCGGT
>DATLOW010000361.1:0-2404 GCA_035536055.1 Paraburkholderia sp. | reverse complement strand
CGTACGTCGAAGCGCAAATGTATCGCGCTCGATACCTTGTTGACGTTCTGTCCGCCCGCGCCCTGCGCGCGCACGGCGGTCAGTTCGATCTCGCCCGGAGGAATGGTATAGCGGCAACTCATGATCGGCTCGGCAACGATGGGACGCCAGTGTACACAGAGGCAAGCGCACCGCGCACGCTCACTGTCCAACAGACGAGACGACAGCATAACAAACGGGTCCCGGCGGGCGAAACCTGGCCGATCGGATGAGGTCAGAACGCAGACAAAATCAGTTAGACTCGTCAGCGGTTTTGCCACGCTGCCCGGTGGTCGATCAATCATCACGCGCGAGAGCCCGGTCCCGTCGATGCGCTATTCGGTCGAGATAAAAAAGTTTCTTTACAGCCAGTATTTCTATGGCGGCTTGCGCATTGCCGTCGGCGTGTCGCTGCCGGCCATCCTGTGTCTGACGGTGTTTCACGATCGCGAGCTCGGCTTCACGATCGCCACCGGCGCGCTCGGCGCCTGCGCAGTCGACATGCCCGGTCCGCTGAAGTACAAGCACAACGAGATGCTTGCGTGCAGCGTGATCGGCTTCCTCGCCGCGCTCGCCACCGGCCTTGCCACGGTCAACGCGTTCGCGCTGTGGTGCGCCGTGGTGCCGCTGACCTTCGTGCTGTCGCTGATCGTCGTGTACGGCAACCGCTGGCCGCAGATCAGCTTCGCCACGCTGTTCATGATGACGATGACGCTCGAGGACCATTTCACGCCGCTGCAGGCGCTCGTCAACGCGTCGTGGATCCTGCTGGGCGGGCTCTGGTACACGTACTGGGCGACGCTGGTAAGCCGCTGGATGGTGCACCGGATCGAGCAGCAGGCGCTTGCCGAAAGCGTGTTCGCCTGCGCGGACTATCTGCTCGCGCGCGCCGATTTCTTCGATCTAGACAACAACCTCGACGAGTGCTATCGCAATCTCGTCACGAAGCAGATCGCCGCGGTCGAACGCCAGGACGCCGCGCGCGACATCGTGCTGCGCAATTTGCCGAAGCTGAAAAGCGGCCGGCTCGAGCCGAACCGCATCACGCTGTTCAACCTGTTCATCAACACGGTCGACCTGCACGAGCTGTTCGTCGGCGCGCACACCGACTACCCATTGGTGCGCAACACGTTCGGCGGCTCCGACGTGCTGATCTTCTACCGCGACCTGATCCGCAAGGCCGCCGCCGATCTCGAGGACATCGGCCTCGCGGTGCTGCAAAACCGCGCACCGCACGCCCGCATCAACGTCAAGGCCGAGCTGCGCGCGATCGAGTACGAGCTCGAGCAGATGCGCAGGAAGGACCTGCCCGCGCAAAACCCGGACGCCTATGCGGCCGTATCCAAATCGTTCCGGCGCCTGTGGAGCGCCACCCGGCTGATCGACCGGATGCGCAACAGTCTCGTCAACGAAGCGTCGGCCACCGAGACCGAGCTGCGCGTCGACCAGGCGCTGGCGCGCTTCGTGTCGAGCCGGCGCGTGCCGTTCCGGCAGATCTTCACCAACCTGACGATGGCTTCGCCCAGCTTCCGGCATGCATTGCGCGTCACGCTGGCGGTCGCGGTCGGCTTCTGGCTCGGGCAGCTGTTGCCGCTCACCAATGCGTACTGGATCGTGATGACCACCGTCATCATCCTGAAGCCCGGCTATTCGCTGACCAAGCAGCGCAACGGGCAGCGTATCGTCGGCACGCTGATCGGCTGCGCGGCGAGCATCGTGCTGATGATGTTCGTCAAGGAACCGCACATCCTGATCATCGTGATGTTCGCGTCGATGGTGATGAGCTACAGCCTGCTGCTGTTCAACTATGCGGCGAGCGTCGTGTTCACGTCGTCGTATGTGCTGTTGCTGTTCCACCTGCTCGCGCCGGGCAGCATGCGCATCATCGGCGAGCGGGCGATCGACACCGCGGTGGGCGGCGCGATCGCGATTGCCGCGAGCCACCTGTTCCCGTACTGGGAATACCGGTTGATGGGTTCGCTCGTGAACAGCATGATCGCTGCCACGCGCCAGTTTCTGGAGGCGAGCTGGTGGTGGGGCGGCAAGCCGGCTGCGGCAGGCATCGCGCCGGCGGCTGTCACCGAGGCGGGCGCACGCGTACCGGCAGTCGCGATGGCCGATGCGCCGGCTGGCGGCAGCACACGTGAGAGCCTGGCCGCAACGGATAGCAGCAAGACGGATAGCAACGCGTATGCAGACGCCCGCGCAACCGGTAGCACGCCGCAGCCCACCACTGTCGCCGCCAGCGACGCAGCGGACGAGGACCGCCAGGCCGAAGTAGTGGCCACACTCGCCGCGGCCACCGCAAATCCGATTCCGGCGCGCGATGCCGCGCCGCCGCAGCGCGCCGGCGGCGCACGCGCCGCAAGCCCGTCTCCCGGCGTCG
>DATLOW010000360.1:0-4663 GCA_035536055.1 Paraburkholderia sp. | reverse complement strand
CTGAGGATTGAAGAAGAATGCTCCGAGAATCATGTGCTCGCGTTTCATTGCTGCTTCGGCTCCCTGTTTTTTCGATCACGCGCGGCGATAGCGGGTTGCGCGTCTGCTGATGGCGGGTCGCGCAATTCTACTTGCGTTCCGTCGCGGGCGTGATGCGCGGCCTGTGCGGCGCGGGCCATCGCGCGCGCCGCACAGGTGATGCCACGTCGAAACTCCGGGGCCGCGCACGCAGTGCCTCAAAGGCAGTACTTCAGAGGCTTTACCTCAAAAGCAGTACGTCAAAGCTTCGATCCACCATCCACATGCAAGGTATCGCCCGTGATCCAGCGAGCCTCGTCCGACGCGAGGAAGGCTACCGCCGCGCCGATGTCGGCGGGTTCCGCCATCCGTTTGAGCGCCTGGATGCCGATCGAGAAACTGCGGCCGGCCTCGCTTTTGGCGAAGCTCGACATGTCGGTCGGCACCACGCCGGGCGCCACGGCGTTGACACGGATGCCTCGCTCGCCAAGCGCAACGGCGAAGTGTTTGACAAGCGTGTCGATCGCGCCTTTGGTCGCCGCATAGGCAGACAACGTGCCGATCGCCGCATGCGCAGCCAGCGACGACAGCAGTACGACGCTGCTGCCGGTGCACATCACCGGTAGCAACTGCTGGACCAGAAAGAACGGCGCGCGTACGTTCACGGCGAACAGGTCGTCGAAATCCTTGACCGTGGTGTCTTCGATGGTCGCCGGGCGCGAAATGCCGGCGTTCGCGACCAGGATGTCGAGGCGGCCGCCGACGATCGCGCGGGTGCGCTGCGCAAGCGCGTGTGGGCCGTCGGCGGCGCGCAGGTCTGCGGCGATCGTTTCGGATTTGCCGCCCGCTTGCCTGATCTCGGCGACGACGGCGTCGGCCTCGGCGGCGCCGCTGCTGTAATGCACCAGTACCTGGGCGCCCGCTTTCGCGAGAGCCAGTGCGCTGGCGCGGCCAATGCCGCGCGATGCGCCGGTTACCAGCGCGGTCTTGCCGGTCAATGTGTTCATGGTCGATTCATCCTTGGGTTCAATGGCCTGTGCGGCCGGATTGCGGGTGCGAAGTGCGCGCGTTTGAAGCCGCTACCGGGTTCGTTGGCGGCGCAAGCTGACGCGCGCATCGGGGCCTGCGTTGCTGGCGCTTTTCAATCGGCTGTTCAGCCCGCCGTTTTTCCCCCATCGACACTGACGATCTGCCCGGTGACGAACGCCGCGCCCGCCGAGGCGAGAAACATCACCGCAGCGGCGATTTCGGCCGGGTCGCCGACTCGCGCAAGCGGCACCGAGCCCGCTAGCGCTGCCTTGCGCTCCGCCGTGCCGGTAAAGCGATCGAGCATGCCGGTTTCGGTCGGCCCCGGCGCCACCGCGTTGACGCGCACACCGGTGCTGGCCACTTCGAGTGCGGCCGACTTCGTGAACCCTTCGACCGCATGTTTGCTGCCGGCGTAGATCGCCGCATAGGCCGCGCCTTCGTGTCCGTAGGTCGACGAGATATTGATCACGCTGCCCGCGCGCTGCGCTGTCATGACTCGCAATTCGTGCTTGAGGCTCAGCAGCACGCCGAGCGTGTTGGTGTCGAAGGTCGCGGCATAGCTTTCGGCCGTGACTTCGATCAGCGGGCCGGGCGTGCCTTCGGTGCCGGCGTTGTTGACCGCCACGTCCAGCCGTCCGAAGTGCGCGACGGCCTGGTCGACGAGGCGACCGACTTCGTCGTCGTGGCGCACGTCGGCCTGGATAAACACGGCTTGCGCGCCGAGTTCGCGCAGTGAGGCTTCGAGTGCTGCGCCTTCGGCCGCGCGCCGGCCCGAGACGATAAGACGCGCGCCCGAACGGGCGAAAGCGAAGGCGGTGGCGCGACCGATGCCGGTCAGCGCGCCAGTAATCAGAACGACGGGGCTGCTCATGGAAAACTCCTGTAAGGTATCGCTGCAACGCATGATGGATTCGTGCGTTGCGATCAACGAAACGGTGACTGCAGGAGCCAATCTAGGGGCTTCCAGCGTCCACGAAAAAGACTTTGTAAGCTGGCTGGCATGCCTGTCAGGCATGGGGGCGAGATCGATGGAACTACGCCATTTGCGCTACTTCATTGCAGTAGCCGAGACCGGCAGCCTGACCGAGGCCGCCGAAAAGCGGCTGTACACGTCGCAGCCGTCGCTGAGCCGGCAGATTCGCGATCTCGAAGAACAGGTAGGGGTGGCGCTGCTACGCCGCAGCGCGCGCGGCGTCGAGCTGACCGACGCCGGCCGGGCCTTTATCGATCACGCGCGGCTTGCGATGGCGCAGGTCGACGCGGCCGTCGCGGCAGCGCGGCGCGCGGCGCTGCCGGCCAAGCCGCGCTTCGCGCTGGGCTTTCTGACCGGCCAGGAAATGACGTGGCTGACCGATGCGATGCATCTGTTGCGCGAGGAATTGCCGACTATCGAAGTGACGGTATCGAGCGACTACTCGACGGAACTGGCCAATGGCCTCGCACACGGCGAGCTCGACGTGGCCTTCATGCGCGCCGAACCGGGCTATGGCCTCGAATACAAGGCGGTGGGCGAGGAGCCGCTGGTCGTGCTGATGCCGAGTGACCATCCGCTGACTGCGCGCCAGACGGTGCGGCCCGAAGACCTGCGGCATCAGCCGTTCATTGCGATGGCGGATAAGGCGAAGGTGCTGCGGCAGATCGTCGATGCATATCTGGCCGACGTGGGGGTTGAAGTCGACGTGGTGCAAAGCGTCGACAACCCGGCGATGGTGATGTCGCTGATCGCTTCGTTGCGCAGCGTCACGCTGATACCGGCGTACGTGCAGAACCTGATGCCGTGGTCGGTCGTCAGCCGGCCGCTAGCCGGCGACGTGCCAACTATCCAGCTGGTGGTCGGCTATAGCGGGAGCAATGCGTCGCCGATCCTGAAGCTGTTTCTGTCGCGCGTGGAGGAACTGAGCGCGAGGATCGCCGCACAGCATGTCAAGCGGAACGCAAAACGGAATACAAACCGCGCGGGCTGAGCGCGCTCAGCCCGCAACAACACCATCATCAATCGTCGAGCAACGACAGATCGCGCACGGCGCCCTTGTCGGCCGACATCACCAGCTTCGCATACGCCTTCAGCGCCGCCGACACCTTGCGCGGCCGCGGCTTGGCCGGCTTCCAGCCCGCTGCGTCCTGCTCGGCGCGGCGGCGCGCCAGTTCCTCGTCGGACACCAGCACGTCGATCGTGCGGTTCGGAATGTCGATGCGAATCTTGTCGCCGTTGCGCACGAGGCCGATCGCGCCGCCCGCTGCCGCTTCCGGCGAGCAGTGGCCGATCGACAGGCCCGACGTGCCACCCGAGAAGCGGCCGTCGGTCAACAGCGCGCAGGCTTTGCCGAGACCCTTCGACTTGATGTAGCTGGTCGGGTAGAGCATTTCCTGCATGCCGGGGCCACCGCGCGGGCCTTCGTAACGGACGATCACCACGTCGCCGGCCTTGACCTTGTCGTTCAGGATGTTTTCCACCGCTTCATCCTGCGATTCCGTCACGTGCGCATTGCCTTCGAACACGTGAATGCTTTCGTCGACGCCGGCGGTCTTCACCACGCAGCCGTCCAGCGCGATATTGCCGGTTAGCACCGCCAGGCCGCCTTGCTTCGAGAACGCATGCTCGTACGAGCGGATGCAGCCTTCGGCGCGGTCCAGATCGAGGCTCGGCCAGCGCGTGCTCTGGCTGAACGCCACCTGCGTCGGAACGCCGGCCGGGCCTGCCATGTAGAAGGTGCGCACCGCTTCGTCTTTGGTACGCACGATGTCCCATTGATCCAGCGCATCCTTCAGCGTCGGCGTGTGCACGGTGGGCACGTCGGTGTGCAGCTTGCCGGCCCGCTCGAGCTCGCCGAGGATCGCCATGATGCCGCCCGCGCGATGCACGTCTTCGATGTGGTACTTGTTGGTGTTCGGCGCGACCTTGCACAGCTGCGGCACGGTGCGCGACAGCCGGTCGATGTCGGTCATCGTGAACTCGATCTCCGCTTCGCGCGCGACGGCCAGCAGGTGCAGGATCGTATTGGTCGAGCCGCCCATCGCGATATCGAGTGTGATCGCGTTTTCGAACGCCTTGAAGCCGACCGAGCGTGGCAGCACGCGCGCGTCTTCCTGTTCGTAGTACTGGCGCGCCAGCTCGACGATGCGGCGGCCGGCGCGCTTGAACAGCTGTTCGCGGTCCGCGTGCGTGGCGACCACCGTGCCGTTGCCCGGCAGCGACAGGCCGAGCGCTTCGGTCAGGCAGTTCATCGAGTTGGCGGTGAACATGCCGGAGCACGAACCGCAGGTCGGGCAGGCGGAGCGCTCCACTTCGGCGACGTCGGCGTCGGAGTATTTGTCGTCGGCGGCGATCACCATCGCGTCGATCAGGTCGACCTTGCGGATTTCGATTGCCTTGGTGACGGGATTCGCGAGGCGCGTCTTGCCGGCTTCCATCGGACCGCCGGACACGAAGATCACCGGAATGTTCAGGCGCATCGCGGCCATCAGCATGCCCGGCGTGATCTTGTCGCAGTTCGAGATGCACACCATCGCGTCGGCGCAGTGCGCATTGACCATGTACTCGACCGAATCCGCGATGATGTCGCGGCTCGGCAGCGAATACAGCATGCCGTCGTGGCCCATCGCAATGCCGTCGTCG
>DATLOW010000359.1:0-5461 GCA_035536055.1 Paraburkholderia sp. | reverse complement strand
TCGTGGACGGTACGCCCGAATTGAAGCGCGCGATTCGCGACAAGTTCGAGCGCGAGAACGGCCTCACGTTCGCGCAGGACGAAGTGATCGTCAGCAACGGCGGCAAGCAGGTGGTTTTCAATGCGATCACAAGTACCGTCGAAGAAGGCGACGAAGTCGTGATTCCCGCGCCTTACTGGGTGTCGTATCCGGATATGGTGCTGCTGAACGGCGGGCGGCCGGTGATCGTCGAGTGCGGCGCGCAGAGCGACTACAAGCTGACGCCCGCGCAACTGGACGCGGCGATCACGAGCCGCACCAAGTGGGTCGTGCTCAATTCGCCGTGCAATCCGTCCGGTGCGACGTACACCGCGAACGAACTGGTCGCGCTCGGCGAAGTGCTGAGCCGTCATCCGCACGTGTGGGTGATGACCGACGACGTGTACGAGCACCTGATCTACGACGGCTTGCAATTCGCGACCTTCGCGCAATGCAACCCGCAACTGCGCGAGCGCACGCTGACGATCAACGGTGTGTCGAAGGCGTTTGCGATGACCGGTTGGCGTATCGGTTACGCGGGCGGCCCGAAGGCGCTGATCCGGACCATGGCCAAGCTGCAGACGCAGAGCACCAGCAATGCTTCGTCGGTGAGCCAGGCCGCGGCATTGGCCGCATTGACCGGCCCGACCGATTATCTGGCCGGCTGGCGCAGCGAGTATCAGCGCCGGCGCGATCTGATCGTCGGCCGGTTGAACGCGATCGACGGCCTGTACTGTCCGCAGCCGACCGGCGCGTTCTACGTGTACCCGTCGTGCGCAGGTGCAATCGGCCGCCGCAAGCCGGATGGCGGTGTGATTGGCGACGACACCGGTTTCGTCATGTATCTGCTCGAAAGCGCCGAAGTGGCGGTGATTCAGGGCGCGGCCTTCGGCCTGTCGCCGGCGTTCCGCATTTCGTTCGCGACGTCGTATCAGCAACTCGAACAGGCCTGCGACCGGATCGCCGCAGCGTGCGCGGCACTGCGCCCGTAGGCGATTCGCTACGCGTCACTCATCCTCGTCAAGGAGACCTCCATGAAAACGCTGTCGCTGGGGTTGCGCAGACGCTTGCCGTATGGCGTCTTCGCGATGCTGTTGTGCGGATGCTTCGGGTTGCCTGTTCAGGCGCAGGATCTCACCGGCCGGCTCGCCACGCTGAAGGCCCGCAATACGATCGTGCTCGGCTACCGCGAGTCGTCGGTGCCGTACTCGTACTACGACAACAGCGAGCAGGTGATCGGTTACTCACACGACATCGCGCTGGAAATCGTCAAGGATCTGAAGGCAGCGATCGGTGCGCCCAATCTGCAGGTCAAGATGATTCCGGTGAATGCGCAGAATCGCATTCCGCTGATTCAGAACGGCACCATCGACCTCGAATGCGGTGGCACGACGAACAACAAGGAGCGTGCGCAGCAGGTCGATTTTTCCAACACGATTTCGGTGACCGAGACGCGGCTGCTGACGAAAACCAATTCGGACATTCATTCGTTCGGCGATCTGAAAGGCAAGACCGTCGCCGTGACGGCGGGTACCACGTCGGAGCGTTATCTGCGCAGCTATGTGCATGAGAAGAACGCGGACATCACGATCATTTCGTCGCGCGACCACAGCGCCTCGTTCATGACGCTGGAGACCGGCCGCGCCGCGGCGTTCTTCATGGATGCCGACGTGCTGGCGAGCGCGCGTGCGACCGCCCACAACCCGCAGGACTATGTGGTGACCGGAGACCCGCAGACGCACGAGGCGATCGCCTGCATGCTGCCGAAAGCGGAACCCGGGTTCAAGGCGATTGCCGATCGCACGATTGCGCGCTTGGAGACCAACGGACAGGGCGAGGCGCTTTATCGCAAATGGTTTATGTCGCCGATTGCGCCTAAGGGGATCAATCTGAATCTGCCGATGAGCGATGCGCTGAAGGCTGTGTTCCTGCATCCGAACGACCAGCCGATGGACGATTGATTGCGCGGGCGCTTGCTTCGGGCGCTGGCTGGCGTGCGGGGCGGCGCCAGCGGGCAGGGGCCGGCGGGCAGGGGCCGGCTGCGCCGATCGGTCGACGGGTCAGGACTCGAACGCAGCCTGATCGTCGGCTTCGAGGTCGAGCGTCGCGGTGTCGGGCAACATCGTCGCGGTCGGCTGGGGCGACCCGTCGCATAGCGGCTTCGATGCCTTCTCCAGCACTTCGGGCGGTACCGGCACATTGGCGCGCGCGACCACGTTGCCGTGCTGGAACATCAACAGATCGCCGGGCGCGAAGCGTGTCCACGTTTCGTTGTCGGTCAGCGGCTGGGTGGCGATCACGGCGACGCGGTCTTCCGGTGTCGTGTACTTCGCGAAATCGATCGACACGTCCGCATCGACCAGATGCGCGGTCGAAAACGGCCAGCTGCGCACGAGGTAGTACAGATGCGTCGAGCAATGCGCGAACAGTGCCTGTCCGTTCGACATCAGGAAGTTGAATACGCCGAACTGCGTGATTTCGCGCGTCAGCGATTCGAGCGCGGCGAACAGTTCGTCGAGCGGTGGCTGCTGCTGGCCCGGAAAGGCCTTGCGCAGCCCTTGTAGCAGCGCGCAGTACGCGAGTTCGCTGTCGGTGGTGCCGACCGGCTGATAGACGCCGTCGAGCACCGGCTGGTAGTTCTGCAGATCGCCGTTATGCGCAAAGATCCAATGCCGGCCCCACAGTTCACGCAAGAACGGATGGCAGTTTTCCAGCACGATGTGGCCTTGCGTTGCCTTGCGGATATGCGCGATCGTATTTTTGGACTTGATCGGGTAGCGCTTGACCATCTCGGCGATCGGCGACGTGGCCGACGATTGATGGTCGATGAACAGGCGGCAGGCTTTGTCTTCGAAGAACGCGATCCCCCAGCCGTCGGCATGGTGATCGGTGACGCCGCCGCGAGCCGCAAAGCCGGTGAACGAAAATACGACATCCGTCGGCGCGGCGCAATTCATTCCGAGAAGTTGGCACATGATGCGCTAGCGTGGAGCGTGTAACGGCTGGCGAGCCGTTACAATGACATTTTTCCAAGCATATCATCCCGCCCCCACGCGACATTATTAAAATTGACGGGTGTTCAGGCCGCTTAACGACGGTTTGCGCACGTCAATAAAGTGTTGCGCAATCCGCTACCCGCTTGCCATGACCTCTTCTTCCGCTACCTCCGCCCCCGTCGATTCCGTCACGCTTGCGCGTCCCGACGACTGGCACCTGCACCTGCGCGACGGCGCGATGCTCGCGGCCGTGTTGCCGCATACCGCGCGCCAGTTCGGCCGCGCGATCATCATGCCGAACCTGAAACCGCCGGTCACGACCACCGAGCAGGCGCGCGCGTATCGCGAGCGCATTCTCGCGGCGCTGCCGCGCGGTACCACTGCGGACGCAAGCGCCGGCGCAAAGTTCGAACCCCTGATGACGCTGTACCTGACCGACAACACCGCGCCGGACGAAATCCGCCGGGCGCGTGCCAGCGGCTTCGTGCATGGCGTGAAGCTGTATCCGGCCGGTGCGACGACCAACTCGGACGCAGGCGTGACCGATCTGGCGAAGTGCGCGAAGACGCTCGAAGCGATGCAGGAAACCGGCATGCCGCTGCTGATCCACGGTGAGGTAACCGATGCGTCGATCGACCTGTTCGATCGCGAGAAGGTGTTCATCGACCGCGTGATGACGCCGCTGCGCCGCGATTTTCCGGAGCTGAAGGTGGTGTTCGAGCACATCACGACGAAGGACGCCGCACAGTATGTGCGCGACGCGGATGCGGCACCGGGACGGCTTGGGGCGACGATCACTGCGCATCATCTGCTGTACAACCGCAACGCGATTTTCCAGGGCGGGATTCGACCACATTACTACTGCCTGCCGGTGCTCAAGCGCGAAACGCATCGTGTTGCGCTGGTCGAGGCGGCCACCTCGGGCAATCCGCGCTTCTTCCTCGGCACCGATAGTGCGCCGCATCCGAAGGGGTTGAAGGAGCATGCGTGCGGCTGTGCCGGGTGCTATACGGCACTGCATGCGCTGGAGCTGTATGCGGAGGCGTTTGACAGTGCCGGCGCGCTCGACTGTCTCGAAGGGTTCGCCAGCTTCTATGGTGCGGACTTCTACGGTCTGCCGCGCAGCACTGAGCGCGTGACGCTGCGCCGCGAACAATGGACGCTGCCCGCCGAAGTCGCGGCGGGCGATACGCCAGTGGTACCGTTGCGCGGCGGCGAGTCGATCGGCTGGCGGCTGGTCTGACGCGGCGGCTGTGACGAGGCGGCGATGACGATGCGCGGATGGGTCGAGGTGCGGGCCGCCCGCATGGGTTCCGATGATGCAGGCCATGGTTGATCAAGGCAGCGACGCCGGCGATGGAGCCGGTGCCGGCGTGACGTTCAGCGGTGGACCGGCGCTCCGTGGCGCAGCGGTAAAGCCTGCGGCTGCCGGCTTTGGCGACATCGACTGGTCGACGTCGTGGTTCTCGCAGTTCGCCGCGCGCGGGCCGCGCTGGCAGCAGGCGGCGCTGCGCGGTTCCTCTGAGCTGCTCAGCGCAATGAACGCAGACGCCGCGCGTACCGGCGTAACCACCGGGCGCGGGCAGCGGCTGTCGTTTATCGCGCAGCAGGCGCTGCCGCCCGGCACGACCTACGAAGCCCATATCGCGGCGACGGGTGGTGTGCCGACGCGGCACAACCTGCACGATTTTTTCAACGCACTGTCGTGGTTCCAGTTTCCGCGCATCAAGGCCGCATTGAGCGCCCGCGGATCGGCGGCACTTGATGCGCTGGGCGTTGGCCCGACGCGCGGCGCAACGCGCGACGCGCTGACTGTGTTCGATGAAAACGCCGTGCTATTCGCTTGCGCCGATCCGTCGCTTGCCGCTGCGCTACGCGGTTTCGACTGGAGCACATTGTTCGTCGCGCGGCGCGCCGCGTGGGGCGCGCTCTGCGAGGTGCGCTGCTTCGGCCACGCGTTACTGGAAAAGCTGGTGACGCCATACAAGTCGTGCACTGCGCACGCGTGGATCGTCGAGGTACCGCACGACTATTTCACATGGGACACAGTGGCACGCGACCTCTGGCTCGACGACGCCGTGAGCCGCCATCTGCTGATAGCCGACGATCTGACCAGCCGCAGGTTCGCGCCACTACCCGTGCTCGGCATTCCGGGCTGGTGGCAGCCGAACGAAACGCCAGCCTTTTACGACGACCCAACCGTGTTTCGCAGCGGCCGGCGTACGAGGCCCGCCGCCGGCGATGCTAGAATGGCGGCCAGCAAAGCAGGCTAGGCAGTCGCGGCTTTGCCGGCTACGGCTGGCGAAGGCGAGGAAAGTCCGGACTCCACAGGGCAGGGTGATGGCTAACGGCCATCCGTGGCGACACGCGGAACAGGGCAACAGAAAGCAAACCGCCGATGGCCTGGCGCAAGCCAGGATCAGGTAAGGGTGAAACGGTGCGGTAAG
>DATLOW010000358.1:0-29725 GCA_035536055.1 Paraburkholderia sp. | reverse complement strand
GCAGCCGACGCTGGCATGCGAACGCTCGCTGAACCCCAGCGAAACGAACACGCCATTGCGCTCGGCCTCGGCAGCGATTTCGGCGATCTCGCTGCCGTCCGCATACAGGCTTTCCTGCGCGAAGCGCTCGAACAGATCGTGATTGTCGATCGGCGCCCACAGCGACGCCCACACCGGAAACGCGGGGATATAGGACTCGGGAAACGCAACCAGCTGCGCGCCGTTGCGGGCCGCCTCGCGAATCAGCGAGATGGCCTTGGCGACCGTTGCACGGCGGTTCAGGAACACGGGCGCTGCATGGACCGCAGCGACCTTCACGATAGGGAGATAGGACATGGTTTGTCTTTGCGGTTAAGTCAATGTTCGACTGCGGAGATGGCGCCATAGCCCGTTTCGCGGCGCACGACCAGTTCCGCCCAGCGCTTGCGCGCCGTGGCGTCGCGCGTGCAGAGCGACACGAGGATGACGAGGAGAAAACCGATCGGGATCGAGATGATCCCCGGATTGCGCAAACTGACGAGCGGCGCGCTCAGGCCGACGAGGCTGGTCGCATCCGGCGCGATGGCGTCGGCGGCGGCTTGCGCGGCCGCGCGGCTCGTCAGCAGTTGCTGCGGCGCGGCGCCGGCTGGGGCCGCGGCGAGCTGCCGGTCGAACTCGGCCACCTGCTGCAGCGCCTGGGCCCTCACCTGCGCCGGATACGTCATGTTCGGCGACACCAGTACCAGCACAATCGCCGCCAGCGTGCCGCCGACGATGCCGACCACCACCCCTTGCGTGGTCGTGCGCCGCCAGTAAAGCGTCAGCACCAGCGCCGGCAGATTGGCCGAGGCTGCTACCGCATAGCCGAGCCCGACCAGTTGCGCGACGTTCTGGCCGCGCTCGAGGATGCTGACGGCGATCGCCACGAGACCCACCGCGAGTGTGGCGACGCGTGCGGCGCGCACCTGCTGCCGCTCGCTCGCGCGCCCGCCCTTGATCGCGCCGACGTACACATCGTGTGCCAGCGACGAGGCCGCCGCCAGCGTGAGCCCCGCCACCACCGCGACGATGGTTGCGAACGCAACCGCGGCGATAAACGCGAGCATCAGATCGCCGCCCACGCTGCCTTGGCCGCCGGTCAACGCCTGCGCCAGCAGCGGCGCGGCGAGATTGCCGCCCTTGTCGAGCGAGGCGATCAGCGGCGCGCCGACGAAATACGCGGCCGCAAAGCCGATCACCACAATCGACAGATGGCACACGCCGATCCCGACCATCGCCCACATCACCGACTGACGCGCGGCCTTCGCGTCCTTCACGGTAAAGAGGCGCATCAGGATATGCGGCATCGCGGCCGTGCCGAGCACCAGCGCCAGCCCAAGCGAAAGCAGCTCCAGCGGCTTGTTCAGATACAGCCCCGGTTCGAGGAAACGCCAGCCCAGCGCGTCGCCCGTGAGACCGTGCGCGGCCGACAGCTGCGCGACGTGCGCCTGCACGAACGGGCTATGCACCACCGCATCCATGAAGGCAGGCACGTGGAAGCCGAACGGCAGCCATGCAAGCACCACCAGCACGAACGACGTGCCGATCAGCAGCACCGCCTTGATCACCTGCACCCAGGTGGTTGCCTTCATGCCGCCGCACGCGACGTACACCAGCATCAACGCGCCGACACCGCACACCGACACGTTGTAGTCGATGCCGACGAGGCCGCGCACGATCACCGCGCCGCCGACGATCTGCGGAATCATGTACGCGAGCGCCACCACCACCGCCGACACCGCCGAGACCGCCTTGGTGGCGCGAAAGCCGTTGCGCGCCGCGAGCACGTCGCCGATCGTGTAGCGGCCCAGGTTGCGGCACGGCTCCGCGATAAACAGCAGCACCGGAATGAAAGCCGCGAAAAAGCCGACCAGATAGATCATGCCGTCGAAACCGTACAGCGCGATCAGACCGGACGCGCCGAGAAACGCCGCGGCGGAAAGATAATCGCCGGCAATCGCGAGTCCGTTCTTCGCCGGCCCGATACCGCCGCCGGCCGTATAGAAATCGCCGGCGGTACGGTTGCTGCGCGACGCGAACCAGGTGATCAGCAGCGTCGACGCGATCACGAGGCCGAACACCGCGTACGTGATCAGGTGGTGGCTGACCGCCGTGCCGCCGGCGTCGGCGGCCTGCGCCGCAAGCGGCACACCGCAGGCCACCCACGCGGCCGCGTGCAGACTAGTACGCATGATGTTCCTCCGCCACCGCAAGGCCGACTTGCGCACGATCGTCCGCGATCCCGGCTGCGGCACGATCGATTGCCGCGGTGCGGCGCATGAACACATAGGCGATCACGCCGCCGAACGGATATTGCGACACGGCAAAAACAGTTCCGAGGTTGATGCCCGCCGCCAGCCTGATACGAAACACCTCCGGGGCCCACGCAATCAGCGCGGGAATCGAAAAGTAGTACAGCGCCGCCAGCACCCCGAGCACAACGACCGTATTGCGGCGCCGGCGCGCCAGCTGTCTGAAGTGCTCGCTTGCCAGCACGGCTTCCCAGTCGATCTCGCTTTTCGCCATGGATGTTCTCCGTCAGTTGATCGTCAGCCGGAGCGAACATCCGGCACCTGTAGCGAAGTCTATGAAAGCCGTTTCGAAGGACGAACCGGAAAACAATCTATGGCATGTGCAAATTTGCACGGCCACAATAGGCGCACAACAAACTACCGCGCGAACCACAGCAATGAACATGAACCGCCTCAGTTGGGACGACTTGCGGGTCTTTCTCGCCGTCGCGCGCGCCGGCAATCTGTCGCGGGCCGGACGCGTGCTGGGCATGGACCATGCAACGGTCGGCCGGCGCATCTCGGCGCTCGAATTCGCGCTGGAAACGCCGGTATTCGAGCGCGACCGGCAAGGCTACCGGCTCAATGCGCAAGGCCGCGACATGCTGCTGCACGTCGAAGCCGTCGAAGCCAACGTGCTGACGCTCGGCGACGTGCTGAACGGCGCGCAGCCCGGGCTCACCGGACCGGTGCGCGTCGCGACGATGGAGGGCATCGCGTCGCTGTATCTGAGCGAACAGTTCGTCGAGTTCAAGCGGCGCCAGCCGGGCATCACCGTGGAGCTGGTCACGTCGGCTACCGACGTGCGCATCTCGCACCGCGAAGCGGATGTGTTCATCGGCTTTTTCGAGCCGCGCGGCGCGAATCTGCAGATTCAGCGGATCGGCCGCTTTACGCTGCACCTGTATGCGCATCCCGACTATCTGGCGCAGGCCGGCACGCCGAACAGCGCCGACGATTTGCGGCAGCACCGCTTCGTCGGTTACATCGACGAGCTGATCCAGCTCGACGCGGTGCGCTGGCTCGACGACGCGATCGCCAATCCGCCGCTTGCGTTTCACTCCACCAGCATGATCGCGCAGATGTTCGCCGCGGCCGCCGGTGCCGGCATCGTGATGCTGCCGACCTTTGCGCGCGCGCAGCGTTTCGGGTTGGTGCCGGTGCTGCAACAGCGCATCAAGGTCACGCGCGACGTATGGATGAGCTCGCATCAATACCTGCGGCGCGTGCCGCGCATTACCGCGGTCGCGACGTTTCTCGCCGAAGTGATCGCGCGCGACTATCCGCTCGACTGAGGTCGCGCGCTGATTCACGATATATCGATGAGCAGGTTCGGCGTGTTTCCGACCACGCGTGCCCGCGCAGTTCGCCGGCGGCGTAGCAACGCGACCGCTAGCTGCCCGCCTTCGTCACCCGCCACACGGTGTTGCCGACGTCGTCGGCAATCACCAGCGCGCCGTCGCGGTCCTGTGCCAGTCCGACCGGGGCGCCATGCAGCTGCTTTTCGTCACTGGAAGCGAAGCCGGTGACCACCGGCTGCGGCGCGCCGACCGGCTTGCCGTTTTCGAACGCGACGTAGGCCACCGCATAGCCGGACAACGGCGAGCGATCCCAGCTGCCGTGCTCGCCGATAAACGCGCCGCCGCGATATTGCGTCGGCAGATTGCTGCCCGTATAGAACAGCAGGCCGAGCGGCGCGACGTGCGAGCCGATTGCGTAGTCGGGCTTGATCGCCTTCGCGACCAGATCGGGGCGCTGCTGATGCACGCGCGAATCGACGTGCTGGCCGTAGTAGCTGTACGGCCAGCCGTAAAACGCGCCCTGCTGCACCGAGGTCAGATAGTCGGGCACGAGATCGGCGCCGATTTCGTCGCGTTCGTTCGCGACGGTCCACAACTGCCCCGTTTTCGGTTCCCATTGCAGGCCGGTCGGATTGCGGATACCGGCGGCATAGATGCGCGTTCCGCCGGTCGCGATGTCGACTTCGAGCACGTTGGCACGCCGGTATTCGACCTCGAGTCCGTTCTCGCCGACATTGCTGTTCGAACCGACGCCCACGTACAGCTTCTTGCCGTCCGGGCTCGCGAGCAGCGCCTTGGTCCAGTGGTGATTGACGGTATCCGGAAGATCGGTGAGCTCGACGCCCGGTCCGGCGATCTGCGTGTCGCCGGTCTTGTACGGAAACTTCAGGATCGCATCGGTATCGGCGACATACAGCGTATTGCCCACCAGCTGCATGCCGAACGGCGAATGCAGATGATCGATAAACACGTGCTTGTCCCATGTGCCGCTGCCGTCGGCGCGCTTGCGCAACAGCGTGATGCGATTCGCGCCCTCCGCCTTCTTGCCGGAACGGCTTTCGACGAGGCCCGCGATCAGCTGCTTCGGCGTGGTCACGGCTTCCTCGCCGGGGCTATTCGATTCCGCCACGAGGATGTCGCCGTTCGGCAGCGCATAGACCTGACGCGGATGCTCGAGACCCGACGCGATCGGCTCGATTTTCAGGCCCGCGGGCACCTTCGGCGTCGCGCCGTTTTGCCAGCCGACGTATTTGGGCACCTGCATCGGCGGCGCGAAGAAACTGCGTGCCCCCGGCAAGGGCGGATTGCCGCCGGCCTGCTGCGCGGCATCGTACTGCGCATGCTCGCTGCATGCGGCGAGCGCGGCCGCGGCCAGCAGCGTGAAAGCGCCACGCAGGATGGGCTTATTCATGAGCGGCCTCCACCAGTGCAAATTTGTCGAAGGCAAGCGCGATATGCGCGAGGCTCAGCAACGCAACGGTGATCACCGACAGAATCACGTTCAGCGGCACCATCCCGTATGCGTCGCGGCTATGCACGAACGCATTGACGATCGCCGCGACGATGCCGAGCAGGTTCAGCCAGAAATCGAGCCTTTGCACACCGCTGGTCGCGCGGCGCGCGACGATCCACACGTAAGCCAGATTGATCAGGCGCGGCAGGATCGCAAACAGCAGCCCGGTCGTGACCAGCCACGCTGCGCCTTTACCCCAGAAGACATTGCCAGTGCTGGCAAAAATGATGTCGAACACCAGCGTGCCGACGAACATGCCATACGGAATCGGATCGAGCAGATCGAAAACCGCGGTCGCGAAGCGCGACCGGTATTGCAAGCGGATTGAAGTCATCGGTGAGTCCTTTCTGCGGGAGGGATGCGAGCGGTGCGACGCACCGGATCGCGCTCACCTACGCTCCGCATGTCTCATGCCTGCCCCGCCACGCGGCCCACTGCGCAACGCTGCGACTCGCGTAGAATGACGGGCTCGCCTTGCAGGCCCCACCCACTCACCGATTCCTCGTTAAACGCACGTACCGCATGAACACTGCTATCGACTCCGCTTCCGGCATCGAAGAGCCCGACGACTCCGCCGCCATTCACGAAGACCGGCTGTGGCGCGATAACGGCTGGACCTGCCGCGTGATCAAGAACGAGGAAGACGACGGCTGGGCCGTCGAGATGACCAAAGACGGCGAAGCCGAGCCGGCCCTCGTCGGCCCGTGGACGATGGGCCGCGACAAGAAGAACCCGAAGCCGCTCGACGTGTCGGCGTTCAACACGCTGGTCAAGACCGCCTCCGAGGTATTGCGCCGGCACGAGCAGCAGTTGCACGCGCAACTGCATAAGCAGGTCTGGGTCGACACGGCCAGCGACCGCATCAGCGTGACGCTGGACATCGTGCCCGACGAAGACGATCCGCACGCGATACTCGCGGCCGAAAACGCGTCGGGCGACGCGCTCGCCCGCATCCGCGTCGCACCGACCTTCAAGCTGTCGACGCGCAGCGCCACGGAATGGATCGAAAGCGGCTACGCGAAGCCGCGTTGAGCCGCGCCGGGCCTAGCTGCCCGGCAATGCATACGCTTCCGGGAAGAAATAGTCTTGCCACGAGCCGGCCTTGTTCTTCAGCACGCCCAGCCGGTTCAGCTCGCTCGCGTACACATAGCTGCGCTGCGGCGACACCGTGAACTCGATGTCCGGGTCGTTGACGATCTTCTGCACCAGCGGCAGCGGCAAATTCGAATGCTCGATGCGGATATACGCGGCCGCCGCGGCATTCTTGTCGCTGTTGATAATCCGTGCCGCTTCGGCCAGTGCATCGTAGAACGCGCGATAGGTCTTCGGGTTTTCGTCGTGGAATTTCTGCGTCGTGTACAACACGTTGAAGGTCGCGCGCCCGCCTAACGTGTCGTACGAACTCAGCACCTTGTGCACGTTCGGATGCTCGAGCGCCTGATACTGGAACGGCGGGCTCGAATAGTGCGCGTCGATTTCGGTGCGGCCGGCGATCAGCGCGGAGGTCGCATCGGGATGCGGCAGGCTCACCGAGATCGCGTCGAAGCGCTTGTAGTCGCCGTCGCCGAACTGTTTCGCGGTTTCGATCTGCAACGTGCGCGACTGAAAGCCGACGCCTGCCGCGGGTACCGCGATGCGGTCCTTGTCGGTGAAATCCTTGAGCGTCCTGACCTTCGGGTTGCTGGTTAGCAGATAGTTCGGCATCGAGCCGAGGGCGGCGATCGCCTTGACGTTTTGCCGGCCCTTGGTGCGGTCCCATACCGTCAGCATCGGCGGCACGCCGGCCGACACGACGTCCAGTGCGCCGGCCAGCAATGCCTCGTTCATGCCGGTTGCGCCGGAAATGGTGCGCCACTCCACCTTGATGTCGAGACCCTGCTCCTTGCCGTGTTTCTCGATCAGATGCTGGTCCTGCACGACGTCGAGAATCAGATAGCCGATGCCGAATTGCTGGGCGATGCTGATTTTGCCTTCGGCGTGTGCGGCACACGACAGCAGTGCGGCACCCGATATCACCACCGTCTGCGCGAAGCGCCGCGCCAACGAACCCCGAAGCGTTTTTTTCGTCATGTAGCAACCTGGATGCAATAAAGGCGAGGTCGCATGGCGCCATTGCGCAACTGCGACGCTCAAATGATTCGCACCAGTTTACCGGCGCGATGTGCGCCGCATAAATGACGTTTTGGAATATGCATTGCCGTTAAAGCGGGATTGCACGACGCGCGATGCGCAGCGCCTAGGCCGATGCATGCGTGAACGGCTCGAGCGCGCGCGTGGTCGACTCGGCCTCGGCGACCAGCCACTGCACGAACAACTCGATACTCGGGCGCCGCGTGGCCGACACTGCGTGATACGCCACGCCGCAATCGCTCAGCACCGGAAACGGCGCGACGAGGCGGCCGCTTTGCAGTTCCGGCAAGGCCAGCGCCGGCGCGCTGACGACTACGCCCATCTGGTCGACCGCGGCTTCCAGCGCGGTCATCGCATGCGCGAAGTGATGGCCGCTGGTTTCGTCGGGCGCCGGAATCAGCGCGAATTGCGCCCACAGTTGCCAGTACGACTTGCCACCATGCACGAGCCCGCGGTCGTCGTACAGCAACGGCAGCGACAACAGCTGCGCCGGGGCGCCGGCATCGATGCGCGCAGCCAGCGCCGGCGCGAGCAGCGGCGTTAGCGTCAGCGGCAGGATCGGCGTGACGTCGAGATGCTCGTAGTGGCCGTCGCCCAGCACCACCACCATGTCCAGTTCGGCGATCCACTGGCGCGAGTCGTTGGCTTCCATCGCCTGCTGCGTCCACGAGCGGCCGAAGCCATGCATACGCGACACGATCTGCACGTCGATGTCCGCGTGCTGCATCAGAAAACGGTGCAGACGCGGCATCAGCCAGCGATTCGCAAACGACGGCGGGCAATCGATCGTCAGGGTTTCCTTGTCCTTGAAGCGGCCGAGCAGTTCGATCGACTCGCGCATCATCTGGAAACTGTCGCGCAGTTTCGGCAGGCAGGCGCGTCCGGCCCGCGTCAGCACCAGCCCCTTCTTCGTGCGCTCGAACAGCAGCACGCCGAGATGCGCTTCGAGCACGTTGACCTGAAAGCCAACCGCCGCAGGCGTCACGTGCAGTTCCGCAGCGGCCCGCGTGAAGCTTAGATGGCGGGCGGCTGACTCGAAGGCCTTCAGCGCGTTCAGAGGGGGCAGCGGCGTGGGCATCGTGTCTGTTGGGTGGGTTGAGAGGCGGCTTTGGGACCGGCTTTGAATCCGGCTTTGAATCCGGCTTTGAATCCGGCTTGGTACCGGCGTGCGGCGCGGTTGAAACCGTCGAGGCCGCTTGCGGCCCGCGGTCTGCATCAAGCCTGCGAGAGGCAGGCAACTCAAGTAAAACTAGCGGACCGCACAAGGATTTCTGATGTGACGGCCGCGTTGCAGCGGGCTAAACTGGTTTGCCTCGAGTACACGTCGGCGACGCAACGGCCGGGTGCAGCGACGATTTTCACATAAATGCGGCCGCCCTCAAACGCTGCCGCAGTCCATTCGCGAGTCGCCGACACGCTTGGGAGTCGGCACATCGACAGGCTGGCGTGATCGGGCAACGAAACATGAACGGCAGCGCGAGACAAGCGCAAACACAGCGCGCGCTGCCGTACTGATAAAAACGATCGAATGGAGACTTCGATGAGCAACGCCAACCCGCGTTCGAAAGGGCTTCTGCAACTGCAGGCGCGCTAGAGGCGCAGCCGCTTCTTTGCTGGGCACAGCCCCCCGGCTTTCCAATCCGATTCAGTCGCGCAGCGAGCGCACGGTCCCGCACCGCGCCCGCCGGCCGCTCACGCGCGCTTGCGGCGCGACGCGCACCGAGGTTCCCGCTTCATCGACAAAGGAGGAGACACAGGCATGAGTGGCCGACGCAGGTTTCTGAAGGATGCACTTGTCACCGGCACCGCGGCCGTGCTCGTCAAACCGGGCACGAGTGCCGCGCAAACTGCCGCGGCCGAACGCACACCGTCGGTAGCGCGACCGACCGGCGCGCTGGCCGCGGCCGAAAGCGAGGCGCCTTCGCTCGACGAAGCACCCGCCACCGATGCGGCCCATATCGGCAATCCCGGCTCGGACTTGATGGTCGATCTGCTGCGGATCGCTGGCATCGACTATGTGGCGGTGATGCCAGGCTCGTCGTTTCGCGGGATTCACGAATCGATCGTCAATTACGCGGGCAACGCGCATCCGCAGATGATCGTCTGCACGCACGAAGAAGCCGCCGCCGCGATTGCGCACGGCTATGCGAAAGTCGCGGGCAAGCCGATGGCCTGCCTCGTGCACAGTACGGTCGGCCTGCAGCATGCATCGATGGCAATCTTCAACGCATGGTGCGACCGCGTGCCGATGATGGTGCTGGCCGGCAATATCGCCGACGCCGCCAAACGCCGGCCCGGCGTCGAGTGGTATCACACCGCACTCGATCTCGGCGCGCTGGTGCGCGACTACACAAAGTGGGACGACAATCCGGCGTCGCTGCAGCACTACGCCGAGTCGTTCATGCGCGCCTACACGATGTCGGTCACTCCGCCGATGGAACCGGTGCTGATCGTCGCGGACGCCGAACTGCAGGAACAGCCGATCGCGGAGCCGCACGATATCGTCGTGCCGCCGCTGCGCGAGCCGGCGCCGCCGGTGGCGAGCCCCGATGCGCTGGCCACGGCGGCCGCGCTGATCTGCAATGCTCAGGCGCCGGTAATCGTCGCCGACCGCGCGGTGCGCACGCAAGCCGCGATGGACACGCTCGTCAAACTTGCTGAATCGCTGAACGCGCCGGTGGTCGATCTGCTCGGCCGCATGAACTTCCCGACCAATCATTATCTGAATCACACGTCGCTGCAGGGCAAACTGCTCGCGCAGGCGGACGTGATCGTCGCGCTCGAGGTGGGCGACGTGTGGGCCTTGACGGGCAGCGTGCCCGACACGATTCATCGCCCGTCGCAGCAGCGTGCGAAGAGCGACGTCAAGGTCATCAGCATTTCCACCGCGTACCTGTACGGCAAGTCGAATATGCAGGACGCCGAGCGCTATTTCGCGCCGACGCTGCCGATCGCCGCCGATGCGCAAGCGTCGCTGCCGGGTCTGCTGCAGGCGGTGCGGACCGCGCAAACGCCGGCGCAACGCAGTGCCGCTGCCGCGCGCGCCGAGCCGATGCGCGCCGCGCACGACAAGATGCGCAACGCCGCGCGCGAAGCCGCGACTCGCGCGTGGGACGGCAGCCCGGTCAGCACCGCGCGGCTGTCGCAGGAAGTATGGAATGCAATTCGCCACGAAGACTGGGGCCTCGTGTCGCAGACCAACTTCATCAGCTATTGGCCGCAGCGCCTGTGGGACATCACGAAGACCTATCAGTTCATCGGCGGCCAGGGCGGCTATGGCGTCGGCTACGGCGCGCCCGCCGCAGTGGGCGCCGCGCTCGCGCATCGCGACGCCGGCCGCATCGCCGTCAACATCCAGACCGACGGCGATCTGATGGTGCTGCCCGGCGTGCTATGGACTGCCGTTCATCACAACCTGCCGCTGCTGACGGTGATGCACAACAACCGCGCGTGGCATCAGGAAAGCATGCATATCCAGCGCATGGCGAGCCGCCGCGACCGGCATCCGGAAAACGGCACGGTCGGCACCGTGCTGCACGATCCGCCGATCGATTACGCAGCGATGGCGAAAAGCATGGGCATGTGGGCCGAAGGACCAATCTCGAACCCCGCCGATCTCGGCCCGGCCCTGGTGCGCGCGATGGCGCAGGTCAAAAGCGGCAAGCCTGCGTTGCTCGACGTGCTGACTCAACCCCGCTAACGGAGCTGGCGATGAAAGCTCAATCCGGTTCCACAGCTGGTTCGAACTTGCGTGTTGCGGGTGTTGCGGGTGTTGCGCTAGTCGCTGCGGCGGCACTGCTTGCCTGTGCGTGGCCGACGCTGTCGCAGGCGGACGCGAATGCCGACGTCGCAGCGGGCCGCGCGCTCTTTATGCAGAAGGGCTGTTTCGAGTGTCACGGCATCTTCGGGCAGGGCAGCGTTTCGACCGGCCCGGCGCTTGCGCCTCACCCGATACCGCTCGCAGCGATGCAGGCCTATGTGCACAATCCCAAAGGCCAGATGCCGATCTTCAGCGAGAAGATCCTGTCCAACGACGAGCTTGCGCGGATTCACGCGTATCTCGCTTCGATACCGGCCAGCCCGCCGGCCGATAGCATCGCGCTACTGAACGACGGTAAAACCTCGTCGGGTAAAGCAGGCGGTGCAATATCTGCAAGACAGACTGCAGCGCCCGTCGTGCATGGTGCATCCGTCTATACCGCGAATTGCGCGGCATGCCACGGCCAGACCGGCGAAGGCGGCGTCGGGCCGGCACTGATCGGCATTTCGAACCGCTTGCCGACCACCGATATCGAATCACGCATTCGCGAGCCGCGCGGCATCATGCCGCGTCTTTATCCCGGTCCGCTCGATGCGCAGGATGTACAGGATGTCGCACGTTATGTCGCGTCGCTGAAATGATGAGCGGCAGCGCGGCGGAAACGGTTGTCTCCGCCGCGCTGCCGCTATGGCGATGCTTTACGTGCCGCTCAGTGGCCGAAATACACGCCCTTGATACCGGTCGCGTCCCCAGTATGAGCCGGCTGCAGCGGCATATCCGGCGAGCCTGAGGCCGACGCGCCCGGCATCACGCCACCGTACCCGCCGCCTTCCGCTTCCCTGATCTGCTCGTTGCCGACCCGCGCTTCGGCTGCCTGCGCCTCACGCGGATACGAGGTCTGGTCGCCTACCGAGTTGTTGTAACCCGCCCGCTCGACCTGCAACTGGTCCTGCCTGACCTGTGCGCGGCTCAGCGAATCGTTCGACTGCATGTCCGACTGCGCGAAAGCGACGAGCGGAGTCGCAACCAGCGCAGCGACCGCGGCAATCTGCTTGATCGTCTTCATCGTAGTTCTCCCATGAGTTGAGTGCTACGCGATCAAAGGTTGCACACGGTGTGCCCGCGTCTGGCGGTTTGCCGACACACATGTAGCGTGGTGGAGAATTTTCCGGATGCACCGCAAGCGGGCCTTACCGGTCGCACGGCTTGGCGCGGCACGCGACGCGCAGCGGCGCGGGGTCGGCGCGTGGAACCCGGGCGCACCGAAGCCACCGCGCGGTGGCCCACCGCCTGGAAGCCCACCGCCTGGAAACCCACCGCCTGGAAACCCTCCGCCTGGAAGCCCGCCGCCTGGAAGCCCGCCGCGCGGACGCACCCACGGGCTACGAGCCCGCTGGACGAACCGCACACGCCGCACGTTGCCGGGTCCCGCCTCGCAGCCTACTATCGAAGGCGGACCCGGCGGATGCAGCGGAGTACGAAGTCTGACGATTCACGACGGCGCGTCGCCCGTGAATCGTGATTGTGCCGGGCGAACTGTTCTTCAACTGGAGCCATATCGATGCGAAAGATGAGAGCGGTACAGGTCCCCAGCGCAGGCGGACAACTCGAACTGGTGGAGCGCGACATACCCGCACCCGGTGCGCGTCAGGCGTTGATCAAGGTGCAGGCGTGCGGCATCTGCCACAGCGACTCGATGACCAAGGATGGCTCGTGGCCGGGTCTGCAATATCCGCGCGTGCCCGGACACGAGGTGGCCGGCGTCATCGAAGCGCTCGGCGCGGAGGTCGACGACTGGAAAGCCGGCCAACGGGTGGGCGTCGGCTGGCATGGCGGTCACTGCGGACATTGCGCGAATTGCCGGCGCGGCGTGTTCGTGCTTTGCGAGAAGGCACAGGTGCCGGGCATCAGCTATGACGGCGGATATGCAGAGTACATGGTCGCGCCGGTCGAAGCGCTCGCGCACGTGCCGCTGGATCTCGCCGACGTCGACGCCGCCCCGCTGCTTTGCGCGGGCATCACCACCTTCAATGCGCTACGCAACAGCAATGCACGCGCCGGCGACACTGTCGCGATTCTCGGCCTCGGCGGCCTCGGCCACCTCGGCGTGCAGTACGCACGCAAGATGGGCTTTCGCACGGTCGCGATCGCGCGCGGCGAGGACAAGGCCGCGCTCGCCAGGGAACTCGGCGCGCATCACTATATCGACAGCCGCAAGGAGAACGTTGCCGACGCACTGAAAGCGTTGGGCGGCGCAAAGGTGATTCTTGCCACGGTGACCAACGCCGACGCGATGTCGGCCGCGCTCGGCGGTCTGGGGCTCGACGGCACGCTGCTGGTGGTGGGCATCGCGCAGGAGCCGATTCAGGTGCCGGGTGCGCAGTTCATCATGGGACGCGACGCGGTGCGGGGCTGGCCGTCGGGCACATCGGCCGATTCCGAGGATACGCTGGCATTCAGTGCGCTCGCGGAAGTCAAGCCGATGATCGAGACGTACCCGCTCGAACGCGCGCCTGAAGCGTATGAGCGGATGATCAGTGGCGGCGCGCGCTTCAGGGTGGTACTGACGATGGGTTGAACGGTGTCGGCGCCTACGTTGCGCTGTGTGCGGCACGCGGCCGCCATCGCAACACGCCCGCGATGGCGGCGTCGCTTCGGCATAACGTGACGTCGCGCGCCGCTGCTAACAGGACGCCCCTGGAACCGCAGCGCGCGATCCAGGCTTGCGCCGCGAAACGCCGCGCATAGTCGCGCGGACTCACACCGAAGCGCCGCATAAAGTCCTTTCTCACCACATCCGCGCTGCGATATCCGCAGCGGCGCGCAATCTCGTCCAGCTACAGGCCCCTTGCTCGATTATCCGGCCGCGCAAGCCGAACCGGTGTGGGATGCATTCGCGCCGCACCTCGTCGGCCGGCATCGCCGAGCGCAAGCAACCGGAAATCGCCACGTGCATGACTTCGACCACCCAAACGGGTGCGATCTGATCGACGCGGCGCCGTTCGACAGCTGACACAGAGCGGAAATCGAGTGTTGCCGGACTGTGCAACGACATACCTCGAATGGACCCTTGAGCTTGATTTAGATTCTATATACCATCTAAAACACCATGCGCCGCGAACTCGCGCGCACCGACAATGGAGCATCGACATCATGCAGCAACGTAAACTTCTGGTCACCGCCGCCACCGGCAAAACCGGTGTGCATACGGTTCGCAATCTGCTCGCCGCGGGCCACGCGGTACGCGCACTGGTTCATCACGACGATGCGCGCAGCGACGCGCTGCGCGCGCTCGGCGCGGAAATCGTGGTCGGCGATCTGCTGGTGCACGACGACGCAATTCGCGCCACCGATGGTGTCTCAGGCGCGTACCTGTGCTATCCGGTGCGCCCCGGCTTTATTCAAGCCACCGCGTATTTCGCCGATGCCGCGCGGCGCGCGCAGCTCGATGTGGTGGTGAACATGTCGCAGATTTCCGCGCGCGAAAACGCCAGCAGCCATGCGGCCCGCGACCACTGGATCGCCGAGCGCGTGCTCGATTGGGCCGGCGTGCCGACCGTGCATATTCGCCCGACCTTCTTCTCCGAGTGGCTGATCTTTCCGTGGGTGCGCGACCCGATCGTCAATGAAGGAAAGCTCACGCTGCCTTATGGCGAAGGACGTCACGCGCCGATTTCAGCGGAAGATCAGGCACGCGCGATCGCCACGTTGCTCGCGCAACCTTCCGCCCATATCGGCAAGATTTATCCGCTGTATGGCCCGGTTGAGATGAACCATCGGCAGATCGCCGACGTGGTCGGCAACGTGCTTGGCCGCGAAGTGATCTACAGCCCCTCTAGCCTCGAGCAGTATCGCGAACATCTGCAGCGGTACAAGCTGCCCGAGTTCATGATCCAGCACTTTATCGAAGTGGCGATCGACTATCAGAACGGCGTTTTCGCGGGTACCAACGACGTGATCGAAACGATCACTGGCATCGCGCCGCAATCCGTCGATGCATTCGTGGCCGCACACCGTCAGGCATTCGAAGCGTAAAGGCCGCTGCGCCGACCTGCAGCCGGTCAGCGAAGATCGGCGCGCAGGTCGCGCACGCCGCGCCCAAGCCGCTGGCGCAACAGCGCGCGCAAGGTAGCGCCGTCGACATAGCCGACCTCGGCCGCGATCGCTTCGAGATCGAGCCCGCTGCCGTGCAGCAGCGCTTGCGCACGCTCGACGCGCAGGTCCTGGAAGTACGCAAGCGGCGATTTTCCCAGCACCTCCTGGCAACGGCGTTGCAGCGAACGCGTGCTGGTCGCGAGCGCACGCGCGGCATCCTGCAGCGAGAAGCCTGCTTTCAGATGCTCGCGCGCCCATTGCTCGAAACGCTTGATCAGCGGATCGGCCTGCGCCAGATGGTTCGGAATGATGTACGGCGCCTGCGACGACCGGATGTCGGCCAGCAGATAGCGCGACACCAGCGACGCCAGTTCCGGGCTGACCGTGCGGATCAGCCATAGCGCGAGATCGAGATGGCCCAGTGCGGCGCCCGCGGTGACGCCGATATCGGTCGGCACCAGCATGCGCGACTCGTCGAGCCGGACCTGCGGATAGCGCTGCCGGAATAGCGGCGCGAGCGACCAGTTGCTGGTCGCGTCGCGCTCGTCGAGCAGCCCCGTTTCAGCGACAAGAAAAGTGCCCAGACACGAAGCGCCGATCCGGACGCCTTGCGCATGCCATTTCAGCAATTGCGCGCGCGCATCGATTACATCGGCACGTTGCAGCGAAGCGAGCAGTTCGTCGGCCGTTGTCGTGCTCAATGCGGGCACGATGGCCCAGTCCGGCTTCGGCGCGCTGGAGATGGCGCGCACCGGTATCGCGAGCCCATGGTTCGAATTGACTTTCCTGCGCACGCCGACCACGCAGACGTCGAACCACGGCGTGCCGCCCAGCAGTTTCGTGGAAAGTTTGTTGGCGGCGGAAAATGCATCGAGCGTGACGGTGAGCCCGGTATCGAACAGACCGTCTAGCGCTAGTATGGAAATACGCATGGCGCAAATGACCCTAATGTCGGCATTTGCGACTTTATCAGTCGTGGGTGACCAAGGCCAGCGCGGCCTGCGCGCAGCAACGTGCGCGGCTCCGGCAGCGCCGCGCCACGGCAAGCCGTGAGCGCGCCGCCCGCCGAATGCACGCTCAGCGTCTCATCAAGCCCATCACCAGCGTAACGAGGAAGATCACCAGGAATACAAAGAACAGCAGCTTCGCGATACCGGCAGCGCCTGCAGCAATTCCGCCAAAACCCAGCGCAGCAGCAATGATCGCGATGATGAAGAAGACCAGCGCGTAATACAGCATGATTGACCCTCCGTCGTTTCGATGTGTGCCGTGCGCCCCCAATGCGCACGGGCGGCATTTTTACCGATGCAATTACCGTTCCTCATCCACGAGCCCGATACGGGCGCTCGCGCAGCATCGCAACGCCGTGCAAAGCCGATAAATCGCCGGATTAAACACAACTCTTGTGCTTTTCCTGGTTTTTGCGCGCGACCGAGTCCCGGCATAATGGCGATGGAGCAATGCAATTAATAGGGTCGTGTTGCATTGTTGACCATTGCAGTCTGCGCTCGATCGTCCTGCCTGTTTCAACCGCCGCGCCTTTGCGCCGGTGGGCATCTGGCACTACTACCGATTACGCGAACGCGACGCGTTCGAGTGCTCCAATCCTCCGACTACAGCTTTTCGGGGCCGCCCGCACGCGGCCCTGCTCAGGACTTGATTGATGAAACCGGTAAGGAATTCGCTCTGGTCACGCTTCGGCCGCTATGTGGCCTTCGGCGTGATCGCCGCCGCGCTCGCGGCGACCGTGTCATTTGTGCATTGGCGCTATCAGCAGCGAGTCGCATCGGCTGAACCCGTCGCGCTGGCGGGCATCGCGAGCCAGATGCGCCACGACGCGTCGCCATGGACGCACCGCGAAAAAGACGCTTCGCAAATGCTGCGCGATATCCAGGACCGCAACGTCACCGCGATCGGCGTGAGCCGCAACGCGATTCTGGTCTCCACCGTGCAAGGCGAAAAGTATTATGTCGCCGACCACAACGGCGCATTCTCGAACACGCTGCTGCTCGGCGAACTGAAGCCCGGCAGCAGCACGCCGTATCAGCTGGTGTGGCTGCCCGATGCCAACGTGCAAACCGGCATCGCGCGCTGGACCGCGTCGTTCGATCGGCTGCGCGATGCGCTGAGCCTGCTGTTGCCGCTGTTGATGATCGGCGGCATCGTGTGGTTCATGCGCCGCGAAATGACCGGCGGCGCGCGCCTGCTCAGCAGGGCGCCGACGCTGCGCTTCGAAGACGTGATCGGCGCCGGCGAAGCGAAAGCGGCGCTCGCCGACGTGCAGGCCTGGCTCACCGAACCGGCACGCTTTAGCAGTCTCGGCGTGCGCGCACCATGCGGCATCCTGATGACGGGCGGCCCCGGCGTCGGCAAGACGCGCCTCGCGCAGGCGCTGGCCGGCGAGTGCGGCGCGAACTTTATCGCGATCACCGGCAGCTATTTCAGTGCGAAGTACTACGGCGTCGGCATCCAGAAGGTCAAGCATCTGTTCGAGCTGGCGCGCAAGAATGCGCCGACGGTGATCTTCATCGACGAAGCCGACGGCCTCGGCAAGCGTACCGATACCGGCGGCGGCCCGGTCGAGGCGGAGAGCAACCGCATCATCAACCAGCTGCTGGCGGAGATGGACGGCTTCGCATCGAACGAAGGCGTGGTGGTCGTCGCGGCGACCAACCATCCGGACAATCTCGACGAAGCGCTGCGGCGGCCCGGCCGCTTCGATCGCACGGTACAGGTGCGTCTGCCGGACCTCGAAGATCGCGCGCAGATTCTGCGCTTCTACGCCGCGAACCTGAAGACGAAGGCCGACGACGTCGACTTCGTGCAACTTGCGCGCTTGACCACCGGGCTGTCGCCGGCAACCTTGTCGATGATCGTCAATCAGGCAGGCCTCGTGGCGCGCAAGGCTGGCAAACATGAAGTGGCCGCGGCGGATTTTATCGAGGCAATCAAGATCGCCCGCATCGGCGACATCAACGGCGCGGAACGCGCGCTGTCCGACGACGAACGCACTCGCATCGCGATTCACGAAGCCGGCCATGGGCTGGTGGCCGCGCTGCTCGGCACCGGCGTGCTGGAAGAAGTGACGATCCTGCCGCGCGGCGGCGCACTGGGCGTCGCACTGATCACGAAAACGCAGGACAAGTACCTGTATCGCGAAACCGAAATGCGCAACGAGATCCAGGTGCTGCTCGGCGGACGCAATGCCGAGCTGCTGATGTTCAACGAGGCCTCCAGCGGCGCCGCGCAGGATCTGCAGGAAGCCTCGCGCATCAGCCTCGATATGGTGTCGAAGCACGGCTTCAATGTGGACGGCAATCTGTTCAGTCTCGCCGCGTTGCCGCAGCAATACGCGGGCTTGCAGCTGAAGAACGCGATCGAGCACGCGAACGTGCTGCTGCACGAACTGAACGGCGCATGCTTCGCGCTGTTACGCGCCAACCAGCCGGTGCTGCGTGCGATTGCCGGGCAATTGCTGGAAGCGGAAACGGTGCCGGGCGAAACGGTCTACCAGCTGATTCGCGAGCACGCGGCGGCGTTGGCCCAAGTGCAAGCGCAGGACGCCACCGTGACCGAGATCGCCGCGGCGTAGCGGCAACGCTTCATACCGCCGCTGGGCGCGCCGCGCTCAGCGCGCGTTCAAGGCGGTTGCCGCCGAGCGATTTCGCGACGTACAACGCGCGGTCGGCGGCTGCCAGCAGATCGGCCAGCGCGGGCGCCTCGCTCGTGGACAGCGCGAGGCCCACGCTGACCGTCGCATGGATCGCCACGCCTTCGACCCGATGCGAGGCCGTTGCGGCAAAACGCGTGACGATCGCCTCGCCCACCTGCACCGCACGGGCGCTGTCGTGACCGGGCAGCAGCACCGCGAACTCTTCGCCGCCGATGCGCGCCAGCATCGCATCGGCGCCCAGCACATCGGTCGCCACGCGCGCAAACGACTTCAACACCACGTCGCCGGCTTCGTGACCAAAGCGGTCGTTAATCGACTTGAACAGATCGAGGTCGATCGCCAGCAGCGCGAGCGGGCGTGACGCGCTATCGCGCACCATGCGCGCGCCTTCTTCGAAAAACCAGCGGCGATTGCCGAGGCCGGTCAGATAGTCGGTTTGCGACGCACGCAACAGCTGGCCATGCGCCTCTTCGCGAACGAGCCTCACCAGCGTCATCGGCAACACGACCGAATACAGCACGCCCTCGTACAACGTGACCTGCCCGGCGACGATCAGCCATTCGCGCCCATACGAAGCCGCCAGCCAAGGCAAGATGAAGGCTCTGAACAGGTAAAAGAGCGCATGGCCGCCGGACACGATGGCCGCGATATACCGCGATTGCAGGCCTTTCATGCCGTCGATGCGCATCAGTTCGCGCGCCGTCATGCCGCAGGCCACGGCAATTGGAAGCGCGCTGATGTAATTCCACATGTCGGTCTGCCGCTGCGTGCCGACGATCGCCCACGTCAGCGCCAGCACCGCAAGCAGGCCAAGCGACGCGGCGACGTAACGCCGGCGGCTAAACGAAGCGACGCCATGCAGCACTAACAGATAGCCGGCGACGAAGATCAGATTGCTCAATGCGGCGCCCGTCACACCGGGCAGGTAGCGACGAAATGCCGCTGTCGCGCAGCCGAGCGCAAGCGTGGCGTAAGCGAGCGCCAGAATCTTCAATTCCGTGCCGCGTTCCGGATGACTGCGACGCTCCCAAAGCGTCATGCCGGAACTGGCGAGCAGCGTTCCGATCGCTAGCAGATAGAGGGTAATAAGATCGACGTGCATCGCGGACGTAAAGGCGCAGCGCCGGTGCAGCGCGGCGGGCAGACGCATTTTACGCTGAAAATCCGGCACGACGGCCGCGTCGCCGGATAGGCTGGGCATCGCGCAGCGGGCATGCGCGGTGCTACTTTATGCAAATTGCCTGTGCTGCGGCGAACCGCGCGCGTCGCTTGTCCACGTTGCTTCCTTATGCCGTCCCATGACCACCGATCCGAACGATTCCGGGCGTAGCACGTCACGTCAGCGCGGCACGGCGGACCGGCACTCCGGCGAGCAGACCGAAGGCGGCGCAGACGACGCGACCAGCGAAGCGGCCGAATTGCGCGACGCCAGCGACTCTGCCGCGTCTGCCGTGCCGTCGTCGCACACCCGCGCGCCTCGCCCGCGTCGCATCCCGAAGGCGCGCAGCACCCCGGTCCGGGACACGTTCAAGTCGGCTACCTACGTGCCGGATGCCGGCAACGCAGCGACGCCGTTCGCTTCCCGCCTGCAGCAATGGTTCGACACACGCGGCTGGCAGCCATTCGATTTCCAGCGCGAAACGTGGCGCGCGCTCGCCGACGGCTCGAGCGGCCTGCTGCACGCCACCACCGGCGCCGGTAAAACCTGGGCGGTCTGGTTCGGCGCGCTGGCCGCATTCGGCGATCATGCGCCGCGTGCGCTCGCCGACCCGCTGACGCTGCTGTGGATCACGCCGATGCGCGCGCTCGCCACCGACACCGCCCGCGCGCTGCAAAGCTCGGCGCGCGAACTCGCGGTGCCGTGGACCGTCGGCCTGCGCACCGGCGACACCGCTTCAGCCGAACGCGCACGCCAGAGCCGGCGCATGCCGAGCGCGCTGGTCACGACACCCGAGAGCCTGACGTTGCTGCTCACGCACAGCGATGCGCGTGCCGAACTAAAGCATGTGCGCGTGGTGGTCGTCGACGAATGGCACGAGTTGCTCGGCAACAAGCGCGGCACGCAAACGCAGCTCGCGCTCGCGCGTCTCGCGCATTGGCGCGCCGATCTGCAGGTGTGGGGGCTGTCCGCGACGCTCGGCAACCTCGGCTTCGCCGCCGACGTGCTGCTCGCGCCGGTGCGCACACCGCGCGTGTCGGTCAGCGGCATGCAGCCGAAAACGCTGATCGTCGATACGCTGATTCCCGACACGATCGAGCGCTTTCCATGGGGCGGCCATCTGGGTACGCGCCAGGTAGAGCCGGTCGCGCACGGCATCGATGCGGCACGCACGTCGCTGGTCTTTACCAATACGCGCTCGCAGGCCGAGATCTGGTATCAGGCGCTGCTCGAGCTGCGCCCCGACTGGGCCGGACTGATCGCACTGCATCACGGTTCGCTTGCGCAGGAGGTCCGCGAATGGGTCGAGGACGGCCTGAAGAACGGCAAGCTGAAGGCGGTGGTCTGCACGTCGAGCCTCGATCTCGGCGTCGATTTCCTGCCGGTCGAACGCGTGTTCCAGATCGGCTCGCCCAAAGGCGTCGCGCGGCTGATGCAGCGCGCCGGACGCTCGGGACACGCGCCGGGCCGCGCGTCGCGCGTGACGATCGTGCCGACCCACGCGCTCGAACTGGTCGAGGCCGCCGCCGCGCGCCGCGCGATCGAGGCGCGACACATCGAAGGCCGCGATACGCCGGAGAAACCGTTCGACGTGCTGGTTCAGCATCTGGTGACGGTCGCGATCGGCGGCGGCTTCGCTGCGTCCGAGCTGTTCGATGAAGTGCGCACGGCTTACGCATACCGCGATCTCACGCCGCCGGAATTCGACTGGGCCATTGCGTTCGTCGAGCGCGGCGGCCAGTCGCTGTCCGCGTATCCGGATTTCCACCGGGTCGTGCGCGACGACGACGGTATCTATCGCGTGTCGCGCGAGGATCTGATCCGGCGCCATCGCAACAACGTCGGCACCATCGTCGCCAACGCGACGTTACACGTCGCGTGGCTGACCGGCGGCCGGATCGGTTCGATGGAAGAGTCGTTCATATCGCGGCTCAGACCCGGCGACGTGTTCACGTTCGCCGGCCGCGCGCTCGAACTGGTGCGGGTGCGCGACATGACGGCCTACGTGCGGCGCGCGAGCTCGTCGCGAGGCGCGATGCCGCAATGGGCGGGCAGCAGGATGCCGCTATCGTCCGAGCTGGCCGACGCGACGCTCGCAATGCTCGCCGAAGCCGCGCGCGGCGTCTACGTCGAACCGGAGATGCGCGCGGTGCAGCCGTTGCTGGAATTGCAGGCCAGTTGGTCCGCGTTGCCCGAAGCCGGCGTGCTGGTGGCCGAAGCCTTGCATTCGCGCGAGGGGCATCACTTCTTCTGCTATCCGTTTGCGGGGCGCACCGCGCATATCGGCCTCGCATCGCTGCTCGGCTGGCGCGCAGCGCGGCATCGACCCGGCACCTTCTCGATCTCGGCGAACGACTACGGCTTCGAACTGTTGTCGGCGCAACCATTCGACTGGCAGGCGCTGATTGCCGCCGGGCTCTTTTCGTCGCTACGCGTCGCCGACGATATCGTCGAAAGCCTCAACGCGTCCGAACTGGCGATGCGCCGCTTTCGCGAGATCGCCCGTGTCGCGGGTCTGGTCTACCAGGCGCATCCGGGCCAGCACAAGAGCGCGCGGCAGCTGCAGGCATCGAGCGGCCTGTTCTACGAGGTATTTCGTCAACACGACAGCGGCAACCTGCTGCTCACGCAAGCGGATGCCGAAGTGCGGCTGCAGGAACTCGAGCTGAACCGCATCAGCCGTGCGCTCGATGCGATGAACGCCAGCCGTCTCGCGTTGATGCAGCCGAAAAAGCCGACGCCATTCGCGTTTCCACTGATCGTGGCGCGTATCCGCGAAAAGGTCAGCACCGAAAAGCTCGCGGACCGCATCGAACGAATGCTGGCCGAACTCGACAAGGCAGCACGCTGATGGCTATGCAAACCTTGACTGTCGAAGCCGGCGGCCACCCATTGCAGCTTTCCGCGCAGCGCGCCGCATTCGATCCGCATCTGCAAAGCCTGTTCGTTGCCGATGCGCATTTCGGCAAGGATGCGGTATTCCGCGCGCATGGCTTGCCGGTGCCAGCCGCTGCCACGCAGGACGACCTGGCGCGGCTCGACGCGTTGCTCGCCGCGCATCGGCCGCGGACGCTGGTGTTTCTCGGCGATTTGCTGCATGGCCGCGAATCGCTTGCGGGCGCAACGATGGATGCGCTGATCGAATGGCGTGCGCGGCATGCCAGCGTGCGGGTCGTGATGGTCGAAGGCAACCACGACCGTCACGCAGGCCGGCTGCCGCTCGCGCTCGACGTCGAAACCGTGCTGGAACCCTGGCCGCATGGGCCATGGGCGCTGTGCCATTACCCGCAGGCGATCGACGGCGCCTATGCGCTCGCTGGCCACGAGCACCCGGTGTATGTGGTCGCCAGCCGGTCGGACTCGGTGCGCGTGCCATGCTTTCGCTTTACCGAGCGCTACGGCGTACTGCCGGCGTTCGGCGCATTGACGGGTGGTTTCGTCGTCAATCATCTGGCGGGCGACGCACAGATCTATGCGGTCGCGCAGCACCGCGTGATCGCGGTGCGGGAACGGCCTGGCAGGCGCTAGCGGCCCTAGCCAACGCTAACCGACGTCATGCCGTGCATCAACGCGTAAGCTCACGCACCGTTTGTTCCGTGGTCCACAGCGCATGCGCCAGATAGCGAAAGTTGATGATCGCGGCCAGATAGCCGTCGCCATCCGGCAGCCGCGGGCCCGCGGTCGCATCGCGCACCACCACGATTTCGAAGCCCTGTTCGATCAGTTCGCGCAGATGCGATTCGATACACAGATTGGCGGCCATTCCCGCAAGGATGATCTGCGACACGCCCTGCTTGCGCAGCTGCAACGCGAGATCGTTGGTTTCCGGTCCATACACCTTGTGCGGCGACGCGATGATGGTTTTACCGTCGAGAATGTATGGCTTGTACTCTTCGAGGAAGTCGGCGCCCGAACCCTCGAAGCCTTCCAGTGTATTCGGCCCCTTGCGGTCGAACATGCAGATGTTGTGCATCACCTTTTCCAGCGGACCGCCGAAGTGCCATTCGTGATCGCATGGGTAGTAGTAATGCGGCGACACCGCGACCGTGATCCCCACTTGCTTCGCGATCTTGAACAGCTGCGCCAGATGCGCGACCGTATTGTTCTCCGTGATGCTCGGCCCGAACACCGTCCAGCTTGCGCCCGCCGGACTCAGAAAGTCGTTTTGCGGATCGATCACCACCAGCGCCGCTTTCTGCCGCTGCAGCGTGAAGCCGGTTTGCGGCAAGGCCGGCTCGGCCGGGTCGGCATAGGGGCTGGCGTTCTGTTGCACTGCTTCGTTGGCGTTACTCATGGGAACCTCTGCAGGTAAAGGTAACTACACCGGAAAACCGAGGCAGCCGATATCGCCGGCGCCCCTTTTATAAATGACCAGTCGCTTTATTAAAAGGCAAAAAAAATCAGCGGATCAGGCGCGGCAACACGACCTTCTCGAAACGCTCGTAGGCCTTCGCGCTCTGTTCGATCTTGCCGCGCATCACCGCGCCTTCATATGCTTCGATCAGGATCGCCGCCAGCTCGTCGACGTTCTGCTTGCGATCGAGTTCGTTGCGCTGCTGTGCGTCGCGCAGGCAAAAGGCCAGCGACTTCTGCCAGCGCGCCAGCAAGGCCAGCAGTTTGGCGCGCGTTTCGTCGCTGCCATTCGACAGTTCCAGCGACAGATTGCCGATCAGACAGCCCAGCGCAAAATCGTGCTGGCCATGGTCATCCGTCAACGCGCGAAAGAACTTCGCGATACGCGCGAGCGGTTTTACGCGTGCGTCATACAGGATCGGCCCATGCCGCTCCTCGATCGACTGCCAGTATTCTTCGAGAATTTCGGCCGCAAACGCTTCCTTGCTGTCGAAGTAGTTGTAGAACGAGCCCTTCGGCACGCCGGCTGCCGCCGTAATGTCCTGCACACCACAGCCGTTGAAACCGCGGTCGTGCACCACGTCGCGGCCTACGGAAAGCAGCCGCGAACGCACTTCGGGATTGGGAGGACGTGGCACTTCGTTGCTCTCGCTTCGGTTCGATGCGTAGCAAGATAACCGGTCATCTATTTATTGTCAAACGCGGGGCGGCACCCAGGCCCGCTTTGCGTGCGCCATCAGCCGTTGCCGATGGCGCACCTCGGTTTCGTCATCGGCGGGGAATATGCATTTCACGCGCTTCGCTGCGCCGTATTCGCCGCATGCGTGGTGGCGTCTTCGATGCGCCGCCGTGCCATAAACCAGTAGAACAGCGCCGCGCATCCGGCAATCGCGCCGCCGATAATGAACGCCAGCGAATACGACCCGGTGCGATCGACGATAAACCCCGCCGCCACCGGCGAAAACGCGCCGCCGAAATATCCGCCGAAGTTCTGCACCGAGCTGACCGACGCGACCATCGACGAAGGCGCGATATCCGCCGCCAGCGCCCACGCATTGCCGATTGTCGCCGAGATAAACGCGAGGCCGAGCGTCATCAGACACACGGTGGTGACGATCGACTGCACGAACGGCAACGCGATCGCGCAAAGCGCGGCCGCTAGCGAGCAGCAGACGATCACGATGCGCTTCGCGCGCATCGGCGAAGCACCGCTGCCGTCGACCATGGTCCGCACCACCCAGCCGGCGGCAATCTCCCCCAGCGCGCCACCGACCCACGGAATGCTTGCGTACACACCGAGTTGTGCGAGCGAAATATGGAAGCGGTCCAGCAGATACAGCGGCAGGAATACGAGGAACAGGTTCCACAGCCAGATCGCGCAGAAGTAGCCGAACACCATGCCCCACACGCTGCGATACGTGAACAGGTCGCGCCATCTGAGCGACGACGTGACAAGCGAGCGCTCATGGCCGCCGCCGCCCGCTTCGATATACGCGAACTCTTCGCGCGAAAGACGCTTGCTGTCTTGCGGATTGCGATACAGCAGCAGAAACAGCACCGCGAACACGATGCCGACCGCGCCGGTCACATGAAACAGCGAGCGCCAGCCGAACGCGATCATCAACGCGACCAGCAACGCGGGCGCAAGCGCCGGGCCCCACTTCGACGACGAATCCCAGATACCGGTCGCGAAGCCGCGCTCCTTGGCGGGAAACCACGCGGCCGTTATTTTCGCGCCGGTCGGCCAGCACGGTGCCTCGCCCATCGCCAGCAGCACGCGCATCGCGAGCAGTGCGCCGATCGAGCCGACCACACCGGTGAGCCAGGTCGCGACGCTCCACCAGATCATGCCGATCGCATAGGCCTTCTTCGCGCCGAAGCGATCGATCAGCCAGCCGGCAGGCAACTGCATGACCGCATAAGTCCACGAGAATACGGTGCCGAGCAGACCGATCTGCGTGCGTGTGAGTCCGAGATCCTGGATCATGCCGGGCGCGGCGATCGCCAGATTGGCGCGGTCCAGATAGTTGATCACGCCACCAATCAGCAGCCAGACCAGTACGCTCCAGCGGAATTGCATGCGGGTCGTGGCCGCAACGGCGCCGCTATGCGCGGCGGACTTGTCGCTCATCGTGTCTCCTCCCTCATCGGTTATTGGGGATCTGCGTTTGTTCCGATGATAATGGCGAAGCGCGGGCGCGTCAGTACGCGCATTGCCGGATGTTCCAACGATTGGCGCGCGCCATACGCCAGTCGCATGCCCACAGGAACGACACGATGCTTTCGCACGTTTTTATCGGTGTTAACGACTTCGAGCGCGCCTTCGGCTTTTACTCGGCCGTCATGGGCACGCTAGGACACGAGCTGAAATTCTGCGAACGCGACAAGCCGTGGGCGGGCTGGATCGCACACGGCATGCCGCGCCCGCTTTTGATTGTCGGCGCTCCGTACGACGGCAATGCCGCCGCGCACGGCAACGGTCAGATGGTGGCGCTGCTCGCGCCCGATCGCGGCTCGGTCGAGCGCGCGTGGCACATCGCGCTGGTCAACGGCGGCGCGTGTGAAGGACCGCCCGGTTTGAGACCGCACTATCACGCGAACTACTACGGCGCGTACTTTCGCGATCCAGAGGGCAACAAGCTTTGCGTGTGCTGCCACGAACCGGCGTCGTAACTGGCGCGGCGCGCCGTCCCGGAAGCGGGCCTCAGCCGGTTCGCTTCAGACGTCCCCGCTTCAAACGTCCCCGCTTCACACACCCCCTTCACCCAGCGCCATATCGGCCATCATGTCGGCCGCCAGCGATTCGAGCAGCGTGCGCAGCGCATCGATCGTCATCGACTCGGGCACCGCAAGCACCGCGTTGACACCGAATTGATGCGGCCCGGCCGGCACATGTTCGAGCGCGGTGCTGAGTTCCTCGATGCTGACGTCGTGCGCCGACAGGCTCGCCGACAGATCCTGCACGATGCCCGGACGATCGGGCGCCGTCAGCGCGAGCGATACGCGGCGCCGGCCGCGTCCGAGCGGCGGCAAGTCGCTGCGCGCGATCACCACCCGCAGCCCCGCGCTTTCCAGATCGCGCAGCGCGGTCGTCAATGCATCGGCGTGGCGCTGCGCCACTTCGAACTGCACCATGCCGGCGAACTGGCTGCCGAGACTGGCCATGCGGCTGCCGGTCCAGTTCGCGCCGAACGCCCGCGCGCGCTCCGACAGCAGATTGACGATGCCGGGCCGATCGGCGCCGATCGCAGTGACCACCAGCATCGCCAGCGGCCCGGCCGATTCTTCGGCGAGTTCGATGCGGCGCCGGATAATCGGCGCGCGCGTCGCGAACTGCTCGTCCTGCTTATGCGCAGGCAGTTCACCGTGTTCGCGTGCGTGATGCACGACACGCAATAGCAACGCGAGCCCCATCGGCGCGAGCGCACGCTCCCACAGTTCGCGCGCGGTCTCTCCCTTCTTGACGAAGCACCAGTCCTGCGCGGCGATTGCGCCCGCGTCCCAGCCATGCGACAGGTGATACACCGAGCCGCCCGCAATCGGGTCGCCTTCCAGAATGGTCCATTCGACCGCGGCGATGCCGCGATGCCGCGGCAACAGCGACGGGTGATAGCCGACGCCGCCCAGCCGCGAGCGCGCCAGCGCCTCGTCCGTCACGCGCGCATGCGTGTGCGCAGCGATGATCAGGCCGGTGTCGGCGGGAATCGCGCTCGCGTCGACGAGCCGCGGGTTGTCGTGGATCGCCGTCGGCAGTCCCGCGGCACGCGCGGCCATCGCGAGCCGGTCATCGGCGGCCGGCGCAACCACGCCCGCAATCTCGATGCCGTCGGCCCGAAACGCTTCGAGCACCGAAGCGCCGAAATATCGCGATCCCACGATCGTGCATTTCATTCAACTGTCTCCTTGTATGTCCGCTGTGCGGGGAGGATGTCTGGCAACGCGCCGCTGTCCCGCATCGCGCGCGTCGCGCGCACTATGCCGGGCCGCGGCTCGCATCGGCGTAAGGGTACGCGAATCTTTGAACAGCGGCAGTGCGGCGCATTTCAGACGGCTTTCGGCGCGCGGCGTGTGGCGTGTGGCGTGTGGCGCGCGACGTGTGGCGTGCGGCGTGCGCAGCCCGCTTTGCCGCGACGGCGCGGCACGACGCAGCACCACACGGCAAAACGCGGCAAAACGCGGCAAAACGCGGCAGCACCATCTGCCCGCTACGCATCGAGCCCACGATCGCGCATCGCCTCGGGAAACAGATTCTGACTCAGAAAATCGACGAACGCCCGCACCTTCAACGGCATCATCTGCCCCGACGGCCACAACGCGCGTAACGGAATGCGGTCCGACGTGCAATCGCGCAGCACGGCAACCAGCGAACCATTGGCCAGTTGCGCCCGCACCGTGAACTCAGGCACGCACGTCAAGCCGCCGCGCTGCTCGGCCAGCGCGATCAGCGGCTCGACCGCACTGGCGATCGCGGTGGCGGGAAGTTCGAGCTCGAGCGCCTTGCCGTCGCGCACCAGCGGCCAGCGGCGCAAACGCCCGCTGCGCGAGAAGCGATGCTGCAAGCACGCATGCGCGAACAGATCTTCCGGCACGCGCGGCACGCCGCGCTCGGCGAGATACTCGGGCGACGCGACGATCACGTGCGAATAGTGGCCCAGCGTACGCATCGTCAGTTGCGAATCGCCGCCCTCGCCGGTACGCAGCACGGCATCGAAACCGTCTTCGATCACGTCCACGATGCGATCGCTGAAATCGATGTCGAGCTGCACGTCCGGATACTGGCGCATGAAAGCCGACAGCAGCGGCATCAGCGTCATGCCGATCAGCGGAATGCTGACGCGCAGGCGGCCGGTCGGCATCGAGCGCGATAGCGCCAGCTCGGACTCCGCCTCGACGATCTCGCCGAGAATGCGCTGGCAGCGCGCCAGAAACCGCTCGCCTTCGGGCGTAAGCCGCACACTGCGCGTGCTGCGATGAAACAGCCGCACGCGCAGGCGCGCCTCCAGCCGCGCGATCGCCTTGCCGACCGCGGACGCCGAAATACCTAGCTGCCGGCCCGCTTCGGCAAAACTCAGCGTCTCGGCCGCGCGCGTGAAGATCGCCATGCCGCTCAGGCGATCCATCGCGCTGCTCGCGCGGCCGCTTGCCGCATGCGCGCTCGGGGGTGTGGCTGCGGAATTCCGGCTGGCCATCGAACGGCTCCCTGAAAAGTGGGCCAATCGGCTGTCGGCGCGCGCTCTGCCGGCCCGGCAGACCGTGCGCCGCCTGTGTATGCCGCCTTGTGCACCGAAGCGGCCAGTCTAAGCCACTTCGAACCGCTGAGCCTGATAAGGGACTGACCGCCGCGCTTGCCGCGCTTGCCGCGCTTGCCGCGCTTGCCGCGCTTGCCGCGCCTGCCGCGCCTGCCGCGCCTGCCGCGCCTGCCGCGCCTGCCG
>DATLOW010000357.1:0-9121 GCA_035536055.1 Paraburkholderia sp. | reverse complement strand
TTCAACATGCTCGACCCGATCAAGGCGACCATCATCACGCCGGGGCTCGACGTGGACGGCAGCTTCGGCGACACCGGCATTCCGGCGGCGATCGTCACCAAGTATCTGGCCGAGCACGGCATCATCGTCGAGAAGACCGGGTTGTACTCGTTCTTCATCATGTTCACGATCGGCATTACCAAGGGCCGCTGGAACTCGATGGTCACCGAACTGCAGCAGTTCAAGGACGACTACGACAACAACCAGCCGCTGTGGCGCGTGCTGCCGGAGTTCGTCGCGCAGCATCCGGCGTACGAACGGATCGGCCTGCGCGATCTGTGCGAGCAGATTCACAGCGTGTACCGCGCGAACGACATCGCGCGTTTGACCACCGAGATGTATCTGTCGAACATGGAGCCGGCGATGAAGCCTTCGGACGCGTTCGCGAAGCTCGCGCACCGTGAGGTGGACCGGGTGCCGATCGACGAACTCGAAGGCCGCGTCACGTCGATTCTGCTGACGCCTTATCCGCCGGGCATTCCGTTGCTGATTCCGGGCGAGCGCTTCAATCGGACGATCGTCAACTATCTGCGCTTTGCGCGCGAGTTCAACGAACGCTTCCCGGGTTTCCATACCGATATCCACGGGCTGGTGGGCGAAGTGATCAACGGACGCATCGAGTATTTCGTCGATTGCGTGCGCGACTGACGATGAAGAGCGGGTGGGTGTCCGGGTCGGTGGGCTTGACGGCAAGGTTGTCGTCAGGCGTGTTGTCACGTTTGTTGTGCCGGTTGTCGCCGCGTATGACGGCACGCCCATTGCCGCGCCCGTTACCGGAGCTATCGACAAAGGCAACGGCAACGGCAACGGCCGCGCTGCGCGCTTGCGCATTCGCGGCGGCCACGCTGTGCGCCGCCGCTGCAACACCGTCTGCGCACGCCGAAGTCGCCGCCGCCGATCCGATCGATGCGGCAATGCGCGCGTGCCTCGCGCGTGCCGATATGTCGTCGACGGCCGGGCAGTTGCAGTGCATGGACACAGCGCGACTCGCGTGGCAAACCTCGATCGACCAGACCTTTCCGCAGGTGCTGACCAAAGTGCCGGCCGACCAGCGCAAGAAGTGGCAGGACAGCGAGCAGAAGTGGAAGGTGTGGCGCGAAGCGGATGGGAAGATGCTGTCGGCGGTCACGGCCACCACGCAGGGCACGCGGTATCAGCTGTCCGAAGGTGACGCGCGGCTGCAGGCGGTTCGCGACCGTGCGCTGCTGTTGCGCAGTGTGGCGGCGAAGGCCGGCGGGCCGGCCGCGCCGGCGCGCCTCAAGCCCTGTTCGCAGGATGCGCAATGCGAGCACGCGATGTTTGACGTGAACCGCTACTACCGGCGGCTGGTGAGCAAGATGCCGAGCCATACGCGCACGACGCTGTGGCGCGCGCAGCAGGCGTGGATCGCGTATCGCGATGCGACTGCGCCGCTGGTGGGCGATGCACGCGGGCGGCTCGATCTGATCGGCGCGCGCATCGCGACGCTGAAGAAGCTGGCCGATACGGCGGGCAACGATTGAACTGAGCGCGCGGGTCGGAACCGGCCCGCTACTGCGCTACTCGCTCGCCGCGCGCGTTACGCGTCCTGCTGCTCCAGATGCCGAAGCAGCTTGCTGACCATCAACACCACCGTCAACGCGATCAGCACAAAAAACACCGCCAGCGGCAGCAAGCTCTTCACCGACACGAACCCCGCCAGCGCCATCATCGCCGCCGACACCAGCAGCAGCGCACAACCGAGAATCGCGCTGGTCAACCCGGCGATATGCGGGAACAGCGAGTTGCCTTTGGCCATCAAGGTCGGATACATGGCGCCCGCGCAAACACCCATTAGCAGCACCGGCACCGCAAGCGTCCACACGCGCAGCCCGACCGTCAGCGCCAGCAACAGCATGGCGACCGCGGTCCCCGCCATCAGGCGCGCACCGATGCGCAGGCGCTGCTCTGGGGTTGGCAGGCGCGGGCCCTGCACACGGTTCGACATGCCGCCGATCAGATACGCCATGCCGATGCCGAGCGCGAGATAGCCGAAGTAGGTCGGCGCCTCGTGCAGCGTGCTCTGCACCATGAACGGACCGACGATGTTGAACACCAGAATCACGCTATAGCAGAGGCCTTGCGCGAGAAAGCAGCTGCGAAACACCGGGCTGGCCAGCACCTTGCGCGCATTGACGACCAGCGTGCGCGGCGCGAGCGGCACCGGCTGACGCAGGGTTTCGCGGTAGCGCCACAGCACGCACCACATGACGCAGGAATGAACCAGCAGAAACACGAGACAAGCCTGCCAGTCGAACCAGGTCTGCAGATGCGCGCCGATCACCGGCGCGACGATCGGCGCCAGCCCCCACGCGATCGACATATAGGTGAACGCATGCATCAGCGCATGGCCGCTGAACGAATCGGTGATGATGGCTTTGGTCAGCAAATTGGTGGTGGCGATCCCGAACCCTTGCAGCGCACGCGCCAGCAGGAAGGTTTCGAGGTTCGGCGCGGCGAGCGACAGCAGACAGCCGATCGTGAAAATGACGAGGCCGAAGGCCAGCACCGGCTTGCGCCCGTGCGCATCGGCAATGGGCCCGAACACGAGCTGGCCGAATGCATAGGCGGCCATATAGCCCGATACGCTAGATTGAATCGCCTGCGGCGACGTGGCGAAATAGTGCGCCATTGCGGGCAGGGCGGGCACGTAAATATCGATGGCGAACTGGCCTGCGGATGCGTACAGGCAGATCATCATCAGCAGAAAGCGCGGAGAATTCGCTATTCGCGCCAGCGGAACGGCGCGCTCGGAAATGTCGTGATTCATGACAACGTGGCTGAAGGGAAAGCGCCGGCAACGGGCGGGGCTTCGACCGGTTCGGTTCGATGCACGGCCGGCGTGTGCGTTGCCGGCGGCGCGTGGGGTGCCTGAGGGTCTTGCTTGCGAGATCGTTGCTTGCAAGATTGGCGCGGCCTTGCATTGTACGTGGATTGATGCAGGCTTGCCGACCGTGCGGGAATGGCAATGGCATCAGCAATGGCAACAGCGCGCGGCGATGCGGCTAACGTACGGCTCGCGACCCGGTTTTATGTGGGTGGACCTGGACCAGATCGCCCGCAGCCGATCAGCCGACCGCGCGTTGAATGCGCGCGTCGCATTGTCCGGACTTCGATACGCGGGCCACAAGTCCGCGAATCGGCGAATCAGCCAATCACCGAACCGCGCGCCGCCGCGCCGTCACGAACCAGCGCCCCGACGCCACCGACCACACGACAATCGCGCCATAGCCGAACATCGCTCCGGCACCGAGCGCAAAGAACAGCGGCAGCGATCCGGTGAGCCGCAGGGCCAGCGCGCCGCCGCCTGCGTACACCAGCAGGCGCAACGCGCCCGCGGCCAGCGGCCATTCGAGCCGGCCCGCGCCCTGTGCCGCGAAGTACAGCGAAAAGCCCAGCCCGAAGCAGCCATAGAACGGACCGACGATGCGCAGATAGATCGAACCGGTCTCGAGCAGTTGCGGGTTCGCGCCAAATAGCAGCAGCCACGCATGCGGCCAGCAGGCCGCCGCAACGCCGACTAGTTCACACAACACGAAGGCCATCGCGCCGCCCGTCAGCGCGATATGCCGTGCGCGTTCGTGCTGTCCCGCGCCGATATTCGCGCCCACTAGCGCGACCATCGGTGCGCCGAGGCCGAAGGCGATCGGCATCAGCAGATACTCGAGCCGCGCGGCCGTCGCATAGCCGGCGAGCGCCGCGATGCCGGCGTGCGCGCCGACGGCGGCCGAGGTCAGCGCGATCAGCGTGTTGGTCAGAATCGGATTCAGACAGGCGAGGCCGCCGACCGTCAGGATGTTGCGCATCGGCGCCCAATGCAGCGCACCGCGCCGCAGCGGTGCCGGATTGCGGCCGCTCGCGCAGTACCAACCGAGGATCGCCGTGCCCGCCGCGTAGTACGCGAGCAGCGCCCACGCGCCGCCCGCGACGCCCAGATGCGGCAGCGGACCGACACCGAAGATCAGGCAAGGCGATAGTGGTATCAGCAGCGCCGCGCCGCCACAGATCACCGCGCCGGGCACGACCATGTTGCCGGTGCCGCGGATCACACTTGCCAGCGCATTCATCGCCCACAGTAAGGGCAGGCCTGCAAACAGCACGTGTCCGTAGATAACCGCGGCATCCAGCGCTGCGCCGTGCGCGCCGAGCAGGCGAAACAACGGACGCGTAAGCGAAAGCAGCACGATCGAAAAGACCACGCCGATCAGCGCATTGAGCGTTACCGCATGGCGCGCGAGCCGCTCGACCAGCGCTGCATCGCCGGCACCGAGCGCGCGCGCCACCGCCGACGAGATGCCGCCACCCATCGCGCCTTGCGACATGTTCTGCATCAGCATCAACACGGGCACTACCACGGCAACGCCGGCCAGCACCTCGGTGCCGAGCTTGGCGAGAAACCAGGTCTCGACGAGGCCGGTGGACGACTGCGCGAGCATCATCAGCATATTCGACCAGCCCATGCGCGCGAGCAGCGGCGCCACTGGCGCTTCGAGCATCGATTGCAGCCGCGCTTGCGCGGCGGTGGGGCGGGTCGATTCGGTTAGCTGGGCGGGGGAGATATCCATCGGCGCGTCGGCGGAAGCAGGTGGGGAAGGTCGCCAAAATCGCGATACGGCGGCCCGGGCGACCTGCTGCCTGATAAAAAGCGTTGCAAAGAAAGCGTTGCGGACAGCATGCAGAAATGTTGGCATATGCAAACAGTCCGAGTGCCAATCTACTTGCATGTGCAAACACAGGTCAAGTTGATTTACACTTGTGGCGATGCCGGGATCGGCCAGATCCGGGCTTTCCGCTCACGTTCTGCGTCAAGGTCGCGCGAGGTGCCGCATGCCGAATGCCAAAGATCCGCTGGTCTGCAATAACGCCGCGCTGCGCAAGGCGACCCGCCGTTTGTCCCAGCTTTACGACACGACATTGGCGCCTTGCGGCCTGAGCAGCGCGCAGCGCTCGATTCTGATTCACATCGAACGGGCAGGCGCGCCGACGATGACCGAACTCGCCACGTCGATGGTGCTCGACCGCTCGGCGCTGGCGCGCAATATCAGGCCGCTGGAACGCGACGGGTATCTGGAGCAGCGGCCCGACGACGAAGACGGCCGTAGCCGCCGTGTCGAACTGACGGCCGTGGGCCGCGCCAAGCTCGCGGAATCGAATCGTCTGTGGCGGCGTGCGCAGAGCCGTTTCGAACTGGTGTACGGCGAGGAACGCGCCGTGGCGTTGCGTGCGGCGCTCGCTGAGATCTATTCGGATGAGTTTGCCGAGGCCTTCGGTCAGCCTTGACGCAGCGCGAGCGTTTGCTTTCAGTGCTCGCGGCCTGATACGGCGGGCGCAAACGCTAAGGCTGACTGCCGGCGCGCGTAACACCGATGCCGCGGTCGACATGAGGGAGCCTGCATCGGCCAGCTCCCACACGCCGCAAGCCGCGCGTCAATCGCGATATGAACGATCGATCCGGTCGAGCTTGCGCAGCAGCGCCGGCCATTCCATCACGCCGTACGGGCGCCGCGTTTGCGGCTGATAGTTCATATAGGTTTCCTCCAATACCTTCTGCGGCACGGGGTTCAGTTCGACGTTGCAGGCCATCGCCGCGAGTTGCGCGCGGCACGACAGCTCAAGCCGGTGCATCGCATTGAACGCCTCGGGAATCGTCTTGCCGACCGTCAGCAGACCGTGGTTGCGCAGAATCAGCGCATTGTGGTCGCCGAGATCGCGCACCAGCGATTCGCGCTCGGATATATCGAGCACGACACCGCAGTAATCGTGGTAGCCGATCTTGTAGAAGCGCATCGCGGTTTGCGTCAGCGGCAGCAGCCCGCATTTCAGCGACGATACCGCCATGCCGGGCCAGCTATGCGTATGAATCACACAGGTGATGTCCGGTTTCGCGTCGTGAATCGCGCCATGAATCACATAGCCTGCGCGATTGACGCCATAGTCGGCGCCGACGAACGCGGGCTTGCTGAGAATATTGCCTTCGCTGTCGATCTTGATCAGGCTCGACGCGGTGACTTCTTCGTACAGCATGCCGTAGGCGTTGATCAGAAACGCGTCGTGCTCGCCGGGCACGCGCGCGGAGATATGGTTGGCCACCATATCCGACATGCCGTATAGCGCAATCAGGCGATAGCACGCGGCGAGGTCGATACGCATCTGCCATTCGACCGGCGAGCAGTGCTCGCGCATCGACGGGATCGAAAATTCCAGTTGTTTCGTCATCGAAAGACTCCTGCTGATGGGAATAGCGTAAGCGGCGGGCAACTCGCCCGCGATGAAGGGAAACCGGTCCGACGCGGCGTCACGGCTGCATCTGCACGTCGCTGCGGCGCAGACAGAGCGTGGCAATCAGCGTGCAGCCGATGCAGGCCGACGCGTACAGATAGAAGCCGCTCTCGTGGCCCATGCTCTTGAACCACAGCCCCGCATAACCGGCGGTGCCGCCGAACAATGCGGTGGCGATCGAGTACGGCACGCCGACACCGAGTGCACGCAGCCGCGTCGGGAAGATCTCCGCCTTGACCACTGAACACACCGACGTATAGCCGGACACGATCATCAGCGCGAACGCGAGCAGCAGGAACGCGGTGGTTTCACTGCGCGTATGCGCGAGCGTCGCGAGCAGCGGCCAGGTGCCGAAGGTGCCGGCGATGCCGAACCACAGCAGCAACGCGCGCCGCCCGATCAGATCGGATAACGCACCGAACAACGGCTGCACGACCATAAACAGCGTGAGCGTCGATAGAGATACCCAGGCACTTTGCTGCGCGCTCAGGCCGACCGTATTGACGAGGTAGTTGTGCATGTAGACGGTGTAAGTGAAAAACGCCAGCGTGCCGCCGGTCGTGAGCCCGAACACCAGCAGCACGGGCCGCCAGTGCTTGCGCAGTTCCGCCAGACGCAGCCCGCGTTTCGCCGTAGCGGAGAGCGCCTGAAAATCCGGTGTCTCGTCGATATTGCGGCGCACCCACCATGCGACCAATGCAAGCGCCGCGCCAGTGATGAATGGCACGCGCCAGCCCCACGCGGCCAGTTGCGCATGCGAGAACACGAGGCCTTGCAACACGACCTGCACCATCGTTGCCAGGAGTTGGCCGAGAATCAGCGTCACGTAGTGGAAGCTGCTGTAGAAGCCGCGATGGCCGGGTTTGGCGATTTCGCTCAGATACACCGAGCTCGCGCCATACTCGCCGCCGAGCGAAAAGCCTTGCACGAGGCGCGCCAGCAGCAGCACCAGCGGCGCGGCGACGCCGATCTGCGGATAAGTCGGGCACAGGCCGATCGCGAGCGAGCCTGCGCACATCAGCGCGACCGACAGCGTCAGACCCGCGCGACGCCCGCGGCGGTCCGCATAAAGGCCGATCAGCCAGCTACCGACCGGGCGCAGCAGAAAGCCGAGCGCAAAGATGGCCGCGGCGCTCAGCAACTGGATCGTGCGGTTTTCGCGCGGGAAGAACGATGCGGCGAAGTAGATCGAAAACGTCGTGTAGACGTGAAAGTCGTACCACTCGATCAGATTGCCGATCGAACCGCCGACGATCGATCTGGCCGCGCTGCGCGGGCGTACTCCGGCTGCGGTGGCGTCGAGGCCGTCGGCGACTGCTGCCGATCCCGCTGCCGCGGAGGAATCGCTCATGCGTGTCTCCTTTTATTGGCTATGTGTCGTTGCGTGTCCGTCAGGATGTGCCGCTGCGCTTCCACCGTCGGGCCGGAAAGCAGGATGTCCAACGCGTGCCTTGTCTCCTTACCGTTGGGACGATGTTGTCGTTAGGTTCGGTCGCAACCGGGTGATCGTTGAGGTATGCGGCTATCTCGTTCTGGAAAACCGCAGTCGCGACACTTCCATTCTGGCCGCCTGTGACAAGCGTGCTGATACTTTTGGTGAACGCATCGTTTCCATCTGGATAACGCTCGGCGTGTTGCGCCGCCGTACGTGGCCGGAAGCGTCGCCAGCGCTGCGCGAGTGAAACCCCGCATGCGCCGACGCATGTGCGGCGCGTATCATCGCTGCAGCGGCGCGCCGCCTGCTGCGCGGCCGCATCTCCTGACCAAGGGCTGCGCTGCGCATGAAAATGGATCTGTTGGGTTTGCAGATGCTGGTGTCGGCAATCGAAGCGAAGAGCCTGTCGAAGGCTGCCGAACGCGAGAACCTGGCAACCTCCGCCGCGAGCAAACGCATCGCGGAACTGGAGCGGCGGCTGGGCGCCGTGCTGCTGGTGCGGCATGCGCGCGGCGTCGAACCGACGCCGGCTGGCGCGGCGCTCTATCACCGCGCGAAGGCGATCTTGCGCAGTGTCGAACTGGCGCAGAACAGCGTCGCCGAATACGGTGCCGGCGGCATGCCGAAGATCCGCCTTGCAGCGAACCGCTCGTCGATCATCCAGTATCTGCCGCCGGTACTGAGCCGCTACTTCGCGAACGAGCCCGGCGCGCAGATCGATCTGCAGGAACGCTATAGCTACGACATTCCGCGGCTCGTCACCGACGGCGACGCGGACCTCGGCATCTACCATGCGTCAGCGCCCGCGCCTGGCGTTCACTCGTTGCCTTACCGGCAAGACCATGTAGTGCTGGTGGTACCGCTCGATCATCCGCTCGCGCGTCTGGACGAGACCTTGCTCGAGGCGGCGAAAGACTATCCGTTCGTCGGGTATTTTCCGCGGCACTCGTACGAGGCGTTTCTGTCGCTGGCCGAGGCGAGCCTGTCGCAGCCGCTGAACGTGCGCATCGAAGTGTCGAACTATGAAGCGCGTTGCCGGCTGATTCGCGAGCAGGTAGGAATCGGCATCATGCCGGAGCTGATTGCGGCTTCGTATATGTCGCGTTATGGGTTGAAGGCGATACGGCTGAACGACGGTTGGGCGACGCGGCAGTTTTATATCTGTATGGCGGCGGGCGAGCGCAGCGCGTTACGGCCTGCGCTGGCGGGGTTTGTCGAGCATTTGCTGGTGGAGGGGAGTGAGGTGGGGTGAAGCGGTGTGGCTCATCGACAGGCGATCAGCCGATTTTGGCCGCGTGTCCGGCCACGATCCGCCAGTGAGCGCCGGACTGGCGCCATAGCCGCGTGTAG
>DATLOW010000356.1:0-30052 GCA_035536055.1 Paraburkholderia sp. | reverse complement strand
ACGGCGAGCAGCGGCTTCGAGATGCCGTAGCGCGCGAGCAGCTGGCCGCTATTGCGCGTGTCTTCGGCGGCGATGCGGTCGACGAGGCCGAGCACGTGCAGCGCGCGCAGCGTGATGTCGGCGAGATTGCCGATCGGCGTCGCGACCACGTAAAGCGCGCCGGACGGGTAGTCCTGCTGCTGCGCGAGTTCGGAGAGAGGAGTCATGACACAAGGGACGCAGACGGACGGAACAAGCCCGACATTGTGCCACCAGGCGCCAAGCGGCAAGGCAACTGGCGAAGGAGGTGCGGCGCGCGCTGCGCAGCAGGCGCTGCCGCGCATGTGCACGGCGCCACCGCGTGCGCGGATCGATCCGCCGCGCCCATCTCCGATACCCCACAGCCGCGGCAACCTATCCACCGCAGCCGGGTCCAAAAGCATCGGCGCGAAGTTCGAAGCGCATGCACTCGCGTTCCTGCAACGGCAGCGGCTGCGCCTGATCGCGCGCAATGTCGTCAGCCGCGGCGGCGAGATCGATCTGGTGATGCGCGAGCCGGATGGCGCGCTGGTGTTCGTCGAAGTGCGCGCCCGCGCCCGCACGCGGTACGGCGGCGCGCTGGCAAGCGTCACCCGGCAGAAGCGGCAGCGGCTCGTGCGCGCGGCGCAGGCGTGGCTCGCAGCTCACGCGATCGAAGCGCCGCGTTGCCGCTTCGACGTGGTGGCGTTCGAAGCCGGCCGGCTCGTCTGGCTACGCGACGCATTTCGCGCGGACGACATCTGAAGCGCGATATCGCATCGCGAGTAAGTTAAACTTGCGGACGCGCAGCGGGCATCGCGCGGTGCAAAACGTCACATGCGGTAAAACGCAGTACAAGATAGAGAGTCGATGTCAGTCGAACGCATCCAACAGCACTTCCGCGACAGCGCGGCAGTGACCCTCGAAGCCATGGAAAGCCTGTCGCTGCCGATCGCCGCGGCAGTGGACACGATGTTCGGCGCGCTTGCCAACGGCAATCGCATTCTGGCGTGCGGCAATGGCGGCGCGGCGGCGCAGGCGCAGCACTTCGCTGCCGGGCTGATCGACTGCTTCGAGCGCGAGCGACCGGGTCTGCCGGCCGTGGCGCTCACCACCGATTCCGCGCTGCTCACCGCGCTCGGCAACCAAGGCGCGTTCGAGCAGATCTTCGCGAAACAGATTCGCGCGCTCGGCGAGCCCGGCGACGTGCTGCTCGCGATCAGCGCCGCGGGCAATTGCGCGAACGTGCTGGCGGCGATCGAGGCCGCGCACGAGCGCGAAATGGTCGTCGTCGCACTGACCGGCAACGGCGGCGGCGGCACCGGCGACGCGCTGACCGACCTCGACATCCCCATCTGCGTGCCGTCCGACCGGACCGCGCGCATTCAGGAAGTGCATCTGCTGACCATTCACTGTCTGTGCGACGGCATCGACGCGATGCTGCTGGGTGAAGATTGACCATGAAGGAGAGCGAGTAGATGAGCGCATACCGCGTAAAGAGCACGCTGGTGAGGACCACGCTGGTGATCGGGCTCGCGGCCGGCCTGGCTGCGACGTTGCAGGGTTGTGTGCTGGCGGTGGCCGGCGCGGCGGGCGGCAGCGCGCTGGTGGCGACCGACCGGCGCACGCTCGGCGCGCAGACCGAAGACCGCGAGATCCAGGTGAAGGCACTGTCGCAGATCAACCAGGCGCTGGGCGACCAGGGGCACGTCAACGTGACGGTATTCAACCGTCGCGTGCTGCTGACCGGCGAAGTCACCGACGACGCGTCGAAGCAGAAAGCCGAAAGCGTGGTGCGCGGCCTGAACAACGTGAACGCGATCGTCAACGAGCTGACCGTGGCACCGGCCACCGATTTCTCGTCGCGCACCAACGACACCTACCTCGAAGGCCGCGTGAAGACCGCGCTGATCGCCGAGAAGAACATCTCGGCGAACAACTACAAGGTGGTCTGCGAGAACGGCGTCGTCTATCTGATGGGGCTCGTCACACCGGACGAAGGCGGCATCGGCGCGAACGTCGCGAGCCGCGTGCCGGGCGTGACCAAGGTGGTCAAGGTATTCCAGTACATCCAGCCGCAGGATGCGGCGGCGGTCGCCGCGGCTGCCGCTTCGGCGCCGAGCGCGTCGGATCCGAGCGCGGCCGCGGCGCCCGACGACGTGACCACCGGCGCGATTCCGGATTCGGGCGTGTCGTCGAAGCCGCTCGATCAGCAGCCGCCGGCACCGGTGTCCAATTCGACGGTGACGCCGGGCAGTCCGAAGGCGACGGTTCAATGACCGCGATGAAACCGGTCGCGCGCGCGGCGAGCGGCCGCGCGCGCCGCGTGTGCGCCGCGCTGCTGTTGGCTGCCGCTGCCGTGCCGCTCGCGCACGCCGCCGATGCGCCGCGCGGTCTGGTGATCGCGCAGGGCAATGCATGCCTCGGCTGCCACGCGGTCGACCGCAAGCTGGTCGGTCCGTCGTTCCAGCAGGTGGCCGAGCGCTACAAGGGCAACGGGCAGGCACAGGCGCTGCTCGAGCGCAAGGTGAAGGAGGGCGGCGCGGGTGTCTGGGGTGTGATTCCGATGCCTGCGCATTCGACCATGAGCAATGCCGATATCCGCACGGTGGTCAGCTGGGTGCTGGCCGGTGCGCCTTCGAAGTGAACGGTGCGGGTTGGCCATTCGCGAAGGCCTTGTGCTAGAATCGCCGGAGTCGTGGGGCGGTAGCTCAGCTGGGAGAGCGTCGCGTTCGCAATGCGAAGGTCGGGAGTTCGATCCTCCTCCGCTCCACCAAACGAATTCCAGAAGTCTGCAAAGCAACTTCCACAAGCAAGCCGGCCGTGTGCCGGCTTTGTCGTTTCTGGATCGGCTGCGGCGGGTGGCGGGGGGCTGCTTCGTCGTCACTGCAGCATCTGCGGCACATCGTCGATAATCACGGGCAGCGTGAACAGATGGCGACGTCCGGCATCGTCAGTCCGACGGCCGAGTCACCCAATGCGATTGATGGAGTCCCGCATGATGCTTGTTGTCGAGGTGCTCGCAGGCTTTGGCGGTATCGCCGTCGCGATCGCGTTGCTGATTCCGGCCGCGGCGCTGATCGTGTTCTACGCCGACAAGGCGTGGCGCTCGTTCGGCAGCGAAACGTCGTCGCGCCGCTCCGCGCAGGCGCGGCCGCGCTAGCGTTCACGATCCCGCGACATTCCCCGACAGATCTGCCGTGGCGAGACCGCATGGTTCGCGGCGATCCTCACTTGCCGATGTTGGGTCTCTGTAAGCCGTCGCGAGTGTCGGCTGATCCTGTTTAGCTGACGTGTCTGAAGACGCGCGCACCCACCGTCGCGTCACCCACTCAATTCAGCGCCTGTGGAACGCCGCATCGGCATTGGCGCGGCGCGCCATACGAGCCACGCGACTCTTCGTCATCCGCTCTAGAAAATGCGGGGTGGATCGCCTACGCTGTAACGAGCCAGTTTTTCCGGTGGAAGAGCCAGCTTCGGTCTCCCATCCCTCTCGCAGCACACGCCGGACAACCAGAACAAAACCGGCAAGCGACGGTATGCAAAAGCAAGCACAACACGTTGTCGTCTGAGAGGGTTGCGCCATCCCGCACGCGGTGCGTCCGGTCCGCTCGCGCCGCGTGTCGATTCGCATGACGAAACCTTTGAGCAATAAGAATCAAGGAGACTCTCATGCACCCATCCCGCAAGGCTCTACCTGTCATTGCCGCGTCGTGGTCGCTGGTGTTGGCGCTAGGCGCGCCGCCCGCGTATAGCGCGGACGAAGTGCAAGGCGGCGCGACCACCAGCGCCGCACCGATGCCCACGCGACTGCAGTCCGTCACGCAACAGCAGCTCGACAGCGCCGCCGGCAACGCATCCGACTGGCTGCATTCGAACGGCTCGTACGCGCAGACGCGCTTCTATCCCGGCACGCAGATCAACCGCAGCAACGTGGCGCGATTGCGGCCGGTGTTCCTGTTCCAGACAGCGGTGAACGAGTCGATGGAAACCGCGCCGATCGTGACGAACGGCGTGATGTTCATCACCACCTCGTTCAACCATGTGTACGCACTCGACGCGGTGACCGGCAAGGAGTTCTGGCATTACAAGCACAAGATGGGACCGGTGACGACATTCTGTTGCGGGCCCAACAATCGCGGCGTGGCGATTTCGGGTGACCGGCTCTTCATGGGCACGCTCGACGCGAAGCTGGTGGCGCTCGATGCGAAGACCGGCAAGCTGCTGTGGGAGACGCAGATCGCGGACCCCGAACAGGGCTACTCGGAGACGATGGCGCCGACCGTCGTCGAAGACAAGGTGCTGATCGGCACCAACGGCGGCGAGTACGGCATACGCGGCTTCGTGAAGGCGTTCAGCGCCACGGACGGCCATTTGCTGTGGACCTTCTACACGATTCCGGAGACCGGCCAGGAAGGCGTGTGGGCCACCGCCGATGCGACCGGCCGCGACATGAAGCGCGACATCGCGAAGGAAAAGCAGACGCTGACGTCGAAGGGCGGCGATTTCTACAAGACGCTCGGCGGCGGCGTATGGATGACGCCAGCGATCGACCGCAAGACGCGCACGGTGATTTTCGTGGTCGGCAACCCGTCGCCCGATCTGTACGGCGCGATCCGTCCCGGCGACAACCTGTACACGGATTCGATGGTCGCCGTAGATCTCGACACTGGCAAATACAAATGGCACTCGCAGTACATCGCGCACGACGTATGGGATCTCGATGCCGTCAGTCCGCCGATTCTGCTCGACGTGCGCGACAAGGACGGCAAGATGGTTCCGGGCGTGATTCACGGCGGCAAGACCGGCCACGTGTACGTGCACGAGCGCGCGACCGGCAAGCTGATCCGCTTCTCGCAGGCGATGATTCCGCAGGAGGACATGTGGACCTTGCCGACCGAGGCGGGCGCGCGGATGCTGCCGGGCGCGAACGGCGGCGTCGAATGGTCGCCGATGGCGTTCGATCCGCAGACGCGTCTCGTGTATGCGGCCAACCTGCATCAGCCGATGACCTATCAGGTTGCCGAAGTCGCGTATCCGGGCGGCAGCAAGCTGTGGCTCGGCGGCGCGTTCAAGACGATTCCGTCGGAACAGCAGTGGGGCAAGCTGTCGGCGGTCAACGTCGATACCGGCAAGGTGATGTGGGATGTGAAGACTGATCAGCCGTTGATCGGGGGTGTGCTTGCCACCGCAGGCGGCCTTGTGTTCAACGGCGAAGGCAACGGACTGTTTCGTGCATTCGACGCGTCGACCGGCAAGAAGCTGTGGGAATTCCAGTGCGGTGCGGGCGTCAATGCGCCGGCGGTGTCGTACACGGTGAACGGCAAGCAATATGTCGCGGTGGCGGCCGGCGGCAATACGCAGCTGGACTTCAAGCGCGGCAATACGGTGCTGGTCTTCGCGTTGCCGTGAAGCGCATCGCCGCTCTCACGCGCACTGTCACGCCAGCGTTCGGCGCGCTGCTGCTCGGCGCGCTGACGCTCGGCGTCGCGCCACGGCCCGCGCACGCGGATGCGCAAGCCGGCCAGATCAAGGCGCAGACCTGCGTCATCTGTCACGGTCCGCTCGGCAATTCGACGAATCCCGACTATCCGGTGCTGGCGGGCCAGACGCAGCGCTATCTGTACCTGCAACTGAAGGACTTCAAGGAAGGGCGCCGCAGCGACCCGCGCATGTCGCCGCAGGCGGCGAACCTGACGCGCGAAGACATGCAGGATCTCGCCGACTATTTTTCGCAGCAGCGCCCTGCGCCGATTCGCACTGACTCGAGCGAAGCAGCCATCGACGCGGGTCGCCGCAAATCCGCGGAGGTGCTGTGCACGATGTGCCACCTGGGCGGTTTTAGCGGGCAGAACGAGATTCCGCGCGTGGCCGGCCAGTACCCGCAATACATTGCCAAGCAGTTGCAGGACTTTCGCTCGCATACGCGCACCAACGACGCCGGCAACATGGCGAGCGTCACACGCGGCCTGACGGACGACGATATCCGCAATCTGAGCGCGTATATTGCGAGCCTGCAGTAACGGCACACCACGAGGACGCGGGCATGGAACCATCAAGCGCACGGAGATCCGCACCGATGATCGAAAGCGTTGCCACACGTGCTGCAAATGGGGTTGCCGGACGGGTTGCGGACTGGTTCAGGCGGCGGCTCAGAAACCGGCTGACACAGCGGCTCACACAGCGGCTCGCAAACCTGATCGCCCACGCGGCGTTATGCCTTTGCACCGCAGCGGCGCTGACACCGTCGCCGGCTGCCGCTGCGGGCGACCTGAGTGTGAACCAGCAACTACTCGACGCAGCGCGCAACGGCGACGCCGCGAGCGTCGATGCGGCGCTTGCCGCCGGCGCGGCGGTAGACTCGCGCAACCGGATCGGCGACACGCCGCTGATCACCGCCTGCAAGAAGGGCGCGACGCAGATGGCGCGAATGCTGATCGAACACGGCGCGAACGTGCGCCAGGCCGACGTGCAAGGCATCACGCCGTTGATGGCGGCGGCCTATGGCGGCGACGCGCAAACGGTCGAATTGCTGCTCGCGCGCGGCGCCGATACGAATGCAGTCGACCGCGTCGACAAGACCGCGATGGTGTACGCATCAGGCCAGGGCAACACGGCGGTGGTCAAGCTGCTGCTCGACTCGGGAATCGACGTGAACCGCCGTTACCACAACGACCTGACTGCGCTGATGTGGGCCGCGGGCTACGACCGCGCGGACACGGTGAAGCTGTTGCTCGCGCGCGGCGCCGACGCGACGCTGCGCGACAACCGCGGCATGACGGCGGCCGATATCGCCGCGCAGACCAAGTCAACCCAGGCCGCGACGCTGCTGTCGGGTCACTGAGTCGGGGTCGCTGAATCAAGCCACTGCGTCAGGCGATGGAATGCGTCGCGCCGTGCACGGTAAATACCGCCACCGCGCCGCTCAGCCGCGTCGCCTGTTCATCGAGCGAACCGGATGCCGCCGCAGCCTGTTCGACCAGCGACGCATTCTGCTGCGTGACCTCGTCGATCTGGCCGACCGCCTGATTCACCTGATCGATGCCGCGGCCCTGCTCGTCGGACGCGGTCGCGATCTCGCCGACCAGCGCCGCGACCTGGCGGATCGCCTGCTGCACCTGCGCGGTCGTGCGTCCGGCCTCTTGCGCCTGGCTCGATCCTGCGTGAATCGTTGCGACCGAGCGCTCGATCAGTTCCTTGATCTCTTTGGCCGCCGCCGACGAGCGCTGCGCGAGACTGCGCACTTCCTGCGCGACTACCGCGAATCCGCGCCCCTGTTCACCGGCGCGCGCGGCTTCGACCGCGGCGTTCAGTGCGAGGATGTTGGTCTGAAACGCGATACCTTCGATCAGCGCCGTGATCTCCCCAATTTTCGCCGAGCTCGCGGCGATTTCGCTCATCGTGCCGACCATCCGCTCGACGGCCTGGCTGCCTTCGTCGGATATCTGCGACGTGCTGAGCGCGAGCGAACTGGCTTGCTTTGCGTTGTCGGCGTTCTGCTGCACGGTGACGGTCAGCTGCGCGATGCTCGCGGCAGTCTGCTGTAACGACACCGCCTGCTGTTCGGTGCGGCTCGACAGATCCTGATTGCCGGCGGCAATCTGCTTCGACGCGATGCCGACCGCGTCGCTCGACTGCCGCACTTCCGCCACCACTTCGGCCATCCGCGCGAGCAGGCTGTTCAGTGCGAGCGCGGTATGCCCGATCTCGTCCATGCGCGCGACGTGTGCGTGCTGCGACAGGTCGAGCGAACGGCTGACCCGCTGCAGCGTGTCCTGCAGACGATGCAGGCCGGTGCCGATCAGCCGGTACAGATGCACGCCGAACGCACCGGTCGCGGCGAACGCCACCGCCACGATCACGATCATCAGGCCGAACGCGGTGCGGAACTGCGCGGCGTTTTCGTCGCGTACCGTCTGGCTATGCGTGACGTCGTAGTCGAGGTGGTCGTGCAGCCCATTGTCCAGCGCGACGGCCGCCGTATGCACAGCGCCGCCGTCGTGCAGCATCGCTAGCGCAGCGTCGCGATCACCGGCGCGCAGCTTGTCGAAAAACTGGCCGCGTGCGCTGCGGTACGCGGCGATGTGCGCGCGGTCAGCGGCGAGCAGTTGCTCGGCGGTGGCGTCGGCCACGTCGTATTCGGCGACGTGCTGATCGAAGCGCCGGTCCGCGGCGGCGATCAGGCCGGCGATATCGGCGCGGCTCGCATCGTCGAGCCCGTCCACCACGTAGCGATACACGTTCAGGCGCATGTCGGCGACGTCGTCGAGCGCCATCGAGATCGCTTTGAGGCCGGGGATCGTATGGGTCTCGAGGCTGTCGATGCGACGGTTCGAGCCATACAGTTGCGCAAGGCCGTAGCCGCCAACGAACACAAGGGCAAACAGTGCTACGCCGAGGGTGAACACGAGGCGTCGAACGATAGTCATAGGGTGTGTTCCAGGGCGGGCGTTTCAGGTCAAAGACAGCAGCCAGTACAGCACTCGCAGAGAGCCGGCCGTTGCCAGTCGGGCAGCAGCGTGTCGACGCGCACCGACGGCGACGTATACCGACGTTCACGTTTACGGGCACGCCGACGCGAACTTGAGCCTCCGTTGCGCATGCACCGCGAATGCGCAACGCACGCTTCGCCGATACGGCAGCCGCTTCGTGTCGCGAGGCCGTCACGCAGCTTTCGAATGTCTTCGATTTTCGCCAACGAATGTCAGGCACAACGGCTGCGAAGGTTTCATTGTGTCAGCCGGAAGTCGTCCCGCATGCAACCATTTTTGAATGGCGCTAGCCTCATGAGTCAGTCTGCCTGTGCCACTCAACCGGCCGCCGCGAGAGTACTTATGCCACCCCGCCGAGGACGCTCGATCGAAGTGGATTTTTTCCGCGGGATCGTGCTGATCGTTATCGTTCTGGATCACATACCCGGCAGCGTGCTGTCGCATTTCATGCTGCATGCGTATGCGCTATGCGACTCCGCTGAAGTGTTCGTGTGTCTCGGCGGCTACGCGTCGGCGGCCGCGTACGACGCGGTGCTCGCCAAGCGCGGCCTGCCTGCCGCGCGTGCGCGTTTTGTCAGGCGCGGCGTCGAAATTTACCGCGCGTATCTGCTGACCGCGCTGCTGACCTTGTTGTCCGGCGCGTTGCTGGCATTCTTTCATCTGAATCTGTCGATGGCCGGCATGACCGGCTGGTCAGCCTTTTCCGCCGCTCCCTTGCACTCGGCTTTCGATATCGTCACGCTGCGCCGCCAGCCGTATCTGTCGAGCGTGTTGCCGATGTACGTGCTGTTCGCGTTCACCGTGCCGCTGATGGTGCCGCTCGCGAAGCGCTCGCCTGCCAAAGCGCTCGCCGTGAGCCTCGCGGTGTGGCTGCTGGCGCGGCCGCTTGCGGGCCTGTTGCGGATCGACGACGTCGCCGACTGGGCTTTCAATCCGTTTGCATGGCAATTGATGTTCGTGCTCGGTATGCTGTGCCGTGTGCGGCCGGTCAGCGACGAATTTCTGGCCTCGCGCACCGGCCGCTGGCTGATGCGTACCGCCATCGCAGCCGTGCTCGGCTTCGCTGTGGTCAAGCTGTTTATCCTGACGCAGCCGCTGCCCGGTCATCTGAAACAGAACCTGTCGATCGATCGCGTGATCAATTTCATTGCCATTGCCTGGCTTGCAGTCGGGCTGGTTCGCAACGGCGCCGTACTGCGGCTGGCGAAGCGTATGCCGGCCATCGTCACGGTCGGGCAGATGGGGCTCGTGTGCTTCGTCGGGGGCACGGTGATCTCGCTGGTGATCGATACCGCTACGCCGAACCGGCTGCAGGGTTTCACGCATACGATGGCCGCGCTCGCCGGCGATCTGGCGGCGATTGTCGCGGTGCTGCTGCTGGCGCGCCTCTGGCGCGACATGAAAGCCAGCCAGGCGCGCGCCGCGGTGCGCGGCGCGGACGTCTGATGCGCGCGCGCCGTGCCCCGCCGCATGCGCTGCGCGCGCTGTGCTGCGCCGCTGCGCTGTGCGTCGTGCAACTCGCCGCGCTGCCGTCATGCGCGGCGCAATCGCAAGCCCAACCGCAGCCGCTGCGCTGCGCAAACCTGACCGGCCTGACGCTGCCGCCGCGCACCATCGCGCTGCCCAACAACGGCGTGACGATCGATTCCGCGACGTTGATTCCGGAGAGCGCGTCCGGCAACGAAGCCGGCGACTATTGCCGCATCACCGGCAGCATCAAGGCGCTGAAGAGCGGCACGCCCGACATCCGGTTCGACCTGAATTTGCCGAGCAAATGGAATGGCCGCGCGTTGCAGCTGGGCGGCGGCGGATACAACGGCGTGGTGGTCAGCGGCGTCGGCACGATGCCGTTTTCGCCGGAGCATGCGCCGCTCGCGCAAGGGTATGCGACCTTCGGCGACGATTCGGGACACGTCGGCAACCCGGGGCTCGCGGTGTTCGGGCTGATCGACGAAGCGGTAGTCAACTTCGGCTACGCGCACCTGAAAAAGACCCGCGACGCCGCCGTCGCACTGATCACGCGCGCCTACGGACGCGCGCCGGAAAAGGTCTATTTTGCCGGCGGTTCGACCGGTGGACGCGAAGGCTACACGGTGATGCAGCGCTTCCCGGACGACTACGACGGCGTGATCGCCGATTCGCCGGCACTGAACTTTACCGGCGTGCGGCTGATCGGTATCGAGCTTGGCAAGGCCGAATACTTATCGGCCGGCGGCTTCGTTCCGCCGGCCCTGCTCGACCGTGTGTACCAGCGCTCGCTCGCGGTATGCGACAAGCTCGACGGCGCGGCGGACGGCATCGTCAGCGATGTGCCGGCATGCCGCAAACGCGAAGCCGAAGTGGTCGGCGCACTGCGCTGCGCGCCGGCTGCGCGCGGCGCGGCGAGCGCGACGGCGTCGACGCTCGACAGCACGATTGCGCGCGCGCAGCGCGACGACAAATGTCTGACGGACTCGCAACTGGCGACGCTGATGATCCTGCGCGACGGCCTCAAGTTGCCGTACCGGCTTGCATGGAATGTCGGCGGCTATCCGGGCTACAACATTTTCGCCGGTACCCGGCTGACCGGCGGCCTCGGCCTCGGCCATGAATCCACGCGTCTGGCGACACCGACGTTCAACGCGAACGGCTACCTGTTTTCGCAAGGCGACGGCTATCTTCGCTACTTCGTCGCGCAGGACGCGAACTACAACGCACTTGCCTTCGACGTGCAGCAACCCGGCCGCTATCAGCAGCAACTGGTGGCCTTGTCGGAGACCATCGGTGCGATGAATCCGGACCTGTCGCGCTATATCGCGCGCGGCGGCAAGCTGATCACGCTGCAGGGCCTCGCCGACGAAGTGATCAGCCCCAATCAGACCATCGCGTATCACGATGCGCTGGTCGGCCGCTACGGCCGCGAGCGGGTCGATTCGTTCATGCGTCTGTACATGGTGCCCGGTTATCAGCACGGCAGCGGCGTGTTCGTGCCGTCGGTCGATCTGCTCGGCGCGCTCGACAACTGGGTGTCGCGCGGCGTCGCACCGGAGACGCTGGTGGCAACCGATATCGCCGGGCCGACCAATGGCCGCACACGACCGCTGTGCCGCTACCCGCTGTTCCCGCGTTATGTCGGCAAGGGCGATGTCAACCGCGCCAACAGTTTTATCTGCGCAGAGCCCTGACCGCTTCACGCAGCGTTCCATTCCCGCCTTCGTCAGCCTTTTCGCCGTGCACGCAGCGACGCGTCGCGCCGTCATTTTTGCCCGCAATCACAGGCTCTTTATGTAGTATTGGTTGCTCACGCAAGCGCTTCGCAAGCGCCCCCACTTGCGGCCGCCTAACTCGGTAATGTTTGCGCTATTGAGTGCACGCAAACGATTTGCGCGAAAGTAAATGAAGCAATACTTACTTGTAGTCTTTTGACCGGAGTCTCCATGAACCAAGCGAAAGGCGCTGCGCTAGTCGAAGTGCTGACGCGGCATCGCGACACACTGCTGACCGACTGGATGAACCAGCATCTGTCCGTTGCACTACGTCGCGGTCTGATAACCGAAGCCGAAATGGCCGACCAGTTTCGCAACTTTCTCAACGTATTCGTCGATACGCTGACCCGTGCCGATACGCTCGATGCGGGCCGTCCCGAATGGGAACCGGTGCGTGCGTATCTCGCGGAGATTTCGTCGCATCGCGCGCGGCAGGGCTTTACGCCCGCGGAGACCGCGACCTTCGTGTTTTCGCTGAAACAGCCGCTTTACAGCCGCTTGCGCGAAGCGTTCGACAGCCAGCCTGCCGAGCTTGCCGAAACCAGCTGGGCGGTCAACATGCTGCTCGACTCGCTCGGTCTCTATACGACGGAAGTATTTCAGCGCAGCCGCGAAGCGATCATCCTGCGCCAGCAGGAAGAACTGCTCGAGCTGTCGACGCCCGTCGTGCAATTGTGGGAAGGCATTCTGGCGTTGCCGCTGATCGGCACGCTCGATTCGGCCCGTACCCAGGTCGTGATGGAAAGCCTGCTGCAGAAGATTGTCGAGACCGGCGCAGCGATCGCGATCATCGACATCACCGGCGTGCCGACCGTCGATACGCTGGTCGCGCAGCATCTGTTGAAGACCGTCGCGGCCGCGCGGCTGATGGGCGCCGATTGCATCATCAGCGGCATCCGTCCGCAGATTGCGCAGACCATCGTGCACCTCGGCGTCGATCTGACCAACGTGACGACCAAGTCGACGCTCGCCGATGCGTTCATCATCGCGTTGCAGCGCAGCGGCTCGTCGATCGACATCGCGCAGCGCGCGGCGAACTGAGGCCGCCATGGACCGCATTCCAATCCTGCGCCTGGGCGACTGCCTGATCGTCGCGATTCAGGTGGACATGCACGATCGCCTTGCCCTCGCGCTGCAGGACGACCTGACCGAGCGCATCGTCAAGGACTCGGCGAAGGGCGTGCTGATCGACATCTCGGCGCTCGACATCGTCGATTCGTTCATCGGCCGGATGATCAGCAACACCGCCGCGATGGCGACCGTGCTCGATGCGCAGACGGTGGTGGTCGGCATGCAGCCTTCGGTGGCGATCACGCTGGTCGAACTGGGCCTGACGCTGACTGGTGTGCGCACGGCGCTGAACGTCGAGCGTGGCATGGCGCTGCTGAAGCAGCGCCGTTGACGAGTCGGGAACCCATCTATGGATCCAACCGGCGTCACAGTCACATCGTCGATCGAAATCGGCCTGCGCTCGGACCAGGAAATCGTCCGGCTGCGTCAGGTCGTGCGCGACCAGGCCATCGCGCAAGGCTTCTCGCTGGTCGATCAGACCAAATTCGTCACCGCGGCGAGCGAGCTGGCACGCAATACGCTGCTGTACGGCGGTGGCGGCGACGCGCAGCTGAGCGTGGTCGTCAATGGCACGCGCAAAGGGCTGCGGCTCACCTTCGTCGATCAGGGAGCGGGCATTCCCGATATCGGGCGCGCCTTGCAGGATGGTTTTACCAGCGGTTCCGGGCTGGGCCTCGGTCTGGGCGGCGCACGGCGCCTGTCCGACGAGTTCGAGATCCAGTCCGAACCCGGCAAGGGCACTACAGTGACGATCACGAAATGGAAACTTCGGTAAGCGGCCTGCGCGCGATGCATACGTCGTTCGAAATCGCCGACGCGAGCGGCGTGGCGTTTGCGCGCCGCGGTGCGAGCGACGCGGCGCAAAAATGCGCGCTGAACGAAACCGATCTCGGCCGGCTTGCACTGATCGTGACCGAGGCGACCACCAACATTCTGAAACATGCGCAGCACGGCAAGCTGCTGGTGCGCGAGTTGCCGGCGCTGCTGCGCGCCGATGCGGCAGCGCCGGCGGTGCCGCCGGCCTGCGCAGGGGTCGAAGTGCTCGCGCTCGACCGCGGCCCGGGCATCGCCGATCTGCACCGCGCGTTCGACGACGGCCGCTCGACGGCCGGCACGCCGGGCACCGGCCTCGGCGCGATCCGGCGGCTGTCGGACGAGATGTCGATCTATTCGCAGCCGCGGCTCGGCACGGTGTTACGCGCGGTGGTGCGCAGCCGCGGTGCGGGTGGCAGCGCCGCAGTGGCCGACGCGCGCGCCGCCGCCGCGCGGCCTGCGTCGGGCACCGACATTGGCGGCGTGTGCGTGCCGTATCCCGGCGAGACGGTGTGCGGCGACGCATGGGGTGTCGAAGGCGATCAGCACGGGCTGACGATCACCGTCGCGGACGGTCTCGGCCACGGCCCCGACGCCCACGTCGCCGCGGCGGCGGCAATCGCTGCAGTGCAGCGGCGCGCGGGCCGCATGCCGGGCGCGCTGCTGCAGTACGCGCATGACGCGCTGCGCATTACGCGCGGCGCGGCGGTCGCGATTACGCGGCTCGATCTGGCGCGCAAGCAGCTGACCTTCTCGGGCGTCGGCAATATTGCAGCGGCGCTTAACGGCGTGGCGCGGCCCGTGCTGGTCGGCGGGCAAGGCCGCGCAACGAGTGCAAGGAGTGCAACGAGTGCAACAAGCGCGGCCGCCGCCGCGCATGGCGAGCGCGACAGCTGGCATTTGACGTCGCGCAACGGCATCGTCGGCCACACGATGCGCGATGCACAGGAATTCGAAGTGGCCTGGTCGCGCGATGCGATGCTGATCCTGCATTCGGACGGCATTGGCACGCGCTGGGATTTATCGGCGTATCCGGGGCTGCAGATGCAGCCGGCCACGGTGATCGCCGCGGTGCTGTATCGCGATTTCGCGCGTGGCCGGGACGATGCAACCGTGGTCGTGGTCAAGGCTGATCAGGGAGTACATTTCACGCATGGCAACCCAGATACTGCGCATCCGGCTTGATGCCGAGGAAGACGTGGTCGCAGCGCGCCGCCGCGCGCGTGCCATCGCGGCCGGCCTCGGCTTTTCGCCGCTCGACCAGACGCGCGTGGCGAGCGCGGTGTCGGAGATCGCCCGCAATGCATACGAATACGCGCAAGGCGGCGAAGTGCGTTTCGCGTTCGACGGCGACGCGCGGCCGCAGGCGCTGCTGATCGACGTGTGCGACCGCGGACCCGGCATCCGCGACCTGGAAGCGGTGCTCGACGGTACCTATCGCTCGCCGAGCGGCATGGGCCGCGGCATTGCCGGCAGCCGGCGGCTGATGGACCGCTGCGCGATCGATTCGTCGGCGGCCGCGGGCACCACGGTATCGATGGCGCGCTTTCTGCCGGCGGACCGGCCGGATCTGTCCGCCGCGGGCCTTGACGCGATTGTCAGGGAACTGATGCTGGACCCTGCGCGGCCGCAGCCGAACCACGCGGCCGCGCCGCGCTCGTTCGACGAGGTGCAGCAGCAGAATCGCGAACTGCTGTCGACGCTCACCGAACTGCGCGACCGCCAGGAGGAACTGACGCGCCTCACGCAGGAGCTCGAAGCAACCAACCGCGGCGTGGTGGCGCTGTATGCGGAACTCGACGAGCGCGCCGACGAACTGCGCCGCGCCGACACGATGAAATCGCGCTTCCTGTCGAACATGAGCCACGAGCTGCGCACGCCGCTGAGCTCGATACGCGCGCTGTCGAATCTGCTGCTGAACCGGCTGGACGGCGACCTGAGCGAAGAACAGGAACGCCAGGTGCTACTGATTCGCAAATCGGCCGAAGATTTGACGGAAATCGTCAACGACCTGCTCGATCTGGCGAAGATCGAAGCGGGCCGCACCGACGTCGTGTTGACGTCGTTCAAGCCGTCTGGGCTGTTTGCGGCACTGCGCACGATGCTCACACCGCTGCTGACGGACCCGGCGGTACGGCTGATTTTCGAAGACACCGACGGCTTGCCAGCGATCTTCACCGACGAAGCGAAGCTCACGCAGATCCTGCGTAATTTCGTATCTAACGCGCTCAAATTCACCGAGCACGGCGAGATTCGCGTGGCTGCACGACTCGAGGACGATGGCGAGCACATCAGCTTTTCGGTGGCCGATACCGGCATCGGCATCGCAGAGGAACACCAGCAAGTGATATTCGAGGAATTCGGGCAAGTGCAAAGCCACCTGCAACAACGTGTGAAGGGCACTGGCCTCGGCCTGCCGCTGTGCCGCAAGCTGGCGGCGCTGCTGGGCGGCTATGTCGGCGTCGACAGCCGGTTCGGCGTCGGCTCGACTTTTTATGCGACGTTGCCGCTGCGCCTCGATCTTCCCGACGAAGTCGGCCAGGCCGAGGCACTCCAGACACCCCCCGCAACCCCCGGCAACGCCGCGACAGCGGCCGCACGCGGAGACGGATCATGACGCTGCCCCCCTCGCTGATCCTGAACGTCGACGACAACGACGGCGCCCGCTATGCGAAAAGCCGCGTGCTGCTGCATGCCGGCTTCGAAGTGATCGAAGCGGCGACCGGTCAGGGCGCGCTCGACCAGGTGCGCACGCGCCGGCCGGCGCTGGTGCTGCTCGACGTGAAGCTGCCGGATATCAACGGCATCGAGGTGTGTTCGCGCCTGAAGCGAGATCCGCAGACGCGCTCGACGCTGGTGCTGCAAACCTCGGCGGCCGCCGTGCAGTCGCTCGACAAGGTACGCGCGCTCGACGGCGGCGCCGACAGCTATCTGACCGAGCCGATCGAGCCGGCCGAACTGGTGGCGAACGTGCGCGCGCTGCTGCGCCTGCATCGCGCCGAAGAAGCGCTGCGCGACGCCGACCGGCGCAAGGACCAGTTTCTCGCGACGCTGGCGCACGAACTGCGCAATCCGCTCGCGCCGATCCGCAATGCGGTCGAGCTGATGGACCCGAAATATCACGCGGCCGACGATCTGGTGCGCGACGCGCGGATGATCGCGCGCCGTCAGGTCGAGCATCTGAGCCGGCTGGTCGACGACCTGCTCGACGTGTCGCGCATCACGCACGGCAAGATCGCGCTGCGCATGGAATGCGTCGATATCGCGGCGGCCGTCGCGACCGCCGTCGAGACCAATCAGCCCGCCATCGAGCGCAAGCACCATGTGCTGCGCGTCGACGTGCCGCGGCAAGGCTGCCTGATTCGTGGCGATCCGATCCGCGTCGCGCAGGTGATCGGCAATCTGTTGTCGAACGCATCGAAGTACACGCCGGACGGCGGCGCGATCGACCTGAGCGTGCAGGTCGCGGACGGCTGGGTGGCGATCCGCGTGGCCGACAACGGTATCGGCATTCCGCCCGAGGAACTGGCCGAAGTGTTCAACCTGTTCATGCAGTCGGCCGATTCGCTGGCGCGCTCGGAAGGGGGCCTCGGCATTGGACTGTCGCTCGCGCGCACGCTGACCGAATTGCACGGCGGCTCGATCGAGGCGCACTCGCCCGGTATCGGCAAAGGCTGCGAGTTCATCGTGCGGCTGCCGCTGGCGGCCACGCCCGAGCACGCGGCCTCGGCGGCGCAACCGCGAACCGCGGACGACAAGCCGCAACGGCGCCGCGTGATGATCGTCGACGACAGCGTCGACGGTGCCGAGTCGATGTCGGTGCTGCTCGAAATGCTGGGCCACGAAGTGCACGTGATGTACGACGGCCCGTCGGCGCTCGCTGCTGCACAAGAGTTCCGGCCCGAGGTCGTGATTCTCGACATCGGCCTGCCGGACATGGACGGCTATCAGGTGGCGCGCGCGCTGCGCGCCCATCCGGCGAGCGCGGGCGCGCTGCTGATCGCGCTGACCGGCTACGGCCAGGAAAGCGACCGGCAGCGTACGCGCGCGGCCGGCTTCGACCATCACCTCGTGAAGCCGGCGTCGCTCGACGACGTCGAGCGCGCGATCGCAGCGGACGGCGCCGGCGGTATGCCGCGCAACCCGGGTACGCAGGCGGGCGCCGAGCGGCCCAGGTGAGTCGAGGCACACCCGCCGGCGCGACGCCGGCCGGCAGTGTGGCATGCAAGGACAGTGAGGAGCAGGTGTGCAGATGAAACCGGACAACCCGATGGCGGGCGCGCGGCCGGACGGCGCAGTGCCGGCCTTTCTGCGCGGCGGCGGCGAGATGGGCGCGCTGATCGCCGCGCACGACTGGTCGCAGACCTCGCTTGGCGCGCCCGACACGTGGCCGCAAAGCCTGAAGACCGCGATCCGCATCATGCTGACGTCGCGCCAGCCGATCTGGGTCGGCTGGGGTCCGGAGCTGCTGTTCTTCTACAACGATCCGTACAAGTCGATCATCGGCGGCAGGCATCCGGTCGCGCTCGGCCAGCCGACCTCGGTCGTATGGCACGAAATCTGGCACGAGATCGGTCCGCTGCTCGCCACCGCGCTTTCGGGCGTCGAAGGCACGTACGTCGAGCAGAAGCTGCTGATCATGGAGCGCAACGGCTATCCGGAAGAGACGTATTACACGTTCTCGTACAGCCCGGTACCCGACGACCACGGCAGCACCGGCGGCATCATCTGTGCGAACAGCGACGACACCGCCCGCGTGATCGGCGAGCGGCAGCTGACGCTGCTGCGCGAGATCGGCGCGGCGTCGACCGATGCGCGCACCTGGCGCGACGCGTGCGAATCCACCATGCGCGCGCTCGCCACCGACGCGCACGACATCCCGTTCGCGCTGTTCTATTCGGCCGAGCCGGGCAGCGCCAGCGTGTCGCTGGCCGGCACCTGCGGCATCGAGGCCGGGCATCCGGCCGCGCCGGCCGCCCTGCATGCGCAACATGGCGCACCGTGGCCGTTCGCCGACGTGTTGCGGCGCCAGGCGCTGCAACGCGTGACGGGGTTGACCGAGCGCTTCGGCACCGCGCTGCCGGGCGGCGCGTGGAGCCAGGCGCCGCAGGAGGCGGCGGTGCTGCCGGTGCAGCCGAGCGGTGAGCATGGGCGCGGCGGCGTGCTGATCGTCGGGCTGAACCCGTTCCGGCTGTTCGACGACCGCTATCGCTCGTTCCTGAATCTGGTCGCGCGGCAGATGGGCTCGGCGCTCGGCTACGCGCACGCGTATGAGGAAGAGCGGCGGCGCGCCGAAGCGCTCGCCGAAATCGACCGCGCGAAGACCACCTTCTTCTCGAACATCAGCCACGAATTCCGCACGCCGCTCACGCTGATGCTCGGGCCGCTCGAGGAACTGCTGGCGCGCCCGCAGCCGCTGCCGGACGACGAGCGTCAACTGGTCGAGGTCACGCATCGCAACAGCCTGCGCCTGCTGAAGCTCGTCAATGCGCTGCTCGACTTTTCGCGCATCGAGGCCGGCCGCATCCAGATTCACACGCAGCCCACCGAGCTCGCCGGGTTCACCGCCGAGCTGGCTTCGCTGTTCCGTTCGGCGGTCGAATCGGCCGGCATGAAGCTGGTTGTCGATTGCGCGCCGCTGCCGCGGCTCGTCGAACTCGACCGCGACATGTGGGAAAAGATCGTGCTGAACCTGCTGTCGAATGCGTTCAAGTTCACGTTGTCGGGCACGATCACCGTCAGCGTGAAGCCGGCCGGCGAGGACAGTATCGAAATGCGTGTGTCCGATACCGGCATCGGTATTCCGGAGCACGAACTGCCGCGCCTGTTCGAACGCTTTCACCGTGTCGAAGGCGCGGCCGGGCGGTCGGTCGAAGGCAGCGGCATCGGCCTCGCACTGGTGCAGGAACTGGTGCGTCTGAATGGCGGCGCGATTCGCGTCGAAAGCCGGCTCGGCGTCGGCTCGTGCTTCACGGTCGTACTGCCGGCCGGGCCGGCGGTCGCGCCGGCCGGAACCGGCCCCGGCGACGCTGCGGCCCACGCGCGAGCCGCCACCAGCCGGCAGGCGCAAAGCTACGTCGAAGCGGCGCTGCGCTGGCTGCCCGATGGCGAGAACGTGGCGTTCACCGGCGAAGCGGGTACGCCGCTCGAACTGGCCGCCGAGGCCGATGCCATGGCTGCACACGAAACGGCCTCGGCTGACCACGCCGCAGTGCGCCACGGCGAAGCGGGCCGCGTACTGGTGGTCGACGACAATGCGGACCTGCGCGACTACATGCGGCGCCTGCTGAGCGCTGCCGGGCACGACGTGCTGGTGGCCGACGACGGCATCGCCGCGCTCGACGCGGCGCGGCGCAGCGAGCCCGACCTCGTGGTATCGGACGTGATGATGCCGCGTCTGGACGGCTTTGGGCTGCTGCGCGAACTGCGCGCCGACGAGACCTTGCGCGAGACGCCGGTGCTGCTGTTGTCGGCGCGGGCCGGCGAGGAGGCGCGCGTGGGCGGCCTCGAATCGGGCGCCGACGACTATCTGACCAAGCCGTTTTCGGCGCGCGAACTGCTCGCGCGTGTGCACGGCAATCTGCAGCTCGCGCGGCTGCGCCGCGAAACGCGTCAGCGCCTCGCCGACGAATCGCGCACGCTCGAGATCCTGAATCGCGTGGGCCGTGCGGTGGCGGCCGAGCTCGACCTGAGCCGCGCGGTGCAGATCGTCACCGACGCGGCTACCGAACTGACCGGCGCCGCGTTCGGCTCGTTCTTCTACAACGTCGAAGACGACGAAGGCGGCCGCTATACGCTGTATACGCTGTCCGGCGTGCCGAAGGACACCTTTGCAAAGTTTCCGATGCCGCGTAACACGGCGGTGTTCGGGCCGACCTTCAACGGCGACGGCATCGTACGCGTCGACGACATCACGAAGGACGCGCGCTACGGCAAGAACGCGCCATACCACGGCATGCCGCCGGGCCATCTGAAGGTGTGCAGCTATCTGGCTGCACCGGTGGTGTCGCGGACCGGCGAGGTGCTCGGCGGGCTGTTCTTCGGCCATCCGGAAGCGGGCGTGTTTACCGAGCGCTCGGAGCGCTTTCTGTCGGGCATCGCGGCGCAGGCGGCCAGTGCGATCGACAATGCGCGCCTGTATCGCGCCGCGCAGGACGAAATCGCCGCGCGCGCCAAGGCGCAGGCCGCGCTGCACAATCTGAACGAAACCCTCGAAGCGCGCGTGACCGAAGCGGTGGCCGACCGCGACCGGCTATGGGAGCTCAGCGAAGACCTGCTGGTGGTCGCCGGCTTCGACGGCACGCTGCAGCGCGTGAGCCCGTCGTGGACGCGCGCGCTCGGTCAGCCGCTGCGCTCGCTGACCGCGCAGTCGTTTTTCGAGCTGATCCATCCGGACGATCTGCCCTTCGTGCAAGCGCGGCTGGCCGAGCTGCGCCGCACCGGCCAGCCGCTGCGTTACGAGAACCGGCTGCAGCGCAGCGACGGCAGCTGGTGCTGGATTGCGTGGACGCTGTCGATCGATCCCGATACCGAACGCATCCATGGTGTGGGCCGCGACGTCACGGCGGACCGCGAAACCCAGCAAGCGCTGCAGCATGCGGAAGACGCGCTGCGCTTTGCGCAGAAGATGGAGGCGATCGGCAAGCTGACCGGCGGTGTCGCGCACGATTTCAACAACCAGCTGCAGGTGATCGGCGGCAATCTGCAACTGCTTGCCGAAGACGTGGCGGGCACCGAGCGTTCCGCGCAGCGCGTGCGCAATGCGCTGGCCGGGGTCGCGCGCGGCGCGAAGCTCGCCTCGCAACTGCTCGCGTTCGGGCGGCGCCAGCCGCTCGCGCCGAAGGTCGTCAATCTCGGCCGCTTCGTGCGCGGCCTCGACGACATGCTGCGCCGCGCGCTCGGCGATGGCATCGAGATCGAGACGATTGTCAGCGGCGGGCTGTGGAATACGCTGGTCGATCCGTTTCAGGTGGAAAACGCGCTGCTGAACCTGGCGATCAACGCGCGCGACGCCATGAACGGCCACGGCCGGCTGACCATCGAGGCAGGCAACGCCGCGCTCGACGATGCGTACGCGAAGCGCAACGTCGACGTGGTGCCGGGCCAGTATGTGATGGTGGCCGTCACCGATACCGGCGCGGGCATGTCGCCCGAAGTGCAGGAACACGTGTTCGAGCCGTTCTTCACCACCAAGCCGGAAGGCCAGGGCACCGGCCTCGGGCTCAGTATGGTGTATGGGTTCGTCAAGCAGTCCGGCGGCCATGTGAAGGTCTACAGCGAGCCGGGCCAGGGCACAACGATCCGCCTTTATCTGCCGCGCGTGCGCCAGGAAGAGGATCTCGAAGCGGACGTCGACGTCGGTCCGTCGAAGGGCGGCGAGGAGACGATTCTGGTGGTCGAGGACGACGAAGACGTGCGCACGACGGTGGTCGAGATGCTGTCGAGCCTCGGCTATCGCGTGCTGCGCGCGAAGGACGCCCAGAGCGCGCTGGCGATCGTCGAAAGCGGCGTGCCGATCGACCTGCTGTTCACCGATGTCGTGATGCCCGGGCCGCTGCGCAGCACCGAGCTGGCGCGCAAGGCGCGCGAGCGTCAGCCCGGCATCGCGGTGCTGTTCACGTCCGGCTATACCGATAACGCGATCGTGCACGCCGGGCGTCTCGACGAAGGCGTCGAGCTGCTCAGCAAGCCGTACACGCACGAAGCGCTCGCGCGCAAGATCCGCCATACGCTGCGCGCGCAGAACCTGCTGCCGGCCGCGCCGGGGCTGCAGGCCGAGAACTCGCAGAGCGTGACGCTGATCGATCGCAGCGGCAACGAAACCTTCGACGCGGTACGCGGCCTGCGCATCCTGTACGTCGAGGACGACGAACTGGTGCGCGCCAGCACAGCCGAGGTGTTGCGCACCTTCGGGCTCGACATCTTCGAGGCCGGCAGCAGCGAGCAGGCGGAGCAGGTGCTCGCGCAGCAGCCGGTCGACGTGCTGCTTACCGACGTTGGACTGGCCGGCGCTTCGGGCGTCGAGCTCGCGCTGGCGGCGACGCGCCGCCAGCCGCATCTGCGGGTTATTTTTGTGACGGGCTACCCGGTCGAGCTCGAGCCCGGCCAGCAGGCGGCGCTGCAGCACGCGGCACAACTGCGCAAGCCGTACGATCCGCTGGACCTGATCAACGCGCTGCGGGCCTGCGTGCCGTGACGCGTGCTGCGCGGGCCATTGCGAGTCTTCATGGGGTGTACGGGTAATCCCTGGCGAGCGAGCCGCACAGCGGCTGCTGCGTTCTGCGAAGCGCCGTCACGGCAGCGCAAAAAAAACCGCCCGCGCCGGGGAGCGCGAGCGGAAAGTCGGAGAGTTACAACATCGCGTGCGTCACGCATGGTCACGCAGCCAAGGCAGTGTAGTGACGCACCGCGGTGCCGATAATCAGATAAGTCCCAATCCTTGCCCGGGTCATTCTGTTGTGTCGAGGCATCGGCCTTTTGGCTGGCTTGTCAGTGCCGGTGCGTCTTTCGTACACTCGCGCCAACGAACCAACTCAAACACCAACACACACAGAGGAGAACCTCGCAATGGCCGATTCCTACTTTCCCCGCTGGCGCCTGCAGCAACGCAGCGAGGGCCGCGTCATTGCGACCGACGAGCGGCTGCCGCTGCCGCAGATGTTCGCCATGGGGATCCAGCATGTGGTCGCGATGTTCGGCTCGACGGTGCTCGCGCCGCTGCTGATGGGCTTCGATCCCAATCTGTGCATTTTCATGTCGGGCATCGGCACGCTGTGGTTCTTCGTCGCGACCGGCGGGCGCGTGCCCAGCTATCTGGGCTCGAGTTTCTCGTTCATTGCGCTGGTGATCGCGGTGACCGGCTACAGCGGCCACGGACCCAATCCGAATATTCCGCTGGCACTCGGCGGCATCATCGCGTGCGGTGTCGTCTATATCGCGATCGGCGCGGTGGTGTCCGCGCTCGGCACCGCATGGATCGAAACGCTGATGCCGCCGCTCGTCACCGGTTCGATCGTCGCGGTGATCGGCCTCAATCTCGCGCCGATCGCGGTGAAGGGCGTCAGCGCCACGCCGTTCGATTCGTGGATGGCGCTCGTCACCGTGGTGTGCGTCGGCGCGGTTGCGGTGTTCGGGCGCGGCATGGTGCAGCGTCTGTTGATTCTCGTCGGCCTGCTGATCGCGTATGTGATCTATGCGATCGTCGCGAACGGCATGGGCATCGGCGCGCCGATCGACTTTTCGGTCGTGGCCAATGCGGCGTGGCTCGGCATGCCGCACTTTATGTCGCCGGCCTTCAATGCGCATGCAATGACCTTGCTGGCGCCGGTCGCGGTTATCCTGGTTGCTGAGAATCTCGGTCACATCAAGGCGGTGTCCGCGATGACCGGCCAGAATCTCGACCGCTACATCGGCCGCGCTTTTATCGGCGACGGTTTGGCGACCGTCGTCTCCGGCATGGCCGGCGGCACCGGTGTCACCACGTACGCCGAAAACATCGGCGTGATGGCGGTGACGAAGATCTATTCGACGCTGGTGTTCGTGATGGCCGCGGTGATCGCACTGGTGCTCGGCTTTTCGCCGAAGTTCGGCGCGGTGATCCAGACCATTCCGGGGCCGGTTCTCGGCGGTGTGTCGATTGTCGTGTTCGGGCTGATTGCGGTGACCGGTGCGCGCATCTGGGTGGTCAACAAGGTGGACTTCTCCGACAACCGCAATCTGATCGTCGCGGCGGTCACGCTGGTGCTGGGCGCCGGCGACTTTTCGCTGAAGCTCGGCGGGTTCGCGCTCGGCGGTATCGGCACCGCGACCTTCGGCGCGATCATTCTCTATGCGTTGCTGCGCCGCAAGCCGGCGCAGCAACCGGCGGTGTGACGTTTCCTTTCGTTGTTCTGCCGTTTGGCTTGCTGGCCGCGCACGCGGCACTAAGCTTGATGCATAAGCGCGCACGCAGCTTGCACGGCGTGCGCCGAAGCACGTGCTCCACGCCATCGACGCACCGTCGCAGTGCGCCGCGCCCCATGCGCGACATCCTGACCTTGCGGGCGGTGCAAGGCGGCGAACAAAACGCGTGCGAACGTGCGCCGGCGTGCGCATGGACCTTGCTTAAGCACAGGTCGTGTTGCACATTTCGAGTACGGGGCCGCGGGAAACGCATTCGCATCGAATGCGGCTTTCGCTCTCGCGTGAGAGGATCGCATGACCACAGCGCAGCAGGAAAGGACGGCCGTCGCGCCGCACGGTTTCGAATTGAGCGTGGCCTCGGGGCTGCACCGCTATTCGGTGCAGCACGGCGACCTGTCGTTGACGAGCGTATTCCAGCCGATCTTCAGCCTGTCGCATATGCGCGCGGTCGGTTATGAAGGCCTGCTGCGCGCGCACGATCCGTTCGACCGGCCGGTTTCGCCGCTCGATGTATTCGGACAAGCCGCTCGGGTCGGCGATCTGCTGCAGGTCGACCGGCTCGCGCAGGTGTTGCATATGGAGAACTTCCGCATGCTCGGCGCCGAGCGCGAGTGGCTGTTTCTCAATGTTCATCCTGGCGCGTTGACCGACCCGTATCATTCGGCCGCGCTGCTTGCGAATCTGCGCCGGCTCGAGCTGCCGCCGCGGCGCATCGTGCTCGAGGTGCTCGAGCAGAGCGCGGAAGATATCGAACGTCTGGCCGACGCGGTGCGGCAGTTCCGCGAGCGCGGCTTTCTGATCGCGCTCGACGACTTCGGCGCCGGGCATTCGAATATCGAGCGCATCTGGCAGTTGAACCCCGACATCGTCAAGCTCGATCGCATCATGCTTGCGCAGGCGTCGCACCGTGCGGACGTCGCGTCGATTCTGCCCGGCCTTGTTGCGCTGTTGCACGAGGCCGGCAAGCTGGTGCTGATCGAAGGGGTCGAGACCGAGCACGAAGCGCATATGGCGCTCTCCTGCAATGTCGACTTCGTGCAGGGCTTCTACTTCGGCCGGCCGGCGCCCGGACCGGCCGACAATGTGCATGCGGCCGATTGCATCGGCGCGCTGACCGAGCGCTACCAGACCTTGGCGGAAGCACGCGAGCGGCACAACGAGTCGCGCCTCGCGCCGTATCTGCGCGCGTTCGAACGGGCGGCGGAGCGGCTTGCCGCCGGCGAGCCGCTCGATGAAGTGTGCTGGAATTTTCTCGCGCTCGACGCCGCGTCGCGCTGCTATCTGCTCGATGCGAAGGGGCGTCAGGCCGGGCGCAACGTGGTGCTGCGCGCGGACCGCGCAGCGCATGAAACGCGCTTTTTGCCGCTCACCGACGCGCAGGGCGCGAACTGGCTGCGCCGGCCATACTTCCGCGCGGCCATCGACGACCCGGGCCGTGTGCATGTGACGCGGCCGTATCTGTCGATCAACGAGGCGGTGCCGTGCGTGACGCTGTCGGTGGCCACCCAGGTGGCTGATCGCACCTGCGTGCTGTGCGGCGATATCGACTGGTTCGACGATACGCAGTTCTGACATGATGTCGGTTTTGCCGACGAGATGTGCGATATGTCAGATATGCCCGACATGCCTGCGATGCCGGATGCAACACCCGATGCCACGCCGGACGCGCTGCCCGCGCGAAAAGTCCTGCTCGAAGTCATCGCGACGACGGTTGCCGATGCGCAATGCGCGGAGCGCGCGGGCGCCGACCGGCTCGAACTGATCACCGCATTTGGCGAAGGCGGATTGACGCCCAGCATCGGCATCATCGAGGCGGTGGTCGACGCGGTCGCGATACCGGTGAATGTGATCGTGCGGCCGCATAGCCGCTCGTTCGTGTTCGATGAGCACGATCAGTCGGCGATGCTGCGCGACGTGCGCGCGATTGCAGCCGTGCGCGCACACGGGATCGTGATCGGCATGTTGACGGCGGCAGGCGAGATCGACCGCGAGGGCCTCGCGCGTGCGGTGGATGCGGCGCAGGGTTTGCCGATCACGTTTCATCGGGCCTTCGACGAGTCGCGCGATTTGCGCGAGGCGCTCGATGTGCTGCTGCAGTTCGATGCGGTGACCAATGTGCTGACTTCCGGCGGGATGCCTTCGGTGCTGCAGGCGCAGCCGCGCGTGCGGGAACTGATCGCGCAGGCGCGCGGTTCGCATTGCACGGTGCTTGCCGGCGCGGGGCTGAGCGTGGGGCATATCGGCGATTTCGTCCGCGCGACCGACGTCAGCGCGGTGCATTTCGGCACCGGTGTGCGGGTCGACGGCAAAGGACTCGCGCCGATCGATGAAAGCAAGGTGGCGCGTGTCAGGGCGACGCTCGATGCGTTGAGGTGAGGTGCGGTGGCGGTGAGCCCGGCATGCGTCTGCGCGCGGGTCTGCGTTGATGTCAGCGCCGCCGTTTGCGTCGGCATCAGCGTCTCAGGACCCGCGAGTCAACATCCTCTGCGTCAATCACCGCGTGACAACTACCGGAATCCCACGCAGCGTGCCCGCGCCTTTCGCTTCGTCGATCGCCCGCTGCACCGCCGCGCCGGTCGCTGCCTCCAGATTCAGCCGCGCAGCCAGCTCCCGCTCGCCGCGCTTCACGGCAAGCAGATTCGCCAGCTTCACGTGGCCATAGCCGCGGACGCGCGCATGCAACTCGGCGAGCGCCGCGACGTCGCCGGCATTGGCGGCGCTCAGAAGCGTCAGCGCGCGTTCCAGCGTGGCCTCGTAGTCGTTGGCGAGTTGCCGTTCCATGCGGCGTTCGGCCGTACGGCTGAACGGATCGATACGCGTGCCGCGCAAACCCTTGCATTTGGCCAGCATGCGCATGACCGGCCACATCCATGAGCCGAAGCTCCGCTTGCGTGGTTGCGCGTGCAACGTTCCAGCCACGGCTGTTTTCGCGCTGCGCATCAGCGACGGCGGCGCGAGATTGAAACTGATGCTGAAGTCCTTGCCGGCGGTGCCCTCGAACTGCGCTTCGAGCGCCTCGCGGAACGCGGGATCCGCATACAGCCGGGCGACTTCGTACTCGTCTTTCACCGCGAGCAGACGGTAGAACGTTGTCGCAACCGCGCGGCTGACCCGTTCGCTCGCCGCACCGCAGGCGCGGCTTTCCGCGCGACGCGCGGCGTCGACCAGCGCGCGGTAGCGCGTCGCATAGGCGCGGCCGCCATATGACGTCAGGCGTGCTTCGCGGTCGGCGATCAGCGCGTCCAGCGTCCGTGTATCGGCGCCTTGTGGGTTCGTCGCCGCCGCCGTGTGCCGTTGTTGCCATAGGGCCTCGAGCGCGGCGGGCTCGGCCGCCGCCAACCGTCCCAGCGAGAACGCCAGCTGGTTCGCCGGTACCGCGACGTTGTTCAGCTCGATCGCACGCATCAATGCGGCAAGCGACACCGGCACCAGCCCAAGCTGCCACGCAAAACCCAGCATCAGGATATTCGAGCTGATCGTATCGCCGAGAAAACGCGTGGCGAGCCCCTGTGCATCGCAGCGGGCAAGCCGCTCGTCGCCGGCCGCGTGGCGCATCTTGTCGAGCAGCGCGTCGGCGTGCAGATTCGCGTCGGGGTTCTGCACGAACGCGGCGTTCGGAATCGCATGCGTATTGACGACGATCCGCGTGCGGCCGTGCCGCACCGTCTGCAATGCATCGGCGCTGGCGCCGACCACCATGTCGCAGGCGAGCAGCACGTCCGCCTGCTGCGTATCGATGCGCACCTGGTTCAGCCATTCGTCGCGTGCCGCGAAGCGCACGAACGACAGCACCGAACCGCCCTTCTGCGCAAAGCCCATAAAATCGAGTACCGACGCGCTTTTGCCCTCCAGATGCGCGGCCATGCTGATCAGCGCGCCGACCGTCACGACGCCGGTGCCGCCGACGCCGGTCACGAGGATGTCGTAGGGCGCGGCGTCGAGCCGGATGGCCGGCTGCGGCAGCGCGTCGACACGCGCGCCGAAAGCCGCCATGTCGAATGCGACGCCTGCGGTCTTTTTCAGCGCCGCACCGGTGACCGTGACGAAGCTCGGACAAAAGCCGTTCACGCACGAATAGTCCTTGTTGCACGACGACTGATCGATGCGGCGCTTGCGGCCCAGCGGCGTCTCGACCGGTTCGACCGACAGGCAGTTGGACTGCACGCCGCAATCGCCGCAGCCTTCGCAGACCGCTTCGTTGATAAACAGTCGCTTATCCGGATCGGGATATTCGCCTTTCTTGCGACGACGTCGCTTTTCCGCAGCGCAGGTCTGGTCGTAGATCAGCACCGTGACGCCGTCGATGTCGCGCAGTTGCCGCTGCACCGCATCGAGCTCGCGGCGATGATGGAAGGTCGTGCCCTTCGGAAACTGGCCGTGAAGGCCGTCGTATTTTTCGGGTTCGTCGCTGACCACGACGAAGTGCGACACGCCCTCCGCTTCCACCTGGCGGGCGATCTGCGGCACCGAGATGCTGCCGTCCACGGGCTGGCCGCCGGTCATCGCGACCGCGTCGTTGTAGAGGATCTTGTAGGTGATCGTCGCTTTCGCGGCGACCGCCTGGCGGATCGCCAGAATGCCCGAGTGGAAGTAGGTGCCATCGCCGAGATTCTGGAACACGTGGCGCGTCTTGGTGAACATCGAATGCGCGGCCCAGTCGACACCTTCGCCGCCCATCTGGATCAGTCCGGTCGTGTCGCGTTCCATCCACGAAGCCATGAAATGGCAGCCGATGCCGGCTTGTGCGATCGAGCCTTCCGGCACCCTGGTCGACGTGTTGTGAGGGCAGCCGGAGCAGAAGTACGGCGTGCGTTTGACCGCGTCGGCCTCGTTCGACAGGATCTGCGGCGCGACCAGATCGACCACGCGCTCGCGACGATCGAGCGCGGGCTTATGCCGCGCGAGCCAGTTCGCGAATACCGGCAGGATGCGCGACGGGCGCAGTTCGCCGAGCGCGGACAACAAGGGCGTGCCGTCCTGCGCGTGCTTGCCGACCACGATCGGGCGCGCGCCGCTTTGGCGGTTGTACAGGTATTCCTTGATCTGCTGTTCGACTACCGGGCCTTTTTCTTCGATCACCAGCACTTCGGCAAGACCGCCGACGAATGCGTCGATGCGCGACATTTCGAGCGGAAACGACAGGCCGACCTTGTAGATGCGCACACCGGCGGCGTCGAGATCGGCGAGCGTCAGATCGAGGCGGCGCAGCGCTTCCATCAGGTCCAGATGCGCCTTGCCGCAGGTGACGATGCCGACGTTCGCGTGCGGGCTTGGGGCGATCCATTTGTCGATGCTGTTGACGCGCGCGAAGTGGCGCACCGCGTCGAGCTTCGCGGCAAGGCGCGCTTCGAGCGCGAGGCTCGGCAGATCGGGCCAGCGGTTGTGCAGGCCGCCGTCGGGCGCGTGGAAGTCGCGCGGCGCGGGCCAGTCGGTGCGCAGCGCGTCGAGATCGACGGTCGAACCGGATTCGACGGTCTCGGAGATCGCCTTGAAGCCGATCCATGCGCCTGAGAAGCGCGACAGCGCCCAGCC
>DATLOW010000355.1:0-2696 GCA_035536055.1 Paraburkholderia sp. | reverse complement strand
TGGGGGGCGGCGCAGGAAAACTTGCGGCGCGCCGCATGTCGTCTAAAGTAAATGAAATCGTGTTGGGCGTGCGCGGGCGCACGGACTCGATCGATCCAGTCCGCGCCCGCGTTCCTGTATGGAAGGCACCTGTCGATCCGGCGCGGCCCGTTGACGCTGCGCGCGCAGCATTCACCCTGACAGGTCACCCCATGCAGATCATTTTCCCGAAAGAAGTGCCCGAGTACTCGGGCCGCGAGCTGACCCTGGCGTTTCCGGCAATGGTCGATGGTGAAAGGGTGGAGTGCATGATCACGGCCGAAGCGCTCGAAGACCACTTCGGCGCTGCGTCGCCGCGCCTCGAAGACATGCTCGGCGCGTTCGACGCGCATCGTCCCCGCATCGAAGCCGCCACGCGGCGGCTACTCTCCGAAACCAACGCGCGCTGCCTCGTGCTGCGCAGCGGTTACGTCCGTTTTTACGAGGCGAACTGGCGCGCGTAAGCGCCGAAGCGCGAAGGCGGCCGTGTGCCGCCTTGCGGATCCTCTTCGCAGGTTTCCGTTCCCTGACGTTCAGCCCTTGAGGTTTTTGCGCGGCGGCAACAACGGCTATTCCGAGCCCAGATAGAAATAGCGGAACAGAAAAATCGCCGCGATGATCCAGACCACCAGCTTCACCTGACGTGCCTGGCCGGTCAGCAGCTTGAGCCCCGCATACGAAATGAAACCGAATGCGACGCCGTTGGCGATCGAATAGGTGAACGGCATCATGAGCGCGGTCAGCGCGGCCGGCACGACTTCGGTTGCGTCGTTCCACGGCAGGTCGACCAGTTCGCGCAGCATCAGACACGACACATACAGCAGCGCGGGCGCCGTCGCATACGGCGGTACCACGCCCGCGAGCGGCGCGAAAAACAGGCTCAGCAGAAACAGCACGGCGACGGTCAGCGCGGTGACGCCGGTGCGTCCTCCTGCCTGTACGCCGGACGCGCTTTCGATATAGGCGGTGGTCGACGAGGTGCCGAGCAGCGAGCCCGCGAGAATCGCGGTGCTGTCGGCCATCAGCGCGCGGTTCAGGCGGTGCATCTTGCCTTCGACCAGCAGCCCGGCGCGATTGGCCACTCCCATTAGCGTGCCGGTTGCATCGAAAAGTTCGACGAGAAAGAACACCAGGATCACGTTTAGCACGCCGGTGGACAGCGCGGCGCGGATATCGAGCTTGAACAGCGTCGGGTCGATCGATGGCGGCGCGGAGACGATGCCGTGAAACTGGTTGCCGCCGAAGAAAAAGCTGAGCACCGTCACGCCGACGATACCGAGCAGGATCGCGCCGCGCACCCGCAGATGGTCGAGCGTGACGATCGCGAAGAAGCCGATCACGGCGAGCACCACATGCACGTCGTGCAGATTGCCAAGCGTGACCAGCGTGGCCGGGCTGCCGGTGACGATGCCCGCCGACTTCAGCGAAATGATCGCGAGGAACAGGCCGATGCCGCCGGTAATTGCGATGCGGATCGAATGCGGAATACCGTTGACGATCACCTCGCGCACGCGGAACAGCGTGACCAGCAGGAACAGGCAACCCGACACGAACACCGCGCCGAGCGCGGCCTGCCACGTAAAGCCCATGCCCTTGACGACCGTATAGGCGAAATATGCATTGAGGCCCATACCCGGCGCGAGCGCGATCGGGTAGTTCGCATACAGGCCCATGATCACCGACGCGAGCGCGGCGACGAGGCAGGTCGCGACGAACACCGAATCTTTCGGCATGCCTGCGTCGCCGAGTATCGCGGGGTTGACGAAGATGATGTACGCCATCGTCAGAAAGGTCGTTGCGCCTGCCAGCACTTCCGTGCGCAGATTGGTGTTCGCTTCGTCGAAGCCGAAATACCGTTTGAGTGAGTCCATGGGCCGATGCTCTCGTCGTGTGAATTCGTTGTTGTCAAAGGAGGCCGGTGCGGCTGGCGAGGGGCGGCCGGCGAATGCCGGCGGACCGCCGCGTCGGCGCGGGCGCCACGGGGCGGATTGTAAACAGGATCGGGTGCGGCCGAGGAGATTGCCAAAAAAGCGCGTGGAGCGCGAGCAACAGTTGCGGCGGTCAGGGGCAGACGGCGCGAGGGAAATGAAGTAAAGCGGAAGTAAAGCGGCAATAAAGGGGGCAATGAGGCGGGCAATCAGGCGTGCTGCGAAATGGTCAATAAGTGGGTAACAGGTGGCGAATAAGCGCAATCGCGCAAGCAGTCATGCGCGGTCATTGCGGTGATACTTGGTGAGCTTCGCGTCGGCACAGCAAGGTGGGCGGACGAGGCTTCGCCGACGGCGCACGGCATCATGCGGCGCACCGCCTGAAGATCGCGCGCGGCCGTCGCGCGTGCCTGCGCAGCGCCGCGGCGCAGGCGCCGCTATTGCAGCGAAGGGCTGCTCGCCGCATGCGCGGCGCGTCGTTCGGCGACGATGCGGCCGGCGGCGATCGCGTTTTCCGGATAGTCGATCCAGTCGTTCGGATCGTAGCCGGCGGCGCGCCATTCGGCGAGATCGGCAATCACTTGCGCGCGCGTCTTGGGCGCCGAAGGATCGTTCGAGTACGGGGACGTGTCGGCATAAGCATATGCACACGTTGCGCTGACAAGCGCAACGGCAAGCAGGCGGGGAAGGTATCTCATGGTTGCGGCCTCAACTTTCGAGCAAGCTTTTTCATTTTAGAAGGCGCGCTAA
>DATLOW010000354.1:0-17484 GCA_035536055.1 Paraburkholderia sp. | reverse complement strand
GGAGGCACGCCGGGCGGCGCCGCTCCCGCCTCGCTGGTCACGCTGATGTCGGGACGGGTGAGCGAGCTTCCGCTCGTCAACCTCTTCGTCGTCGTGTTCTGCGTCATCGCTGCATTCGTGCAGTCGCGCACCACTTTCGGCAAGCGGCTGTACGCAATGGGCAGCAATTCCGTGGCCGCACGGATCGCCGGCATTCGCATCACCGCGATGACCGTATGTACTTATGCGTTGTCCGCCGTATTCGCCGGCTTCGCGGGGATGATGCTGGTCGGCTACTCGAACGGCGCGACGTTGCGTATGGGCGACCCGTATCTGTTGCCGTCGATCGCCGCCGTGGTGATCGGCGGGTCGTCGATTCTCGGCGGGCGCGGCACCTTCGTCGGCACGATCGGCGGCGCCATTCTGCTAACCATCTTCGATATGGTCATCACCTCGCTCGGACTTGCGCAGGGTTGGCGAACCATGATCTCAGGCGGGCTGATTCTCGCTGCCATCCTGCTGCAACACGAGGGTGCGCTCGACTGGGTGCGCGCCTTCGCCCGGCGCCATCGCTCGAAGCACGCATAGCGCAGCGCCCTTCCCGACCGGGTTGCTGCGGGCATGCGAGACGTTGCAAGAAAGGCGGTGGCCGCGAGGCCACTACAAATCAGACAGGCATTCTGCCAAGGAGACATCAGATGCAAGCTTTGAAACGCATACAGCGCTGGATGGCTGCCGGCGCACTGCTAGGCGCAGCCGCACTCGTCGCGAACTACGGCATCGGCACCGCGCACGCGCAGTCCAAACCGAAAAAAGACAAGTACCTGATCTATCTGAGCCTGAGCTATAGCGGCAACGCGTGGCAGTCGGAAGCCGCGAACGTGGTCAAGGCGCTGGCGAAAACGCCGCCGTACGACAAGCTCGTCGAACTGCGGGAAGTGATCTCCGGCACCGACGTGCAGGCGCAAATTTCAGCGTACGAGAGCATGATCGCCGCCAATGCCGATGGCGTGATCAGCTTCCCGATCTCGCCGACGGCACTGAACCGCGTCGTCAAGCGCGGCTGTGAAAAAGGCACGTTGTTCTTCATGTACGACGGCACCGTGACCGAGCCTTGCGCGTACAACGTCAGCTACATCACGGCTGGGTTCGGCGAGAACACAGCGCAGGAGCTGGTCAATGCGCTGCACGGCAAGGGCAATATTTTTCTGAGCCGCGGCGTGCCGGGCAATTCGGTCGACAAGCGCCACACCGACGGTGCAATGAGCGTGTTCAACAAGTATCCGGGCATTCACGTCGTCGCCGAATATTACGGCTACTGGGACGACCGCACCACGCAGCAGGAGACCGCCAAGGCACTCGCCGCGCATCCCGACGTCGACGGCATCTGGGCGCAAGCCGGTGAAAACGGCGCGATCAAGGCGCTGCAGGCGGCAGGCAAAAAGCTCGTGCCCGTCACCGGCGAAAATTCGAACGGCTTTCGCCTTGCACTGGCGAACGCCGATATGCGCGCCAAAGGCTTGCAGGGCGTTTCGTCAGGCTCGCCTCCCGCTACCGCCGCTTTCGCCTTCAAGCTGATGATGGAAGTGTTGCAAGGCAAGCGGAAGCTCGACACGCACAACATCGAATATCCGCTGCCGTGGGTGCCGGGCGATCAGGTCAAGTTGTGTGCCGGCGACAAACCGGAAAACGGCTGCAACGCATTTCCCGAAGGCAAGGTACCCGATTCGTTCGTGACCGAAGTGTTCAATTCCCGCCTGCTGCCCGAACTGTCGCTTCAATCCGCGCTCAAAGGTGAGCCGACACCGGGCCAAACCATCCAGCCGTTGCCGGCAGACGCCGTGATCGCCGCGCCCGATCAGCCGGGCATCAACTGCCAGAAATGCACGCAACGCGCCGACGCTTACAAGCTCACCAAGGTCTCGGCCACGGTGAAATAACACAGCGCATTCGTTGTCGACGGAAACCGGCGGGGCCATTGACGCGCCCCGCCGCTGCACCAGAAAAACAGGAGGCAGACCGTGGTCCCCGCATCTTTGCATCAACGAGCGTTGGAAAAGCCACTGATTCACCTTGCTGGCTGCGACGCCCTCGAAATCCCCGCAGAAGAAGAAGCCGTTGCGCTCAGCGACATCACTGTCACCCAGGATGAGTTGATTGCGTATGCGTTATCGGTGCGTCCGCTCTACGACAGTCTTGGGCGACTGACCGGCCAGCTAGCGGGATTGCTGTTGCTGGCGCAGGTGCGCGGCCGCTTCGATGCCGATCTCGAGGCCGTCACCACACCGCGCGAACGCGCCCGCGAATGCGCGGAGCGAATCCAGTCGATCCACCCGCCGAAGGGCGCGGCACGTCGTCACTGGGCCTTGCGTCGCGCGATGTCCATCGTCACCGAAGTGACACAGCAGTTGTCGAACCCAAAGTCGAAACCGGAGCAGGTTCGTGAGCAGGTAGCGGCATGGACGGATCAGCTCAAACGCGCGAATGCGTTGGTGCGCTGGGCCGCCGACGCATCGCTTGGACTCAACCCGATCGACTTCAGCCAGGCGTGCTGTTGTTGCAACGGCTAACGGCTAAGCAACGGCTAAGCGAGCCGATGCGGGAAAACATCACGACATAAAACCGGAGATGAGCATGAGTGCGGATTATTCAGTCTGGGTACTCGAGTACAGTTATGTGACGAAGTATCACAAGAGCGGCGTGATTTACGGCGCACATAACCAAGGCTATGTGAAGCTGCCCTATTGCTATGTGCTGATCAAGGGCAACGGCCACATTGCGATGGTCGACGTCGGATACAACAACAAGGACTACGGCGGCGTGCTCAGCGAGCGCTTCGGCGTCGAAAACTGGCATTCGCCCAAAGACGTGCTGGCCGAATGCGGCGTCAAGCCCGAAGAAGTCGATACCGTCTTCATCACGCACGCGCATTTCGATCACCTCGGCAACATCGACGATTTCCCGAATGCGACCTTCTATATCCAGGAGCGCGAGCTGTCGAAATGGATCTGGGCCATGTCGCTACCCGACCGGATGCGCTGGATGATGGGCGCAGTCGACCCCGCCGACATCCTGCGCACGGTCGACCTCGCGCGACAGGGGCGGCTCGTGGTCGTCGATGGAGACCGCGAGAACGTGCTGCCCGGCATCGACCTGCATGCGGCATTCGATAGCCACACGTACGGCAGCCAGTGGGTGCACGTGCGCAACGACGGCCAGCAACCGTCGCAGGATAGCTGGGTGCTGGCGGGCGACCTCGTCTATGTGTTCGAGAATCTGGAGTTCGACGCGTCGGCGGTCGGCATCGAAAAGATGTATAACCCGGTCGGCCTCGCAGTGGGAAGCCAGCAGAACCTGCTGTTCGCCACCGAAGAGATGATGAAGTCGGTCCAGTACGAAATGCGCCGGGTGATTCCAGTTCACGAGGAGCGTCTGCGCGACACCTTCCCTTCGCGTATCACCGGCAACAATCTGCGGATCAGCGAGATATGCCTGTCGGGAGGGCATCAGTCGATGGTCAGCTAGAAAACGGGCTCCCCGCGCGACAACCTTACGTATCCACAACTTAGATATATTTATAGATAGCGCTGGTATAAATATATTTTTCCGGGTACGGTTCGGTTGTCGCGCCCGTCGTCCCGCTGCAATGCAGGGCGGCGCGTTGATCCAGGCGCGCCGCCCAACATTCGCAATGGGGAGCCGTTCATGTGGGATGTCGCCATCGTCGGCGCAGGTCCCGTGGGCCTGTTTGCCGCGTGGTCACTGGCTGGACGCGGTGCGCGCGTGGCCGTGTTCGAGGCTTACGACGAGGTGCCGACCGAAAATCGTGCCGCGACGATTCATTCGTCCACCTTGTCGATACTCGACGACACCGGTCTGATCGACGAAGTACTCGCCCGCGGCCTGCGCGCGGACGTCTTCCAGTGGCGCGATTTCGTCTCCGCCGAAATCGTCGCGGAATACGACTTCGGCCTGCTCGCAGACGAGTGCCCTTACCCGTTCGCGGTGCAGTTGGAGCAGCATAAGCTCGTCAATCTGATTCGCCGGCGCCTCGCCGGCAACCCGTTCGTCACATATCACGGCAACTGCACGGTGCAACGCTTCACCGAACTCGACGACCGCGTGATCGTCGATGCGCGGGACGCGACTGGCAACGTGCAGTGCGAAGCGCGCTATCTGATCGGCTGCGACGGTGCGCGCAGCCTCGTGCGCAAGTCGATCGGCGTGGAGTTCGAGGGCTATACGTTCGACGAGAAGTTCAGCGTGGTCACCGTGCAGCACGACTTCGCGGAATCGATGGGATTTCGCGTGCGCAACTATCTGTCGGACGTCGACTGCTGGTTCGGCATTTTCAAGGTGCCGGGGCACGACGATGAAGGCGTCTGGCGCACCACTTACCCGCTCAAACAGGAGCTGAGCACCGACCGCGCCACCGCGGAGGCTGAAGTCGCCGCCGTATACCGGCGCTATCTGCCCGCCGCCGTCGGCGCGCCGATCACGCAGGTCAACACCTACAACGTGCATCAACGCGTCGCCGCGCGTTTCCGCCGTGGCCGCGCGATGCTTGCGGGCGATTCCGCGCACGTGAACAACCCGCTTGGCGGCCTTGGCCTGAACAGCGGGATTCACGACGCCGCAAATCTCGCCGACAAGCTAAGCCGCGTGCTTGCCGGCGAGCCCGACACGCTGCTCGACCTGTACGACCGGCAACGCCGGGGACCTGCCGTGCAGTACGTGCAGGCTCAGTCGGTACACAACAAGAAGGTACTGGAAGAGCGCGCGCCCGAAGTCCGCGCGGCGAACCTGCAGGCGATGCGCAACACGGTGGCCGACAAAACCGCGCACCTGAACTATCTACGCCGCGCATCGCTATGGCAAATGCTGAACGACTCGCTGGGCATTCAATGACCATGACGAACCTGCACACCCAGCCGCACGGCGCCGTACTCGACTTCACCGACAAGGTTGCGCTCGTGACCGGCGGCAGCAAGGGCATCGGTCTCGCCTGTGCGGTCGCACTGGTGCAAGCCGGCGCGAAGGTCGCTATCGTCGGCCGGGATCGCGCGCTGCTTGAGACCTTCACGCAAAAGCACGGCGCGGACCGCGTACTGGGCATCGCGCACGATCTGAGCCGATCGGGCGGCGCCGCGCGCGTGGCGGCTGAAACGCTGGCTCGCTTCGGACAGGTCGACGTGTTGATCAACAGCGCCGGCAGTTCGGCGAGCGGCCCGTTTCTGAGCCTGCCGGACAGCGCGTGGCAAGACAGCTTCGACCTGAAAATCATGGCGACGCTGCGGATGATCCGCGAGATCCTGCCGCATATGCTCGAACGCGAGCGCGGACATATCGTGTCGATCGCAGGCAACAGCGCTCTGCACCCGGAGGCCACGATGCTGCCAGGCGTGATGGCCAACACGACGTTGATTGCGGTCACCAAAGCGCTGGCCGACTCAGTCGCCGGGCATGGCGTCGTGCTGAACTGCGTGAGCCCGGGGCCGACGCTCACTGACCGCCTGCGCGGCATCATCGAGGCGAGAGCGGAACATGAAGGGATCGATACCGCGACGGTCACCGCACGCATGTTGGCCAGAACACCGTCGCGGCGTTTCTGCGAGCCCGAAGAAATCGCCCGAACCGTGCTGTTTTTGTGCTCGGGAGCGGTACCGAACCTGGTCGGCACCAACCTGACCGTGGACGGCGGCGCAACACGCTAGACATACAGGCAGCCCGAGCGCCTTTCGAGTTTCCTCGCATACTTCTTATACGCAGGAATACCAATCATGACCGATACCACCGGATACCGAGCCAACATCGGCATTATCGTGCCGTCGTCGAACACCACCGTGCAACCCGAGTGCGACGATCTGCGCCCTTATGGCGTAACCAATCATATTGGACGCGTCACCATCAGGACCGGCAGCATTGCGGATCCCAAAGCCTACATGGCGCACGTCGAACTGATGCGCCAGGGTATCGAGGGCGCCATCGATCAGATCATGACCGCACCGATCGACCATCTGATCCTGGGTGTCGCAATCGAAACCTTCCAGGGCGGCTACGAAGCCGCACAGCGGTTTCGCCAGCAGCTCGAGGCACATGCGGGGGTCGGTGTGACGTTCGGCTCGGAAGCGCTGGTCGCGGCACTGCGCTCATTCAACGCGAAGAATATCGCCGTGCTGACGCCGCATCAGCCGCAAGGCGACGCCATCGTGCGAACCTATTTCGACGAGGCTGGCTTCAGTGTCAAGCGCCTGCTCGGCCTGAAGTGCGACAAGCCTACCGATATTGCGCGGGTGCCGCGCGGCGCACTGGTCGAAGCCGTCAGGCAACTGGACGGCGACGACGTCGACGCCGTGGTTCAGGTCGGCACCGCGCTCGCCATGGCGCCGGTCGCGGCAGCGGCCGAACTGTATCTCGGCAAGCCGGTACTCGCGATCAATCCCAGTTGCTACTGGCATGCGCTGCGCGCGCTCGACATTATGGACCGGCGGGATCGCGCGGGACGCCTGCTGCTCGAGTTCTGATTCCCGCGGCCGCGAGCCGCCGCAACCGACCCTCTCTGCCGATTCCGCCATGACGCCAAACCGAAGCCTCGACGTAGGCGCGCTGATCGATCGCTCGAAAATCTCGCGCATGCAGTACGGCATTTTTATTCTCGCGGCCCTGACGTTCGGTCTGGACGGTCTCGATACGCAGATCATCGGCTACATCGCACCGTCGATCCTGATGGCATTTCACGCGCCACGCAGCGTGCTTGCCGATGTCTTTTCATCCGGGCTGATCGGTCTCCTGGCTGGCTCGCTGGCGAGCGGTCCATTTGCCGACAAATATGGCCGCAAGCTCGTGATCATTGCGTCAGTGGCGTTGTTCGGCGCCTTCACGCTGGTCTCTGCGTATTCGTCGACGATTCGCGAGCTGGTGATCTGGCGATTCGTCACCGGGCTCGGGCTGGGCGCAGCCATTCCAAACGTGATGGCTCTGGTGTCCGACTACAGTCCGAGCCAGCGGCGTGCCACCGTCATCATGCTGGTGGCCGCCGCCAATGCCGCTGGCGCGACACTCGGCGCGGTGCTCGCCGGCCAGTTGCTGCCGCTGTTCGGCTGGCGCGCGATGTTCTATTTCGGTGGTATCGCACCACTGGCGCTTGCCGTCCTGCTGTGCTTCTACCTGCACGAATCGTTATCCTGGCTGATCGTGCGCAAACGCGCGCCGCAGCGCGTCGAGCATCTCGCCGCTCGCATCGGCGGCGGATCGACCGGCGTGCAGCTCGTCGCCGATAGCGAACCGAGCGTCGACTATCGAACCTTCCTGACGCAGTACATGAAGGCGCCGAAGAACATCGTCAACACGCTCGCCGTCATGTGCGTGTACTTCTCGGTGATGTTCGAGCTGTTCTTTATGTCGAGCTGGGTGACAACGGTACTGGTGGAAAGCGGTCTACCGATCAAGACCGCGATTCATGTGTCGAGTCTGTTCCAGAGCGGCGGCTTCGTCGGCATGGTATTGATCGCTTTCTTCGCGGCCGGCAAGGACATCACGCGCCTGTTCATGACCATGCTGGTCTGCGCGTGTGTGGCAATCGTGCTCACTTCGCTCGCGCTGCACGCTCCGCTCGGCGTGGTGAGTTCGATGCTGTTCATCACGGGCTTCATTCTGGTGCCCTGTCTGCCGGGCGGCTCGTCGATCGTCGGCCGAACCTATCCGGTCGCGATCCGCGCGACGGCGTTCGGCGCGGCCTACGCCGCTGGCCGGCTTGGCTCGGTATTCGGGCCGCTGTTTGGACAAAGCCTGCATGGCCTCGGTGTGTCGAACGAGACGGTTTTCATGCTGTCAGCGTTGCCATGCCTGATTGCAGCGCTCGCAGTGGCGGTCGTGTATCGCAATACGAGCCGCCCGGAAAACAGCTTCGTTCCAGCGGTCAAATGAACGGTCCGTGCGTGCGATTCCGCTGCGGCGCGCCGCGCGATTTCAGCCCAACCACGTCAGCTCAACAATTCGCGCGGCAGGTTCGCAATCAGATCGGCCACGCTGCGCGCGCCGTGATCGGGACTCAGATGCCGCTGCATCGCCTGCGCGCTGGCCTGCGGATCGCGCGCCGCAATCGCGTCGACGATTTCCTGATGCTGCTGCCACGACGCCTGAATCCGGTTGACCGCGCCGAACGCGTGCCGGCGATACGCGCCGGTACGCGCGCGCATGCGCAGAATGTCCTGGCGCAGATACGGGTTGCGCGAGCCGCGGTACAGCATCTCGTGAAACGCGAGGTTGCCGGCCTGCCACGCTTCGGCGTCGTCGGTCTCCACCATCGAAGCCATCGAACGGTGATGCCCAAACAGCTGCGCGCGTTCGGTATCGGTCATCCGCTCGCAGGCGAGCCGCGCGCAGAAGCCTTCGAGCTCGGCCAGCAGTTCCCACATCGCAAGCAACTGCTGCACGTCCATTTTCGCGACCACCATGCCGCCGCGCGGCAGCGCGCCGAGCAGCCCTTGCGCCTGCAGTTGCAGCAAGGCTTCGCGCACTGGCGTGCGCGATACGTCATAGCGTGCGGCCCATTCGACTTCATCGACCGGGTCGCCCGGCAGCAGACCGCCATCGCGGATCAATGTCTCGATTTCCTGGCGGATCTGTTCGCTAACCTTCATCCAAGCTCGTGCCGGTTTTTTGTGAATAAAGAATTATCGCACCACTTTTTGATATGCGATAGTACGCATAGAATATGCAACCACAACCTATAAATATATTTATAGAGGCATGCATGAGCGGTCACCCAGTTTCAGTCAGCGATGACGCAACCGGCGACGCAATCGGCGCTGCGGTCCGCGCTGCATTCCGGCGCGCCGGCGTGCCGCTTTGCGACGCGGAGGTCGCGCCGCTCGCACGCGCGTTGCACCGGCTACAGCCGTCGCCCGTGTCCGACGCGCGACAGCCAATGCGCGATACGTTCGACGCTGCTCAAGCGGCGGCAGACTTCGCCGCCGCACTACGCCGGCACGCATGAACGACACGCTCGATCTGCCTGCCACGCTGGCTGGGCTGAATGCGGCACTGCGGTGCGGCGATTTCACGCCAGCTGAGGCTTTGGCGGAGCAGCGGCGTCGTTGCGTGCGCAACGATCGCGCATGGCATGCGCTGATTGACGTCGCGCCGCCACGGGAGGCCGACGGCGTATCGTGCAACGCCGCAACGCTCGGGCCCCTCGCCGGCGCTGCGCTCGCACATAAGGACGTCTTCGATATTGCGGGCCGCACACCGACCTGTGGCATGACAAGCGGCAGCTATGCCGGCGCGCGCGGCGGCAACGACGCCGATCCGGCAAGCGATCGTGTTCCGCAACAGGATGCCGCGGTACTGGCCGCACTCGCACGAGCGGGCGCGCACTACGCCGGTTCGCTGTGTCTCGCGCAACTTGCCGGGGGTTCTACCGCGGAGAACCCGGCCTTGCCGCGTCCGATCAATCCGCTCGATGCACGCGCAGCGGTAGGCGGGTCGTCGAGCGGTTCCGCGGTCGCTGTGGCCGGCGACCTGTGCTATGCGTCGCTCGGTACCGACACCGCTGGCTCCGTGCGCATCCCTGCAGCCACTTGCGGCCTGATCGGCCTGAAGACGACTAGCGGCGCGGTATCGACGGCCGGCGTCATGCCGCTCGCGCCATCGCTCGATACGGTCGGGGTGATCGCGCGCAACGCACTGGATACCGCGCTCGTGTTTCTGTGCATGTCCGCCGCGCGCCAGGCCGCGTTGCCGGATCCGCTGGAATTGCAGCAGCGTCTGGCAACCGCCTCGCCGCGGCTCGCTGTGACAATCGACGACACGCAGATCGATAGCGCGGTCGGCGCCGCGTTGAGCGACTTCGCGGATCGCGTCGCAACCTGTACCGAGGCCCGCGTCGCGATGCTGCCGCACAACGCCCCATTTCCCGAGTGGAGCCGCCGTGCTCAGCTGATGCTGCATGCCGAAGCCGCCCGCATTCACCTGCCGCGTCTGCGCATGCGCGCGGACGATCCGCTGCCGGCGCCGCTCGCCGGCGTACTGACGCCTGGCGTTGCATTGCCCGAACCGTGGTACCACGCGGCGCTGGACGAACGCCCGCGCGCACTCGACGACGCGATCTCGCTGCTGTTCGGACACGCCGACATGCTGCTGACCCCCGCACTGCCTTGCCCGATCCCCGACTGGGACATCGTCTACACCGGCATGCCGCGCTTCGCCGCGCGCACGCTGTTCGCGCTGCATCGTCATACCGCGTGGGTCAACTACCTCGGTCTGCCCGCAGTCGTGTTTCCGATCGGCCGCGATGCGGCCGGCCGTCCGTTGAGCGCGCAACTGGTTGGCCGGCCTTACGCCGAGCTCGCGCTCGTCGCGCTGGTCCACCAGTGCGAGCGCGACGGTCTCGCCGACACCGCGGCGCACATGCGCACCGCCTCCTCGCAACCTCTGCCGGACACGCTTGATGGGTCCGGCTTCAGGACTCGTCATGCCTAAAATTTCCGCTGCGTCCGCCCTTTCGCGTTTTCGCGTGCTGGATCTGTCACGCGTACGGGCAGGCCCCACCTGTGTCCGGATGCTGGCTGACTTCGGCGCGGACGTGATTCGCATCGAGCCGCCGCCCGGCATCGATCCCAACGAGGCGATGTTTGCCGCAGACCGGCTGAGCGGTGACTTTCAGAATCTGAATCGCAACAAGCGTTCGCTGACGCTGAACCTGAAAACGCCTGAAGGCTTGCAGGTGTTCAAGCGGATGGTGGTCGACGCCGACGTGGTCGTCGAAAACTGGCGGCCCGACGTGAAGTCTCGGCTTGGTGTCGACTACGAATCGCTGGCCGCGATCAATCCGCGCATCATCCTCGCCAGCATTTCGGGGTTCGGCCAGGACGGTCCCTATGTCAACCGGCCTGGCTTCGATCAGATCGTGCAGGGCATGGGCGGTCTGATGTCGGTGACCGGCTTGCCGGGGCAAGGGCCGGTGCGCGCGGGGCTCGCGGTCGCCGATTCAAGCACCGGGTTGTACGCGGCGATCGGCATTCTGATCGCGTTGCTCGAGCGCGAGGAATCCGGCGTCGGGCAATGGCTACACGCGTCGCTGTTGCATACGCAGATCGCGATGATGGACTTCCAGGCCGCGCGCTATCTGAACGAAGGCGACGTACCGGTACAGATCGGCAACGATCATCCAACCAGTTCGCCGATGGGACTGTTCGAGGCATCGGATGGATACGTGAATCTCGGTGCTTCGGGCGAAGGAAACTGGAAGCGCTTTTGCGATCAGCTCGACGCGCCGCATTGGCTGGCCGATCCCGAATTCGCCACCGAAAAACTGCGCGTGAAAAACCGCGACCGCCTGAACGAAGAGATCCAGCGCCGCTTCCGCACGCGGCCAGTGGCGTGGTGGGTGGACAGCCTGAACGCTGCGGGTGTGCCGTGCGGTCCGGTATATAGCGTGCCGCAGATGTTCGAAGACCTGCAGGTGCGCCATCTGCAGGTGTCGCAGCAGATGACGACCCCGCAAGGTATCGCGCGTCACTACATTACCCAGCCGGTCACGCTAAGCCGTACGCCCAGCACGCTGATGCGTTCCGCGCCCGGCTGGGGCGAACACACTGACGAACTGCTCAACGAAGCCGGTTACGACGAAGCCGCGATCGAACAGTTGCACGCACAAGGAGTGGTATGAACGAACCGACTGCAACGCCGCGCGGCAGCGTGCGCGTCGAGCGCGACGGCGCGATTGCGCACGTGGTGCTGTCCAACCCGGCACGCTTCAACGCGATGTCGCTTGCAATGTGGCGCACGCTCGCAGAGGAACTGCAGCGCCTGGACGCCGATCCCGAGGTTTGCGTGATCGCATTGCGCGGCGACGGTGAGCGCGCGTTCGTCGCCGGCGCAGACATCTCCGAGTTCGAGACCCAGCGCGCGGACCCGCGTGGCGTCGCCAGCTACGACGAAGCCGTCGCGCATGCGCAGGCCACGCTAGCCAACACCGGCAAACCGACCGTTGCGTGCATTCGCGGTGTCTGCATGGGCGGCGGCATCGGCCTCGCCCTTGCCTGCGATCTGCGCATCGCCACGCGCGATTCGCGCTTCCGCATGCCGGCCGCACGGCTCGGGCTCGGCTATGCGTTCAGAAACATGCAGCGTGTGGTCGGACAGATCGGTGCGGCCGCTGCAACCGAATTGTTCTTTCTGGCACGCACCTTCGACGGTGACGAAGCCGAGCATATGCGCCTCGTACATCGCTCATTCGCGCCCGAGGTGTACGACGCCGAGGTCGCGCGCTATCTCGGCGACATCGCCGGCAATGCGCCGTTGACGCTGCGCGCCGCCAAGCTCGCCATCATGCACGCGCAACTGGATCCCGCGCTACGCGACGTCGACGCGGTGACACGCGCGGTACAGGCGTGCTTCGACAGTGAAGATTACCGCGAAGGCCGCGCGGCATTCGCGGAAAAACGCGTGCCGCAGTTCAAGGGACGATAGGCGCCCATGCAACCCGGTCAGGCCGGCATCGCCCCACCCGTCAGATCGATCGAGGAGAACGTCGTGAAATTTTTCACGCGGCTATTTTGTTCAGGCATCGTGTTGCTTGGCCTCACGCCCACCGCATTCGCGCTTGCACCCGAACCCGCGCCGCTGCCTCAACCTGCTGAACTCACCGTCGCCTATGTGAAGGTGGGTCACCTCGCACCGATGCTGCAGGTCGCCGACGAACTGAAGAAGATGAACATCGTTGTCAAGCCTGTCGAATTCGTACGCTATGCGGATGCGCGCACCGCGTTGCTGTCCGGTTCGGTGGACGTCGGCGCGGTCGGGCCAGGCGACCTGGCCATCGCACTCGCGCAAGGCAACACCAACATGATCGGGCTGAGCGGCGTCGCGTCGTCGGCCAAATATCTGGTGGTGCGCAAGGGCGTGAGGATCGACGACTGGCAAGACCTCGCCGGCAAACGCATCGGCATCGCGCCGGGCTCCGCCGTGTGGTTCCAGTGGGCGGCAACGCTGACCGAGAAGGGCATCCCGTACAACTCGTTCACAGCGGTTAACATCCAGGGCGGCGGCACCGCGTTCGTGCAGGCGCTCAAACGCGGCGACATCGACGCGTTCCTGTGCTGGGAGCCATTCGAATCGCAAGTGGTAGCGTCCGGCGACGGCTATTTCGCGCAGAAGATCGAATACAGCCGCTCGCACGCGGTCGGCGCGGAGCTCGGCATGCTGGCGACTACGCGCAACGAACTGGCCACCAAACGCGAAGTCGTGCGCCGTTTCCTGTGGGCGTACCTGCATGCGCAGGATGCCCTCGCCCACGATCCGGAAGCGTTCGCACAGACGTATTCGCGTTATGTCGGGCTGCCGCTCGACGTCACACGCCAGTCGGTCAAGCTGATTCAGCTTGGAGGGGTGCTCGACGCGGCGCAGATCCGCGCCCAGGCTAGCGAGTTTTACAAGCTGGGCGTCATCCCCAAAGACGTCAGCGGCAGCGTCGCGAATTACTACGACACGTCGCTGATCGATGCGCTAAAGAAGTAACCCGTCAGCCGCACCTTACGCCTGCATGGCACAGCGCGCACCAGCCGCCAAAGGAGCCAGCCTATGAACGCGATACCGATAACACCGGGCAACCGCTCCCGCGCACCGGGCGCAGTGCGCCGCGGCCGGGTGCTGCTCGGCCTGGCTGTGCCGCTTGCCGTGCTGGTCCTCTGGCAGTGGATCGCCAGCAGCTCGCAATCCTTGACAGGCCTGCTGCCTTCGCCGCTGCAGGTGGCAAGCGCATGGCGCACATGGATGTTCGGTGTCGACACGATGGGGCTCAATGCCTATGCAGGCACCTGGCTATCCAACGTTCAACATTCCGCCTCGCGTGTCGCCGAAGGTTTCGTGCTCGCGGTGCTGCTAGGCGTGCCAATCGGTCTGGCGATCGGCTGGAGCCGGCTGGTCGCGCGGCTGATCGACCCGATGATTCAAGGCCTGCGTCCGATTCCGATCACCGCGTGGCTGCCTTTCTCGATCGCCATTTTCGGCATCCGCGACATGGGCGCAATTTTCCTGATATTCCTCGGCAGCTTCTACGCAGTGGTGGTGAGCACCACGCAAGGCGCGCGCGAGACCGACCGCAATCTGGTGCGGGCAGCGCGCATGATGGGCGCGAGACCTGCGCAACTGATGCGCCGCGTCGTATTTCCCGCCGCGCTTCCGTCGATCTTCACTGGCTTGCGGCTTGGGCTTGGCATTGCGTGGACCGCGGTGATCGTCTCCGAAATGGTCGCGGTCAAGTCCGGACTCGGCTACGTGCTGTGGGACGCGTACTACGTGGGCCGGATGGACATCGTGCTGGCCGACATGGCGTCGATCGGCCTGCTCGGCTTTCTGACCGACCGTATCCTGCTGACGATCGCGCAACGCGCGCTCGTCTGGCGCACCTTGCAAAGTCATTGAGGGTATCGAGTGAACGCCATTTCAGCTCGCCACGTCGGCAAGGTTTACGGCGGCAAGGCCGCCGTCAAGGCGCTGGACAACATCAATCTCAGCATCGATGCGGGCGAATTCGTCGCGCTGCTCGGCCCATCGGGATGCGGCAAATCGACCTTGCTGAATCTGATCGCGGGCTTCGAACTCGCGAGCCACGGCGAGCTCGAAGTGGCCGGCAAGAGCGTCGGACAACCGGGCCCCGACCGCGGTGTGGTGTTCCAGGACGCCGCCCTGTTCCCGTGGCTATCGGTGTGGGAAAACGTGATCTTCGGGCCGAAGACGCAGCGTGTGCCGCGCGACCAGTACGAACCTCGCGCCCGCGAGTTCATCCGGATGACGGGCCTGTCGGACTTCGTGAATCATCTCCCCGCGCAACTATCCGGCGGCATGCGCCAGCGCGTCGGTATCGCGCGGGTTCTGACGATGGGTTCGAAGCTGCTGCTGATGGACGAACCGTTCGGCGCGCTCGACGCGCAGACGCGGCTGACCATGCAGGAGTTGCTGCTGTCGGTATGGCAGCAGTTGCATCCCACCATCGTGTTTGTCACGCATGACATCGATGAAGCCATCTTTCTTGCCGACACGATCTATGTGATGTCGGCGCGCCCCGGCTGCATTGCCAGCCGCATCGAGGTGCCGCTCGCGCGCCCGCGCACGCTTGACGACACCACGTCAGCCGAATTCAACGCACTCAAACGCGACATCCTCCACCAGATCCGTCATTGACGCCATGGCCAATCCCCGCACCCCGTATTTCTTCTCGACCGAACGCGCGCCGCTCGCGCCGCCTGCCGGCGGATCGATCATCGCGCACGTGGTGGTCAACGTCGAGCACTGGTTGTTCGAACAACCGATGCCGCGCACCATCATCACGCCGCCGCACGGCAAGGAAACCGTGCCGGATGTGCCGAACTTCAGCTGGGCCGACTACGGCATGCGCTGCGGGCTGCCGCGCATCATCGATGCGCTCGCGTCACGTGGGCTGCCCGCTTCAACGAGTTTCAACGCCGGCGTGATCGACGCATACCCGCGTGCGGCCGAAGCGATGCATCACGCGGGCTGGGAATTCATCGGCCACGGGCTGCACCAGAAATCGCTGAATCACGGCGATTCGGAAGCCGACGTGATCGGCATGACGCTGCAGAAAATCGAATCGTTCACGGGCACCCGCCCGCGCGGATGGCTCAGCCCCGGTTTGCGCGAGACGGTGGATACGCCCGAGCATCTGAAAGCAGCGGGCGTCGAATATGTTTTCGACTGGGTGATCGACGATCTGCCGACATGGCTCACCACGGCACGCGGTCCGCTGCTGAGCGTGCCGTACAACCTGGAACTGAACGATTCGATTATCTATGCGGTAGAAAAGCATTCGTCGCCGGAGTATCTGCTGCGCGTGCAACGAACGCTGGAGCTGTTCAGACGCGAATCGCAACGGCAACCGCGCGTGCTGACCATCGCGTTGCACCCGCATCTGATGGGCGTGCCGCATCGCTTCGGCTATCTCGAACAGATACTCGATCTGCTAGCCGCGACGCCGGAAGTGACGTTTATGACAGGGGCACAGATTGCGCAGTGGTATCAGGAGCAATGCCCGGCGCCTGCTTCCAGCAGCCTGGGATACCAGGATGTTCGCTGACGGTGTCGGCAACCCGCTCGAACTGTTTCCGACACCTTGAATATGACGAAGCCCGCAACCGGATGACGGCGCGCTTTCTTTGCTGAAAGCGCGCGCTACCGCGAAGCCCGCGCAGGGTGCGTCAATTTGCCCTCCCCGCGAGTCGCGAACCCATGTCGATGCGACAGCATTGCGCCTTTCGTAAAGATGCAAATAACGACGCGAGCTAGTGAAGCTCGCATGCAGCCCGGGCGACTGAAAGCTGCTCTGTATGCCATTCGTCAATTGACGCAACGGCCTTGTGCTCGACCATGCTCATCGCCATCAGCACATCGATTTTCAACCTTGGGAACGTCAGCTCGACGCCCGGAATGCGGGCGCTCCGTGTGCGTTCTTCCAAACCTTCAATCGTGGCCGCGCAATGCCATTGCATGCCGGCTGCGTCCGGCGAGATATCAACTGTTACTCGAAAGCCACGGTGATCGAATGCCATAAATCCTCCAGATTCCTAACAAACCGCAAGATACGCTCGCCGCGAGATGCGGTGAGGCCGCGACTATACAACTGCTGGAAAAGTTGTTCAGCGAAATGGGCGGGCGCGTGCAAGCGCGATCGGGTTGAGCGCGGGCGCCGCAACCGACAAACAGCCTTCATTAATTTAGACAGCTTGACACCCGACAAGCCGATTCGTAGATTGGCCACTCGCACTTCAGCGCAAGTCATGGAGGATGGATGGCGCGATCGCATGTGTTGCGTGCCGGACCGCAGACGGTCCACTGGGGCTACTTCGACGCGGGGCTCGCACCCGCCCTGACAATTGACTCCGGCGACTCCGTGCGCATCGAAACGGTCAACGGCCAGCCGCGCGATCTGGTCGGTGTGCCGTTCGACGTGTTACCTGAACATCGGCTTATCCACGAAGCATGCGCACCGAAGCTTAGCGGGCATATCGTCACCGGCCCGGTTGCGATCGACGGCGCGCAGCCGGGCGACCTGCTCGAAGTACGCATACGCGAAGTCGAGTTGCGCCAGGACTGGGGCTGGAACGTGATGCGCCCGCTGCGCGGCACGCTGCCCGACGACTTCCCGTACACGCGCCTGCTGCACGTGCCGATCGATCGCGAACGGCGCACGGCCACGCTGCCATTCGGCGTCACGTTACCGCTGCGCCCGTTCTTCGGCGTAATGGGCGTCGCACCGCCGCCTGTTTATGGTGCGATCAGTTCGATCGAGCCGCGCGAGCATGGCGGCAACATCGACAACAAGGAACTGGGCGCCGGCGCCACGCTGTTTCTACCGGTGCACGCAAACGGGGCGCTGTTCTCCACCGGCGACGGGCACGCGGTGCAAGGCGACGGCGAGGTCACGGTTACCGCGCTCGAAACTTCATTGGCAGGCGTCTTCGAGTTTCATCTGCACAAGCAGGTGCA
>DATLOW010000353.1:0-12283 GCA_035536055.1 Paraburkholderia sp. | reverse complement strand
TTGATCGCGAACGCAAACACCACGAACACGATAAGGTTCGCCGCCAGGCCGACGATGCCGCTAGTCAGCGAACCGAGCGCGCGGATGTCGTCCGGATACAGCGTGGTCAGCACAATGGCGATCGCAATGCCCACCAGCATGCCCGCCAGCGCACCCTGCTTGTTGCCGCGCCGCGAGAAGATGCCGAAGAACAGTGGCACCGCGAGCTGAATGATGCCCTGATACGAGATCTGCGCGAGCAGTTGCAACCGGCTGTAATCGAAAGTCAGCCACGCGATCACCGCCGCCGCGACGATGAACACCACCATGCCGGCCTTGGACAACACCATCAGCTGGCGATCGGTGCGCGGTGCGCTCCACGTAGCCAGATCGTTCGCGAACTGCGTGCCGCACACCTGCACGCAGCCGTCGACGTGACCGATGCTCGCGGCCAGTACGATGACGATCGCCAGTGCGAGCAGCCACGGGCCGCCGATGTCGGCGAGCGCGACAAACCAGCCGTGCTGCGGATTGGCCGCCACGTTCGGATCGCGGCTCGCGGCCGCGGCAAACAGCATCAGGATGCAATAGAAGCCGCCCACCAGCAGCATCGTCAGCAGCGTGCCCTTCTTTACGGTGCGCACGCCGCTTGCCGTATAGATACGCTGAAAGCTCATCGGCCAGCACATCGAGCCGATTACGCCGGTGAAGATCAGGCTGAACATGTACCACGGCCCGTAGCCGGTGCGCGCATCGCCGGGAATCAGCAGCATTTTCGCCGGCAGCTGCGCGAGATTCGAGTACGACGCGTGATTGCCGAGCAGCAGCAGCACGCAGACGATCGCGCACACCACATAAGCGATCAGCCCCTGGAACATGTCGGTCATGATCAGCCCGCGCATGCCCATGCTGACGGTCCAGTACTGGCGGATCAGCACCACGGCCACGCCGACCACGAGGCAGGTGGTCACGGTCCACTGCCCGAAGCTCGCGAACTGGAACAGCGTCGCGAGCGCCTGGATGCCCATCACCACCCACGGAAACACCGAGATGATGCCGATGATCGACGCAACCCGTTTGACTGCAGGGCTGTTGTAGCGCATGCCGAGCAGATCGGGCTGCGTGGTCAGGTTGAACTGCCGTCCCCACGACCACGCGCGTTGCGCCATCAGATACATCGCGGTCACACCCAGCGTCGCGTAGACCATGCCGTAGAAGCCGAGCACACCGCCCACCGAAAGCGCGAAGAACGCCGTAAACGTCGACCCGGGCCACCACGAATTGGTATAGCTCATCGCGACATACCATGGTCCGTACGCGCGACCGCCCACCGCATAGTCGGCGAAGCTGGTGCTGCGCCGGTTGGTGGCGTACAGCACGGCGATCATCGCCACCAGAAACAGCACGATCACGCCGAACGTAATGACGGGATTGCCCGCCCCGGTAAGTTGCGTCATGACGGTTCTCCTTCGTCAGCGAGGTCGCCCGCGCGCTCTTCGGCCACATACAGCGCCCACACGCCGAGGCCGACCAGCACCGTGTTCGCGATCCAGTAGAAAATCGGCAGCGGCACGCCGAGCACCAGCTGCGTGCTGCCGCTTACGCCGAGGTAAAACGGCGGAAACAGCGCCATCATCAACAGCAGAAAGAAATAAATGCCGAACGCGAGCCGCACTGCCGCTGGCGTCCCCGCTGCTGATTGGGATACCTGATTGATCGCCATGCCTGTTCGTCCTGAGAAGTGAAGCCGGTTATCGAGGGGGTTTCGATCCGAACGCCGGTCGCGGCGCACCGTTGCGGTGCCGGGCCGGTCCGTTCAGGTGCGCGCGCTTCATACCTGCCTGAGCCATGTCTCCCATCTCGGGTCCTGAATCACCGTGCGCGCGCGCATGTGTTTCCAGAAGCCGTATTTATAAAAATCGAAATCGATGCGCGACACCGCGCGCTGCACCATCGCCCACGTCGACCATTTCAGGTCGGCGAGCGCCTTGTGCAACTGCACGCGCGCAAGCGCCTGCGGCGTAACGCGGCCGAAATAGTCTTCGATCAGCGCGTATTCCATGTCGGGCTCGAAGAACATTTCGCCGAACCACAGCGCGAGTTCGTAGTGCCGGTCGTTGTTCGACGCGTATTCGAAATCGACCAGCATGATTTCGCGCGCATCGTTCAACATGAAGTTGCCGGCCAGCGTGTCGTTCATGCACGGTGCAAGATCGATGCCGGCTGCTTCGAGGGCAGCGCGTGCGCGGCCATATTGCAGGCACAGCCACTCGTGATCCGGCGGCGTGAGTGCATGTAGCGTCGCGACCTGTTGCTGATGTTCGTCGATCATGTCGAACACGGTCTTGGTCTGCGCGAGCGGCGGCTGGTCGTTGAACGCCTTCAGCGCGCGCAACGCGTTATGGCGCACGTCGCGCGCGAGAAAATCCAGATTCGACGACGCGTGCCAGCCTTCCATGAATTCGAAGATCTCGACGCCGCGCTCCTCCAGAAACGCGAACACCGGCGCGCCGTGGCCGGTTTGCGCCGCCTTCACGCTGGCCTCGTGCGCGGTGCGCCGGTCGATGAACATTTCGGTGCCCTGCCCCGGCACCTTGCAGAAATACGCGGTGTGCGCGCCGTCCACCTCGACGCGCCAGTTCGCATTCGAAATGCCGCCGCCGACCGGCGCGTAGCGCACCGTGCGCCCGTGCCAGCCGGGCACGCCGCGAATCGCCGCTTCGATCTCGTGTTCGTGATGCGCCTGTGCCTCGCCAAGCTGTTTCATCGCGGCTGTCCTCCGGTGTGCTCGCCGAGTTGCCGCAGCCAGCCTTCGAAGCGCGCGTCGTGAATACTCTGGCGGCAACGCAACAGCGTCCACTGCGCGAGCTTGGTGAACTCCAGACGGCGCGGCGAAGTCGCGCCGAGCCACAAGCCCCACAACGTCCAGTACCAGTCGTCGGCGAGCGCATACAGCCGGCAGCGCGCGTAGTCGGCCTCGTCGCAACGGCCTGCCCAGCGCGCAATGCCGTCGCGCCACTGCGCTTCGAACTGGTACAACTCGTTGAGCGTGACAGCCACGTCGTGCCACGGGTCGCCGACGCCGCCGTAGTCGAAGTCGACCAGCAGCAACGCGCCGTCCGGCCCGATCATCACATTGGAGGCCACGCCGTCGCCGTGCAGCGGCACGCCGTCCGCTTCACTGCGCGCGCGCTGCAGCGCGTCGCAGGCAAGATCGACACAGGTGTCGAGCCACGCATGATCTGCAGGCAGCGTGACCGCATCGTGTCGGCACAGCGCGCGCACGCGCGCCAGATCGTCGGCAAGCGTGCGTTCGAAGCCCGGCACCGGCCCCGCGTGCACGCGACGCTTCAATTCCCATAGCCGTTCGAGCTGCGCCGGCCCGCTCAGTTCGTCGACGCGCGCCCAGCGCCAGCGTCCCTCGGGCAGTGCATCGAACAGCAGCACGCCGCGCGCGGCATCGGCAAAACGCAACGCGACGCTTGCACCCGCCTCTGCCGCGCAGCGGCTCGCCTGCGCGCTACGTTCGACGTCGACCAGTTCGGCTGTATCGTCGTAGCGCACCTTCGCGTACCACGTGCGCGCCCCTTCCTCGACGAAAAAGCCCGCCCATTCGGTGGCGAGCCGCGTCGGCGACGCTACGCCCGCGGTGCCGCAGCGGATTTGCGCGCGGCTGCCGATACCCGCCGCAGCGAGCGTGTCGGCAAGACGCAGCAGTTCAGGGGACTCGTTCAGCATGGCGGATCTCAGCGATAGCCGGCGGAATCAGTGCACAAACGTTCGAGCAGCGCGCTCAGCACGCGCAAGCCGTTGTGCAGATCGGCCTGGTCGGTGAATTCGGCCTCGCTGTGCGAGATGCCGTCGCGGCTCGGCACGAACAGCAGACACGACGGCACCACGCGGCTCATGCTGATCGCGTCGTGACCCGCCACCGTCACGCTGTCGCCGCTGCGCAGACCGAGCGCCGAGCTCACCTGGTGTGCGAGTTGCGACAAGCCCGCATGCAACGCGAGCGGCGCGCGCAACTGGCTGCTTTCGATTGCGACCCGCGTGCCAGTCTGTTGCGAAATACGCGCCAGCGTCGCGTCGAAGCGCATCGCCGCTTCGTCAAGCAGCCCCGTGGCAGGCGAGCGAAACTCGACGTGCAGCGTCGCGCACGACGGCACCACGTTCGGCGAATTCGGATAGACGTCGAGACGCCCGACCGAGCTGTGCATCGCGCTGCCGTGACGGCCGGCCTCCGCATAGACCGCGGTGATCGCATGCGCGGCGGCCAGCAGCGCATCGCGGCGCTCGGCCATCGGCGTCGGACCGGTATGGCGCTGTTCACCGTCGAAACGCACGCGCAGCTTCAGCGCCGCCCATGTGTCGCGGACCACGCCGATCGCGAGTGCATCGCGCTCGAGATGCGCCGCCTGCTCGACATGCATCTCGACGTAGGCGGCTACCGGCAGATCGAGCATCCGCTCGCCGAGGTAGCCGATCTGTTCGAGCGCATCGCGCAATGTCACGCCCTGAGCGTCCTTGCAAGCCCACGCGGTTTCCAGCGGTAGTGCGCCGGTAAACACGCTGCTGCCGGTCAGGCTCGGCTGGAAGCGCGCGCCCTCTTCGTTGGTCCAGTCGACCACCGCCAGATTGCACGGCACGCGCGCGCCGCTCGCGCGGATCCGGCGCGCCACGCCAGCCGCGGCCACCGCGCCGGCGAGCACGCCGAACACCCCATCGAAGCGTCCCGCGCTCGGTTGGCTATCCAGATGCGAACCGCACAGCACATACGGCGCACCGGGCTCGAAAGTGGCGAGACCGAACAGATTGCCGATCGCATCGACGCGCACGTCGAAGCCGTTCTGCATCAGCCAGCCGCGCAACAGATCGCGCGCGCGGCCGTCTTCCGCGGAGCCGGCGAGCCGATGCAGACCGCCCGCCGGCGTTGCGCCGATCGCCGATGTCTGAGCGAACAGCGCATCGAACGCGTGCAGTTCGTCGCACAATGCGGCGACGCCTGGCAGCGCGGACTCAGGGATGGATGAGTTCGACATGAGCCTTCTCGAGAAGCTGCACATATTCGCTGGACGGCACGCGGTTCGTCACGAGTGTCGTCACCGCGTCGAACGGCAGCGTGCTGATAAACGTGCGATGGCCGAATTTGCCGTCGTCGGCCAGCACCACGCTGCGCATGCAGCGCGCCGCAAGGGTCCGGCGCAGCAGCGCCTCCGGTTCTTCGTAATCCATAAAGCCGAATTCCGCGTCGATGCCGCCGATGCCCATGAACGCGATGTCGTAGTGAAACTGCCGCACGAATTCGAGCGTATGCATGCCGGTCAGCGCGTTGTCGTTGCGGCGCACGTCGCCGGGCGTGACGAGCACGTGATTGTCGCTTTGCTGCGTGATCAGCTGTGCGATGTCGAGCGAATTGGTGACGATGCGCAGCTGGCTGAACTGCGTCAAACGCTGCGCGAGCGCGAGCGTCGAGGTACCGGTGTCGAGAAACAGCGCCATGCCGTCGCTGACGAGTTGCGCCGCGCAGTCGGCAATGCGCGCCTTGGCCTGCGTGCGGATCCGGTTGCGCACCTGTAGCGGCGCTTCCTCGTTCAGCCGCGGCAGGATCGCGCCGCCATGAATGCGGCGCAGCTTGCCCATCTGCTCGAGATACTTGAAGTCGCGTCGGATCGTCTCTTCCGACACGAGCAGATGCGCGGCGAGCTCGGCGGCCTTGACGCGCTGCTGCTGGCCGAGCAGACGCAGGATTTCTTCGAGACGAGGCTGGTTCAGCATAGGTTCGATAGTCCGGCGCAAAAAGGAGCTGCCAGTGTAGCGAGCTTTGCTGGCGCGGCCGGCGGTGGCGACGGGCTGTGCAGTGCAGCGCCGCTGCCCGTGTGGTGCCGCAGCCGGCGCACGAACCGGCGCAAACCCGCTGCGTGCGCAACCAGTCACCAGGCGCGCGTGCATCATGCCGCTTCCTTCGCCGGCAACGGCGGCATGCGCGCGTCCCACGGCGCGAGCGCCTCGAACGCCGCGCAGAACTGCAGCACGCCGGCGTCGTCGAAGCGCGGCCCGATCACCTGCATACCGATCGGCAAGCCTTGCGCACTCCAGCCGCACGGGATGCTCGCCGCCGGATTGCCGGACAGGTTGAACGGATACGTAAATGGCGTCCAGCGTGCCCACGGCACCGCGCTGTCGCCGTGCGCGAGCCCCGCCGGGCCGCTGCACTGCGCGTCGAACGGCAGCACCGGCAAGGTCGGCGTAATCAGCAGGTCGTAGCGTTCGAATAACGCGTGCACGTCGTTGGCGAACGCCGCGCGGCGCTGTACCGCCTCCAGATAGGCCGCGAGATCGTACTGCGCGGCACGCCCGATCAACGCGGCGAAGCCCGGCTCGAGTTCCTTGGCGCGCCCGGCCAGCGAGCGGCCATAGACAATGCCACGCCCCGCTACCCACAGGGTTTCGAAGATCGGCAGCGGATCGCGCCATGCAAGCTGCGGCGTCTCGACCTGTACGGGTAACGCGCGCGCAATGCGCTGCACCGCGGCTTCGAGTGCCGCCCCGATCTGCGGATCGACCGCGACGTCGAACAGCGTCGGGCAATAGGCGATACGCAACGGCCGCAACGGCATGTCGCAGCGCGCGAGGAAAGACTCGGACGCGCGCGGCAGCGCCTGATGATCGAGCGGATCGGGGCCGGACAGGATGTCGAACAGCAACGCGCTATCGCGCACCGTCCGCGTGATCGGCCCCGCGTGGCTCAGCATCTCGGTGGCCGACCACGGCCAGGTCGGGATGCGGCCCAACGAACCCTTCAGCGCAAATGCGCCGCAAAACGCGGCCGGAATCCGCACCGAACCGCCGCCGTCCGAACCCAGTGCGGCGGGCACCATTCGCGCCGCCACCGCGATTGCCGAGCCGGAGCTCGAGCCGCCGCTCGTCAGCGCGCTGTTCCATGGATTGCGGCCATCGCCGAATACGCGCGACACGCTTGCGCCGCTCCAGCCAAATTCGGTGGTCGCCGTCTTGCCCAGCACAATCGCACCCGCGGCCTTCAGCCGGCGAATGATCGGCGCATCTTGCTGCGGCGTGTAGTCGAGCGAGGTCAGCGAGCCGCGCGTGGTTCTGAGCCCAGCGGTCGCGAACAGGTCCTTGATGCCGAACGGGATGCCATGCAGCGGCCCGCGAAACTCGCCGCGCTGCGCTTCCAGTGTCAGCGTGCGGGCCTGGTCCAGTGCGGCGTGTTCGTATACGTCTCCGAATGCCCGAAATGTTGGATTGTGGGTTTTGATCGATTGCAGGCAACGCTCGACCAGCGCCAGAGACGTCAGCGTGCCGTCACGCAGCTGCTGCGCGGCGTCGCCGAGAGTCGGCATCGAATCGTTGTGAACCCTTATTTCCATGGGAAATTCCGCGCTGCATCGAGAGTGGGACGGTCGGAAAAATTACAGCGCGGACAAAAACACGTGTCAACGGTGTTTTGTTGGAAATGTTGGAAATGTTGATTTGGCAGACGACGAACGGCGTGCCGCCAGGCGGGCGCGGAAAACAACAGGCGCGGGCAGCCTGCCCGCGCATCGAAGATTGAAAGAAGCGCAGATTCAGGCGGCCAGATACCCGCCGTCGACCGGCAGCACCACGCCGGTAATAAAAGATGCCGCCGGCGAGCACAAAAACACCGCCGCCCCACCGATATCGCCGGGCGTACCCCAGCGGTTTAACGGCGTGCGCTCGAGAATCGCCCGCGAGCGCGCCGTATCGTCCTGCAGCGCCTGCGTGAGCGGCGTTGCGATCCAGCCGGGCGCGAGCGCATTCACGCGAATGCCATCCGTTGCGTACGCAATCGCAAGCGACTTCGTCAGCTGCGCGACGCCGCCTTTGCTTGCGCTATACGCCGGCACCAGCGCACCGCCGAAAAAACTCAACATCGAAGCCGTATTGACGATCGCTCCACCGCTCGCGCGCAACAGCGGCCGCGCCGCCGCGCAGGTGCGCATCGTGCCGGTCAGGTTCACGTCGAGTACCTGCGCGAACACCTCGGGGTCGTGTTCGGCACCGCGGCGAATCACGCCCGCGCAATTCACCAGCACATCGAGCGACGCAAGCTCAGCGAACAGCGCATCCACTTGCGGCTGCGATGCGACGTCGAGCGCTGCCGTCTCGATGCGATCGGCGGCGAGTTCGCTGCATTGCGCCGCGGAAGGCGCGAGCCCCGCCGCGATCACACGTGCGCCTAGCGCCGCGAACTGCCGCGCGATGCCCGCGCCGATGCCCTGGGTGCCGCCGGTCACGACGACCGACTTGCCTGCAAACAGATCGTGCTGAAATGTCATCGTGTGGATTCGCTGGATTTGCCGCTGTGGTCACGCCCGGTGATTGCGCGCGGCGGGCACGCGCTGTGAGCTATCAACGCCACGGTCGCACGGCGCCAGCGCCGCAGCTACCGCGCACTCACGTATGCGACACATGCGTCGCCCCCGCCGCACTGCGCCCTTCCCGCTCGGCGATCGGCACGCGCACCACGAACATGTACACCAGCGCCGCCGCGAACGACACCCCGGCGCTGATCAGAAACGCGTCGACGAACGAATGCGTGCGATCGACCACCACCCCGGTGATAAACGGCGCGAACGACCCGCCGAAATAGCCGCCGAAGTTCTGGATGCTGCCCAGCGACGCGACCAGATGGCGCGGTGCCGCAACCGCGACCAGCGCCCATGCCGCACCGCTCGCGAGATTGACGAAGTACATCGCCGCCGACAGATACACAATCGCCAGCGTCAGATTCGGCGTATACGCGGCCGGTACCGTAAACACCGCCGCGCCGATCAGCCCGCTGCAGATCGGCCATTTGCGGCTGCGCATGCGCGCCATGCCGCGCGCCATCAGGCCATCGGCGACAAAGCCGCTCGACAGCATGCCGAGCGTGCCGAACACATACGGAATCGACACCACCCAGCCGGTCTTCGCGATCGTCAGATGCCGTTCGTGTTCGAGATAGGCGGGCAGCCACGTCACGTACAGCCACGTCATATAGATCACGCCCATGAAGCCGAAGATCATGCCCCACGTGGTGGCCGATCCGAACAGGCCGCGCCATTCGGCGAAAGTCAGCTTGCGTTCGGCGCGCGCAAGCGGTTCTTCTTCGGTCAGATGCAGCAGTTCCTGCGGCTCGAGCGCGACGTCGGCGCGGTTGCGATACACCGCATACCACGCAAGCGCCACGACGATGCCGAGCACGCCCATCACGATGAACATCCAGCGCCAGCCGAACGCGAGCAGCAGCACCGTGAGAATCGGCGGCGCGAGCGCCGGCCCGATGGTCGACGACATCACGTAGATGCCGATCGGCCGGCCGCGTTCGCGCAGTGCGTACCATTCGCTGACCACCTTGGCGCCGGCCGGAAACTGCGGCGCCTCGCCGATGCCGAGCGCAATGCGCGCGGCGAGAAACTGCGGCAGCGTGCGCACGAGGCCGCCGAACAGCTGCGCGACCGACCACACCAGCATGCCGAGCCCGAGCATCACGCGCGCGCCGAAGCGATCGAGCAGCACGCCCACCGGCAACTGCGAGAACGCATACGCGAACGAGAACGCCGACAGCAGCAAGCCCATCTGCGATGCACTCAAACCCAGTTCGCCGCTCACCGAGTGATTGGCGATCGACAGCGTGCTGCGGTCCAGATAATTGACGATGCCCGCGAGCGTCAGGAACATCACCGCGATCCACTGGATGCGCCGCAGCCGCGGCGTTTTCGCTTGCATGATTGTCTCCTCCGTTTGTTTTTCGACGCGCCGAGGTGCGCTCCGCGCGAAGCGCGTTCGCATTCGGATTCGGATTCGCGCCCGCATCTGCGAGCACGCGCACGACAGGTGCTGCCTATCTGACGAACTGATCGACGTAGTCCGCGCCGAGCCCGACACGCTCGTAATGCGCGCGGCACATGTCGAGTTTGGTGAACACGTCTTCGTAGCCGGTGTAGTTGCCGTACGGATCGCAGTAGTACATCACGCCATTCACCTGAAAGTACGTGATCATCTCTGCGACGTCTTCGGGCACGTACAGCGTGTGCGTTTCGCCCGGCGGCTCGAATACGTAGCTGCCTTCGCGCGCTTCCCAGTCGTGTTCCAGATAGCGCCAGCGGCCCTTCAGCACCATGCCGTGCACCGCCTGCGGATGACGGTGCCGACTCAGCACGCCCGCGCGGCGCACGCGCAGCAGGTTCATCCAGTAACCGCTCGATACGTTCAGACACAGCGGACGGAACCACACGTTGTCGGCTTGCGGCACCCATAGCCGCTCGTCTTCGGGAATCGCGGAGGCCACCACGATTTCGCGCTGCGCCTCGCGCGGGTTGGGAAGCTGATAAGGCATCAGTGCATCGGCTGCGTTGGCGGGGGCGGCCATGGCGTCTCCGAAATGTCCATATCGTGGGTCGACAGGCGCTTTCTGGTGGACAACTTGCCGCCGAATGGTCGGCCCGATCGAAGCCTCTGTCAAGCCGTGATGCAAGCCGGCACGCAAGTCATCAAACAGCGAAGCAACGTCTATGCAGCATGCCGCAGCGCGGCACGCGGATTGCGGTTTCGCGTTTAAATCGACGCATCGAAAATAGCAAAAAAATCACGTATTTCACCGTAAAGCTTTACCAATTCAATTGCTTTACCCATTTCGCATATTTTTATTTGCTGATGCGAAATGCACGTCTGTGCCTCGATCAGAATTATTTCGTCACGCGTGCATCTTTTTTTGAGGCAACAATCAAATCACTCAAAAAATACCGTTTACGACGTTATGCCGTATTCGGTTCTGATTCGGGAGTTTCACAGCATCAAAGTATTCACATTGCAGTCATCCGATCCTCTGCAGGCCGCCCGGCCGTCCAGGAGTAACAGGGCCATGAAACGACTCAGCACCGCACTTCTCACCGCCGCGCTATGCGCCGTGATTGCACCGGCAAGCCATGCGCAGTACACCACCGACTGGCTCGCGAATACCTACGGCACCGACAGCACGCACGTCGGCAACACCGCCCGCTCGATGTGGGTCGCGCCCGACGGCACGATCTACACCGCATCGCTGTGGGACGAGATCTACGGTGGCATCAGCATCTACCGCAACAACCAGGTGGCGGGCACGATCGGCATTCACAACCAGTTCCAGGGCAGCGCGATCACCGGCAATTCGACGTCGATCTTCGCGGCGCTGCAGATCAGCCGCTCGTTCGGCAGCGGCGCGGTGGGCCGCTTTAACCGCACCACCCAGACCCAGGACCTGATGATCCAGGTGAGCGCCGCGACCAATGTGCAGCGCGGCGACGTAATCACCGGCCTTGCCGCCACCGACACGCAGTTTTATGCGAGCGACCTGCCTGGCAACCGCGTGCGCGTCTACAGCGCCGACGGCGTCTGGCAGCGCGACATTCCGGTGCAAGGCCCCGGTGCGCTTGCACTCGATGGCGCGGGCAACCTGTGGGTCGCGCAGAAGGATCTCGGCACCATCAGCGAGTTCAGCCCGGCCGGCGCGCAGATCAACACGATCCAGATGTCGGCCGGCGCGCATCCGTCCGCACTGTACTTCGATGCGTCGACCGGCCAGCTGATGGCCGGCGACGAAGGCCCGGACATGGACATCAAGATTTACAACATCGCCGGTGCGCCGGTCCAGGTCGGCACCTTTGGGGTGCAAGGCGGCTTTCTCGACTCGACCACCGGCACCAAGGGCCAGGTCGGCGACAAGCGCTTCACGCGTGTGGTGGGCATCGGCAAGGATGCCGCAGGCACTTTGTATGTATTGAACAACCCGTGGGGCGGCGCCTGGGATCTGGGCCGCGACGGCGGCACCGACCTTCACGAGTACAACCCGGCAGGCACGCTGACCGCGACGCTGCAATCGCTGAACTTCGAAGGCAATGCCGCGCCGGACCCGGGCACCGACGGCACGATGTTCTACGGCGGCAGCAATGTCTACACCGGCACCGCCGGCGGCAGCTTCGTCGCGAATACGGTGGATCCGATCACCTATCCGAACGACCCGCGCCTGAACCTGAACAACGTCGAGCGCGATACCCATTTCGCACAGCTCGCGGCGATCGGACCGACGCGCATTCTGGCGGCCTCCGGGCAGAACCCCGCGGCGTTCTACATGTTCGCCATCAACCCGGCCACCGGCTATATCGCCGTGCCGACCGCCACGCTGCCTGGGCCGGCGTTCAACACCACGCGGCCGGTCACCGGCGGTTTCTGCCTCGACAGCACGGGCGGCATCTGGGCCGGTCTCGACCGCACCAACCAGATCTATCACTACCCGCTCGCCGGC
>DATLOW010000352.1:0-31510 GCA_035536055.1 Paraburkholderia sp. | reverse complement strand
CCGATCGGCGGCCGCGACGAACTCGACATGCTCGCGCATCTGGTCAATCACATGCTCGACGAAGTCGAACGCCTGATGGGCGAAGTCAAGGGCGCATGCGACGGCATTGCGCACGATCTGCGCACGCCGCTCGTGCACGTGCGCACGCTGCTCGGCCATCTCGGCGAGCGCCCGATCGTCAGGGACGATCCGTACGGCGCCCAGATGCTCGAGCGGGCACGCGCGGAAACCGACCGTCTGCTCGAACGCTTTCGCGCGATGCTGCGTATCTCCGAGATCGGCACGTTGCAGCGCCGCGGCGGGTTTGCGATCGTCGATCTGCAGGAACTCGTGCTGGAACTCGGTGCGCTTTACGAACCGCTCGCGGAGAGCCGCGAGCTCGCATGGCATGTCAAGACGGCGGCGGTCGAAGCGATACATGGCGACCGCGCACTGCTGTTCGAGGCGTTCAGCAATCTGATCGACAACGCGATCAAGTTTGCGCCATTCGGCGGTACGGTCAGCGTCACGCTCGGCAAGACGCCGCTCGGCCCGTTGCTCGAAGTGACCGACGATGGCCGCGGCATCCCGCGACACGAGCGCGCTGCGGTGTTGCAGCGGTTCTACCGCAGCGACGAGGCCCGCCATACGACCGGATCGGGCCTCGGATTGAGCATCGTTGCGGCGGTGATGCGCGTACACGATTTCACGCTGCGTATTACGGATGGCAACCTGCAGGCGCAATCGGGCACGCGCATGAGCGTCGCGTGCTGGCCCACGACGTTGATGAACGAAGCCTGATACGGCGCTACGATCATCGGTTCGTTAGTGCGCGTAGAGGGTCGAGTTGAGGTAGGCAAGCTGACCGTCCTTCTCGGCCTCGACGAGTTCCTGGTACACCTGTGCGCGCGTTTTCTCCACCACCGGCTGACCATACGGAGGAACCCACCCGCCGACCTGCGGGGTCGAAGCGGTACCGTAGGATCCGCTCGGTGCCGCAGCGGCGAGCGTAGCGGTCGGATTCGTGGCATTGGATTGGGCAAATGCCGAAGACGCGCAACATGCAAATGCCGCGATTGCAAAAACGATCTTCATCTCAGTCAGCTCCATTAGGCAGGTAAGGGTTCGCTGGCGTCTCAATTCACAGTACGACCAGCACATTCAGGATATCTACCTAAGCCTGTCACCCTGACCTTCTAATCGTTAACGAATCTTCATTCGTCACGCGGCTCGCGCGTGTATCGACCGATGCCGCTAGGCGACTGCGCGCAGCGCGGCCGCCGGGTTCGGCTGGCTGCCCGCGGCATTGCGGAAGCGCTCGACCGTGAAGTCGATAAAGTTGCGCGTCCTGGTCGCCAGATAGTTGCGGCCGGAATAGACGATCGAAATATGCAGCGCGCCGCCATTCACTTCGTACTGGCTCAGCACGGTTTTGAGCGTACCTAGCGCAAGGTCGTCGGCAACCAGCGGCAATGGCAGTAACGCAATGCCCAGATCCGCCAGCACCGCCGAACGGACGATCATCTGGCCGCTTGCGCTTAGCGGCGCGTTCGCACTGATCCGCTGTACGCCGTCGATGCCCGAAAATTCCCAGATACGCGACTGCTCGGACTGCGCGACCAGATCGTGCTTCGCGAGGTGATGCGGCGTTTGCGGCACGCCGCGGCGCGCGAGATATGCCGGCGAAGCGACCGCCACTTCCTTGATCGCCAGCAGCTTGCGGCTCACCAGCGAGGTATTGACCGCGTAACGGTCGGTCGCAAAGCAGATGTCGAAACCGCCTTCGATCATGTCGATGTGCGTGTCGTATGCCGTCACCTCGAATTCGACGCGCGGATTGATCGCGCGGTATGCGCGGAACAGCTGAGCCAGTTCCGTACCGGCGAACATCGCGGGTGCGGCGATACGCAGCATGCCGCTCGGGTCGCGGGTCGAGCGCATCAGCTCGGATTCCACTTCATCGAGCTTCTCGATCACCGCCCTGCATCCGTCCAGATACAGCCGTCCAGCCTCGGTCAGCGACAGGCTGCGCGTCGAGCGATTCAACAAACGCATGTTCAGATGCGCCTCGAGCATGCTGACGCTGCGCGTCACGGCCGCCGCGGACATCCCCAGCTGTCTGCCCGCAAGGCTGAAGCTGCTGAGTTCGACGACGCGCATGAACACACGCATGGCTTGCAATTGATTCATCGGCCATCCTTCGAGGAAAAGGCTGTGTTGTTTGATCGATGGGGAGTTGGGCGGCACGTGTCGCGAAGCCGTCATGCGTGGTTCGCGCAGTGCAATGCGCACGGTGCCGCCCGGTGCTTTAAAGGCGTTGAAATTATCGGGTAACGAAAACCGTGCGTTCTAAAGAAGCGGTACGGTGAAGATTAAAGTTTGTTTAATCTTCGCGTCGGCAGGCTCTGGCCGGCCGGCGCGTGTCAGGTCGGGGTATGCTGCCGCCCGCTCGTCGCAGTTGCGCGATATGGCAGCGCTGCGGCGCCTGTGCTACGTCGCTAGAACGTCGTCCGGATGCCGGCCGCGGCGATATAGTTGGTCGATTCGTCGCCGTTGAATGCGGCGCCGTTGAACTTCGAGAACATGTAGCCGGCGTACACGTCGGTGCGACGGCTCAGGTGGTAATCGGCGAGCACCGAATACTGCAGCTGGTTGCCGCCCGCGACGTTAGCCGATTGCATGGTTTGCGTATCGTAGAAGCCGGCCGCGACGTCGAAGCTCGGGGTCACCTGATAGTCGCCGCCGACGAAATACAGGTTGTTCTTCGACGGGCTCGCGTTATTGGCCAGACTGCCGGTGAAGCCGAAGTAGTCGACCGTGGTGCCCGCCGCGACCGGATCCGACGGCGTTTTCAGTTCGAAGCGCTCATAACCGGCCTTGATCGTCGCCGCACCGATGCCGTACTTGGCGGCGATCATGAAGTCTTCGTCGTTGTTGAGCGTCAGCGCGCCGACGTTGGTGCCGATCAGATTCGAGTTCACCGCATTCGCGCCGGTCAGCGCGCCCGAATGGACAATGTCGCGCGCGCCGTACCAGAGCGCCTGAACGCCGAACCGCCCCGATTCATAGCCGAGCGTCGCACCGTACGTCGAGCCGTATCCGAACTGGCCGGCGACGCCGCCCAGACTGTACGAAAGCCCGAAATTGACCGGGCCGACCTTGTTCACGTATTTGATGTTGTTGTCGGTGCGCGACCCTTCGGTGATGCCGCCCGCCGAGTACGACCCGGAAAAGCCGAGCGGCGAAAACAGTTGCGCGTCGAACACCGGGTCGTAGGCGGCGATCGCGTCAAAACCGAGCGTGGTCGAGCGACCGAACGAGACCGAGCCGAACCTGTCGTCCTTCAGCCCGACATACGCGCCGCGGTTGAAGAGCTGGCCGCTTAGCGCCGAAGCGGCGGCTACGGTATTGTTGCTGCCCGCAATCGCACCGGCCGCGTTGTTGAGCGATCCCGACGGCACGTTGAACCCCGACTCCAGGTCGAAAAACGCCGACAGACCGCCGCCGAGGTTTTCGGTGCCCCGGATACCCCAGCGCGGATCGGAAATGCCCCCGTTGAACATCCCCACGACGGAGTTGTTAAAGCGCGTACTGACCTTGCTGACCGGATTCACCGTGGCGGGGAATAGCGAACTGCCATTCGCGCTATGTTCGACCGTGCCGACGGCAACGTCGAGTATCCCGTATAGCGTGATCGTGTCTCCGTCCGCCGCGTACGCGTGGCTGGCGAGTGAGCCCAAGGCCACAGCGGAAATTAAATACTTCTTCATCGTATCGATGCTCCGTTTTTGAATATCTGGCGCGCGCATCAGGATGACTAATCAATCGAGGTTGATCGTCGTGATCCTGTCTCTTGGATGCCCCGATGCGTGGGCCTCAATATATCCGCGAAGCATCGGTCCCGACCGTGGAATTCTGTCTTTCAGAATTCGAGTTGTGTCGGTCCGACAGCGGCGCAAAGGCCTGACGTAAATGCCGTAGCCTTGCACGCCGCACCGCGCCGACGCGTTGCGCGCCGCACTGGGCAGCACCTTGGGCGCGTGCCGCCCTTACGATGAATTTTCCTTCACGTTCATAGGGGTCTGGAAAACGACGTGCGTCTTTATGCTTGATTCACCTGCTTGCACACATGCGTTGCCGCCGCAACGCGGCACAGGTTCCGACCGCATGAACGAACTGGAGATTGAGCATGAAGACCTGCTTTGGACGCCTTGCCGCAGCTTGCATCGTCGCCGCTGTGTGTTTGCCCGCCTATGCATTGGCGCAAGACGCGCAGTCTGGCACGCCACCCGCGGATGCCAGCGCCACACCGGCACAAGTCGCGCCCGCGAGCGCCAGCGCGTGGCAGCCCGCAGACAGCCAACCGGGCAAAACGCGCGCGGAAGTCCAGCAGGAGCTCGTGCATGCGCAACAGGACGGCGAGCTCGCCTACCTGAACCGTACGGTCTACGCGCATCACTAGGCTCAGGTCCGGTCGGTCCGACCGGACCGCATGGATTTCACTTGTCGCGGCGCACGCGCCGCGATCCAGGAACACCGCATCGATATGAAATCGCCACACCTCAAAACCGCCCTACGCGTCGCGCTGGGCATCGCGGCGGCCGCCTCGCTGGCCGCCTGCGCAAACTTGCACCCGTCGCCGGACGGTCCGGGCAACTGCGTCGGGCCGCCTGACTACTGCGTCCCCTACTTCGGCGCCAGTAACGCGCTGCCGGATAACCGGCCGCCGGTATCGCTGGCCAACCTCCACGTCAGCTCGCCGAAAGCGCATCCGACGATCGCTTAAGGTTTCCTTAAGCCGCCTGCTTTTATAGTCGGACGCTCCAATCTTTCGGGAAAGCGACCGTGTCTGCAGCGCATTGCCGCGTGGTTCTGCACGCCGTGGCCGGGCTGCAGCGGCGGCTCGATCGTCCCGCCCCTCGTCCGTGAGCGTCAATCGCACTCTGGAGCAGGCCGGCTTGAGGCCGACGCTGTCGCGAATTCTCGTCATCGAGTTCTTTCACGAGCATGCCGATCAGCATCTGTACGTCGAGGACGTCTATCGCGGCCTCAACGGGGATGCGCAGCAGCTCAGTCTGGCCACCGTCCACCGGGCGATGAGCCAGCTCGTGAATGCCGGCTTGCTGAGCTGCGTGGCATTGGGCGACGGCCGGACCATCTATGAGCTGAATAAAGGCCAACCGCACGATCATCTGGTCTGCACCGCCTGCAGCAGAATCGCCGAATTCTTCGACACGGTGATCGAAAGCCGTCAGCAAGCGATCGCAGGCGACCTCAGCTTTGCGATATCCGAACGACATCTGGTGCTGTTCGGTCTTTGCGCCGACTGCCAGAACAGACAGCTGCAAACCCGCAGGAGCGACCCGAAGGTGGCGCTGCCGCTCACGGTGCGACCGAAGAGAAACAGATTGTCGCGGGCATGACCAGCCGTTGCATCGGTCATTCGAAACGCGCTCGCGCTGTCTTTCGCCGAACCCTCCATGCGAGATTCGCTCATCCCCACACTCAATATGCTGCATAAAACCGCGTGCCTTCTTGCTGTCGCGACGATTGCGTCGTGGTGCCCGCCGGCGCGTTGCGATACGACCGTAGCGGGTTCGCCGCGCGCAGCGCGCGCGACCGAATTCGTCGTGACCGTAGCGACCCGAGATCTGGCCCGCGCCCATTCCGCCGAGCCTCACGGACTGTCGTATCCCGCCAACGAAACCGTACCGGCTCTCGCCGCCGAAGTGCGCGACTGGCTGACGGATCGCGGCGACACACGTTTGCGTCTCGATCCGGCAGATCGTCTGACGTTGTTCGCGTTGTACTGGTCCGCGCAGCAGATGCCCGATGGCTCGCCATGCTTCCGCGATCCGGACGACCCGGCATGCGTGTCCGAACTCACGCAGTGGCTGGATGAAGCGAGAAGCGGCTCGCCTGCTTTCATCGCAGCGTACAAAGATCAGCAAACCCGCTTAAGATTGCCGCCCATCAGCAACTGACGCCTACGGGAGCGGCCATGCGTCTTTCACCTCCGGCGAGCGCCGGCGTGCACGAGGTCTTTACGGTGTTCCTCAAACTCGGGCTGACCTGTTTCGGCGGCCCGATCGCACACATCGGATACTTTCGCCGCGAGTTCGTCGAACGCCGCGGCTGGCTCGACGACGACGCCTACTCGGATCTGGTCGCGCTCTGTCAGCTTCTGCCGGGGCCCGCCAGCAGCCAGGTCGGTTTCTCGGTCGGCCTGCTGCGCGGCGGATGGTGTGGCGGTCTTGCCGCGTGGCTGGGTTTCACGTTGCCGTCGGTGCTGCTGTTGCTCGCTTTTGCGGCCGGTGCGCAGCATCTGAATGGGCCGGTCGGCGACGGGCTGATCCATGGCCTGAAACTCGTCGCGGTAGCCGTGGTGGCGCAAGCGGTGTGGGACATGGCGCGGCGTTTGTGCCCGGATCGCAGGCGTGCGGCCATCGCGCTGGTGGCGATGGTTGCCCTCAGCCTGCTCGATAGTCCCTATGCGCAGTTGCTCGTGATCGCGGCCGGCGCCGCGCTCGGCATGGTGCTGTGCAATCCCGGGGTGGCGGTCGCCACGGCCGGCATGCCGCGCGCGGCGGGGTTTCGTGTGTCGCGCGGCGCGAGCGCCGTCGCGCTGGCGTCGTTCTGCATCCTGCTGTCGGGTCTTCCGGCGCTGTCCGGACTCGGCGGTCGTGCGCTCGAGGTGTTCGAGGCCTTCTATCGCTGCGGCGCGCTGGTATTCGGCGGCGGACACGTCGTGCTGCCGCTTCTGCAACAGCAGACGGTGGCGACCGGATGGGTCGCGTCGCACGACTTTCTGGCCGGATACGGCGCCGCACAGGCGCTTCCGGGCCCGCTCTTCACGTTCGCTGCGTTTCTCGGCTGGTCGATGACGGCGCAGCCGAACCACTGGAGCGGCGCGCTGCTTGCCACCGCCGCGATCTTCTTGCCCGGGCTGCTGCTCGTCATTGCAGCGCTGCCGTACTGGCAAGCATTGCGTGCCCGTCCATCGCTGCTCGCGATGTTCGACGGCGTCAATGCCGCGGTGGTCGGATTGCTTGCCACCGCGCTGTACTCGCCGGTGTGGACGGGGGCGATCGGTACCGCCGCGGACTTTGCCATCGCGGCCGTCGGATTCGTGCTGCTGACGAAGTGGAAGACCCCGCCGCTCGCCGTCGTCGCCTTCTGCGCGGTGGCCGCGATTGCCGAAGGCGTGCTGCGTTGAAGCACCGGCAGCGCATTGAACGGTCGCGAGCGGTCCGCTGCAGCGCGTCAATCATCGGATGCAAGGCAGGCGCGCGCCGACCCTTTTTTCAATGTTGGTTGATTTGCGTCAATGCGGCAAGGCGGATTCCCGGCACACGATGCCGGGTCGGCCCACGAAGCACCACCGGCATGGCGCCCTGGCTGCGGAAAACCTGCCGCCAAGGCGCCCGGCAACAAGGCGGTCGACCGCGATCTGCACTAAACTCGGGCCTTCCAGATTCTCGCGTTGTCCGGCTATCCACGGTTCTCATCATTCGAGCAATGCGCATACTTCTTGTCGAAGACGATGACCTGATCGGTTCGGGTGTGGAGATCAGCCTGAGCCAGGCCGGCTATCAGGTCGAATGGGCGCGCGACGGCCACGATGCCGACTTTGCGCTGTCCACCAAAGAGTTCGGGCTGCTGATCCTCGATCTCGGCTTGCCGGGCCGCTCGGGAACGGATCTGCTCAGAGCGTTGCGTGCCGCAGGCAACGCTATGCCGGTGCTGGTCCTGACCGCGCGCGATACCGTCGCGGACCGCATCCGCGGCCTCGATAGCGGAGCCGACGACTATCTTGCGAAACCGTTCGATCTGTCCGAACTGCTGGCGCGGTGCCGCGCGCTATTGCGCCGCGCGCAGGCCAGCGGTAACGAGGTGATGGTCTGGCGCGACGTCACGATCGATATCACCGCCTATACCGCGCGACGCTGTGATGCCGAAGTCGAACTGACGGCGCGCGAGTGGGCCTTGCTGGCTCATCTGGTCAGGCATCCCGGCATCCCGCAATCGCGTGCGCGTCTCGAAGCGTTGCTGTACGGTTGGGACCAGGGTATCGAAAGCAACGCCATTCAGGTCCACATGTCCAATTTGCGCAGAAAGTTGGGCCACGACCTGATTCGCACGGTGCGCGGCGTCGGCTACGCGATCGACAAGGAATGACAGGCAGCCGTGCCATGCGAAGCGCCGCGGCACACGACAACCCAAGCATGCGGTTGCGCGCGCAACCCGCGCTACCGCCTGAAAAGATCTTCGCGATGCACAACCCAGCAGCTACGGCAGGTCATTCATGACGGTGCGCTCGATCCGCCGCCGCGTCGCGCTGTTTGTGCTGATCGGCGTCGCCGGCGTGTGGACGACGGCGGCGACGCTGAGTTTTCGCTACGCCGTGCACGAAATCCAGCGCTGGGAAGACGCGCGGCTGGTCGAGTTTTCCACGCTCACCAATACGCTCGACGAACTGGCGCTGACGCGGCTTGCGCAGTCGTACATCGACGCGCGCGTCGAGCTCGGGACGCCGACCGCGAGCGCATGGAACGGCGATCGATTGCCCAGAGACATCCTGTTCGACGTGCACGGCGCCAACGGCCAGCTGATTGCGCGCACGCCCGCGCTCGAGGCGCTGGGTCCGCTGCCGCTCGCCGCGCACCACGACGACCGCCCATGGACCCAGACGATCCACGGCGAAGCCTGGCGCATCTACGTGACGCACGATGTCGCGAGCGGCAGGACCGTGCGCGTGATGGAGATCTCGAACACCCGCAGCGACCTTGCCTTCGATGCCGCGTGGCAGATCGTCTGGCCGGTGCTGGTCGCGCTGCCGGTGCTCGGCCTGCTGCTATGGTTCACGATCGGCAGCGGGCTGGCGCCGCTGCGCACCTTGTCGGCGGCGATCGACGCGCGCGGCGCGCAGTCGCTCGATCCGGTCGGTATCGAACACGCACCCGCGGAGGTGCAGCCGCTGGTGCGTGCGATCGACCGGCTGCTGGCGAAACTGAGGCAATCGATGGTGCGCGAGCGCGCCTTCACGGCCAACGCCGCGCACGAACTGAAGACGCCGCTGGCGGCCATCAAGGTGCAGGCGCAGGTGGCGCTGGCGAGCAGCGATCCGGCGATTCGCCAGTTGGCGATGACGCGTGTGGTCGAGGGCGTCGACCGCGGCGCGCGGCTTGCGGACCAGTTGCTGCTGCTCGCGCGTCTGGACGAGCACGAGCGCATTCCGCTGGTGCCGGTTGCGCTCGACCGCGCGATCGAAGACGCCGTTGCGCGGCACGCGCCCGCCGCGCAGATCAAGCATATCCGGATCGGCTTCGACAGCGCGCCGGCGCCCGCGGTCAGCGTCGAGCCGACGCTGATCGACATTCTGCTGGATAACCTGCTGGACAACGCGATCAAGTACAACGCACCGCATGGCCATGTGCAGCTGTGCACGCGCGTCAACGGTCGCGCCGTGTCGTTGACGATCGAGGACGACGGCCCGGGCGTCCCCGCCGAAGAGCGCACCCGGCTGACCGAGCGCTTCTACCGCGGCACCGCCCTGCAGGCACCCGGCAGCGGTCTGGGTCTGTCGATCGTCGAGCGCATCGTCCACTACTTCGGGGCTTCGCTGACTTTCGGTACCGGGCTGAACGGCAAAGGCCTGGCCGTCGTGATCAGCTTTCCGATGGCCGCCGCTTAACGTTGCGTTAAGGCGCTGCCCGGTACGCTGCGAGGTTTGAGCTGAGTCGGAAGCTTGGAGGGATCATGAGAAGTCCCGTTAGCGCGCGCTACGACCTTGTCGCGCGGTTGTTGCACTGGCTGATCGCCGCGCTGGTGGCGGCGCAATTCGTGATCGCATGGGTGATGCCCGACGTCGGGCGCAACACGCAGCCGGTCGGCGCAATCGCCTGGCACCTCGGCGTGGGATCGGCGTTGCTGGTCGCCATGGCGTGCCGGATTATCTGGCGCATCAGTCATCGCCCGCCGGCCACCGAGCTGCCGGCGACGATGCGCATCGCATCGTCGCTGACGCACGGCGCGTTGTACGCGCTGCTCGTCATCGTGCCTGTGCTCGGCTGGAGCAACGCATCGTCGCGCGGATGGCAGGTGGCCGCGGCCGGTGTTGCGCCGTTGCCGGCGCTCTCCGCAACCGGGTCACGCTTCGGTCATGCGATGGGCGATGTGCATAGCGTGCTCGCATGGGTGCTGCTCGGCATCGTCTGTCTGCACGTCGGCGCGGCCCTGCTGCATCGCTTCGTGTTTCGCGACGGCGTGCTGCAGCGTATGACGCTGTGGTAGCGGCACGCTAGCCGATTTCGATCAGCACTTTCAGCGCATGCGTGTCGGCGGCGCGGCTGAACGTATCGTAGGCCGCGAGCGCCTCGTCGAGCGTAAAGCGATGCGTGATCAGCTTGCGCGGATCGAGCCGGCCGGCGTGGACGGTCTTCAGCAGCATCGGCGTGCTCGACGTATCGACCAGACGCGTCGTGATCGCGATGTTGCGATCCCACAGCGTGTCGAGAAACAGGTCCGCCTTGACGCCGTGTACGCCGATGTTCGCAATCACGCCGCCGGGTGCGACCAGCGCTTCGCAAAGTTCGAAGGTGGCCGGCACGCCAACCGCTTCGATTGCGCAATCGACACCTGCTGAGCCGGTCAGCTTCATAACCTGGGCCACGGCGTCGCCGTCGCGCGCATCGATGCAGGCGGTGGCGCCGAAGCGCTGCGCGATCTCGAGGCGATTCGGGTCCTGGTCGATCATGATCAGCTGCGCCGGTGTATAAAATTGCGCGGTCAGCAGCGATGCGAGACCGATCGGCCCCGCCCCGACGATCGCGACCGTACTGCCCGGCTGCACCTTGCCGTTGAGCACGCCGCATTCGAAACCGGTCGGCAGGATGTCGGACAGCATGACCAGCGCGGCTTCGTCGGCGCCCGGTGGCATGCGGTACAGGCTGGTTTGCGCATGCGGAATGCGCACATAGTCGGCCTGGGTGCCGTCGATGCGGTTGCCGAGAATCCAGCCGCCCGTCGCGCAATGCGAATACATGCCGCGCCGGCAGTAGTCGCACTGTCCGCACGACGAAATGCACGACACCAGCACATGATCGCCGACGGCGAGACCCGTCACCGCCTGCCCGACGCGATGCACGATGCCGACGCCTTCGTGGCCGAGAATCCGGCCCGGCTCGCAGCTCGGCACGTCGCCCTTCAGGATGTGCAGGTCCGTGCCGCAGATCGTGGTGCGCGTCATTTTGACGATCGCGTCGGTCGGCGCGGCCAGCTCGGGCATCGGCCGTTCGTCGAGCGATTTCTTGCCGGGGCCGTGATAAACGAGTGCTTTCATCGATGAGCTCTCCTGGGGTGCGTCCGGCGCCGCTTGCCATGTTCAGCCGGACGGCGTGGTCTCGCGGTGCATTGACTTGCGGGGCATTGACTCGCGGTGCATCGACTTTAGACGGCCGCGAGCCCTGCACCGTTGACCACGGTCAAGCCGGCGTGACGTAGCGGCACGCACGCCGCCGCAGCATGCCCCGCGCGCTTGATCTGTATCAACGCGCCGCGAGGCCGGCCCCGTAGACTCAACAGCAACCCGGGCCGCACGCCCGCTCCTTGCGACGGAGACTGCTTCGATGAGCTACAGGACACTGCTGGTCCATCTGGACAACGGCGAGCGCAGCCAGCAACGCCTCGACATCGCGCTGCGCATCGCCCGTCAGTTCGACGCCCAGATCAAGGGCCTCTATGTGACGTTTACGCCCGCGCGTCACGCCTTCTACGTGATGGCCGGCACGGCGGATTACTACGCGGAGCACGAGCGGCAGCGCGAACAGCGGCGCGGTGCACTGGAGCGGCTGTTCCACGCCGAATGCATGCGCGCGAAGGTCACCGGCCATTTCCTGTGCTCGAACGACAGCGGCAATCAGGCGCTTGCTACGCACGCGCGGCTCGCGGACCTCGTGATCGCCGGGCAAACCGACCCGGACGATCCGGAGTCGTATATCGACGATCACTTTGCCGAACATCTGGTGATGTCCGCCGGGCGCCCCGTGCTGTTCGTGCCGTACGCGGGCGTGTTTCCGACCATCGGCAAGCGGATCCTGATTGCATGGGACGGCGGCCGCGAAGCGGCGCGCGGCGCATACGACGCGTTGCCGTTCCTCGCGCGCGCGCAGCAGAGCACGGTGGTCACCGTGCGCGGCACGGCCGGCGAGGCGCCCGGCGCGCGCGTGCCCGGCGCCGACATCGCGCTGACGCTGGCGCGTCACGACGCAACGGTCGAAGTGCTCGAACTCGACAGCGACGCCGACACGCCGGTCGGCGACACGCTGCTGTCCTGCGCACACGAGCGCGGCTGCGACCTGATCGTGATGGGCGCGTACGGCCATGCGCGCTGGCAGGAAACCGTGATGGGCGGCACCACCCGCAGGATGCTGCGCTCGATGACCGTGCCGGTCCTGATGTCCCGCTAGCCGCGCCGGCGCAACCGCGTGCGCCGCGGCCACCGCGAGCCCGGACCGGGTGCGGCAGCGAGGCGCTAGCGCTTTTCTGGAGAGTCTTCATGTACTCGAACATTCTGGTCGCGCTCGATGGCAGCGACACGTCTGCGCGCGCACTCGAGGTTGCGCTGCGCCTCGCGCGCGACAGCCACGCGCTGCTGCACCCGCTGTATGTGATCGATGTGCCGCTGATCGCGTACGACACGCCCGGCTTCGATCCATCGGTGATCCGCGACGCGTTCCGTCAGGAAGGCGAACGGGTGATCGGCGACGCACGCGACCGGATGGCCGTGCAGCAGGTCAACGGCAGCCCGCGGATCGTCGAGGCAACGGCTCCCGGCGAGGACGTCGCCCATCGCGTGCAACTGGCCGCAGACGAATGCGCAGCCGATCTGATCGTAATGGGCACGCACGGCCGGCGCGGCTTTCGCCGGCTTGTGCTGGGAAGCGTGGCGGAGCGCGTGCTGCGCAGCGCGCACTGTCCGGTGCTGCTGATTCCGGCGCAGACCAAACGCACCCGTCACGACGCGGCCAGCGCATCTGAAGCGGAAAAGGAGCTGTCATGAACTACAAGACCTTGCTGGTTCATCTGGACGACAGCAGCCGCAGCGCGCTGCGCACCGCGGTCGCACTGGATCTGGCGCGCCGTTTCGATGCGCATCTGATCGGCCTGTACGTGGTTTGCCAGGAGCTGGCGCGGCCTTTCTTCCGGTTCGACGAAAGACTGCGGCCCGCGACCCTCGAGGCCCAGCACGCGCAGCGGCGGCAGCGCGCCGAGGCTGCCTTTCTCGAAGCAGTGCGGCTCGCCGGCTGCAAGGGCGAATGGCGGGCGCCCTCGGGACCTGCGGTCGAAAGCGCGGCGCTGCACGCGCGGCATGCGGATCTGGTGGTGCTCGGTCAGGACAATCCGCACGATCCGGCCGCCTATGTCGCGCGACACTTTGTCGTCGATCTGCTGATGAGCGCGGGCCGTCCGGCCCTCGTGCTGCCGTATGCCGGCACGATCGATACGCTGGGCCGCAACGTGCTGGTGGCATGGGACGGCAGCCGCGAGGCGTGCCGCGCGGCGGCGGATGCGCTGCCTTTGCTGCGGCGTGCGGCATGTGTGACGATCGAAGCGGTCACGCCGCCCGGTTACCGGACCCCTGAACAGCAGGCCCCGGCGGCGATCGAGGTTGCCGCCTGGCTGGAACCGCACGGGGTTCGTGCGTCTTTTTCGGCGACGCCCAGAGTGGCGGGTGTCAGCACCGGCGCGACGCTGCTGAACCGGGTGACGGACCTGCATGCGGATCTGCTGGTGATGGGCGCCTATGGCCATACGCGCGGCTGGGAGCGCGTGCTTGGCGGCGCGACCCGTACGCTGCTGGAGTCGATGACGGTTCCGGTCCTGGTGTCGCATTGACGCGGCACCTGCCGGTCAATGCCAGCGAAGCGCTGCGCCGTGCCGATCGCGGATGGCCGCTCGCGTCGCTTGCGTCACTTGCGTCACTTGCGTGACTTGCGTGACTGATCGCGCAGTACTTGCGCCGCGCCGCCCGGCGCGTGCACCGCGCACGCGATGACGATCGCCGCCGTGGCGCGCGCAACCGCGGCAATGGCGTAGCGGAGTAACGACCGCGTCGCGCTGTGGGTAATCATCACTGTTGCGGCGGCGCGTGCACGAGCAGCACGGGCCGGCTGACCGAGCGCGCGACCGCTTCGGCGACACTGCCGAGCAACAGCCGCCTGATGCCGCGCCGGCCGTGCGTGCCCATCACGATCAGGTCGGCTTCGCTGGCTTCGGCGGCCAGCGCCAGCACGTCGGCGACCGATGCGCCGTGAGAATCGACCATGCGAACCCCACCCGTCACGCCTCGTCTGGAAAACTGCAGCCGCGCTTCTTCGAGCGCGAGGTTGGCTTCGACGTACGACGCGGTATCCCGTTCCCACTCGTCGACGAAACCGGAATCGACGTCGGCCAGCTTCATGCCCGGCGACACGACGCTCACTGCTTCGACCACTGCACCGGTCGCGGTGGCGAGGTCGATCGCCTCATCGAGCGCCTGCCGCGCGCAACGGCTGCCGTCGAGCGCAAGCAAGATCCGTTTGTACATAGGTCCTCCTGGACGGCCGATGATGCGGCGCGCCAACCCTGCGCGCGCCTGCGTCCAGTTTCGGTCAGGCGCGGCCGGCGATTTTGACCGGCATCAACAGACCGGCACAGCGGCCCATGCGCTGGGCGCGGCGATTGGCGAACCGCGCGGGCACGCGCACAATCGCACTGTCGCGATACCGCGCAAGCGCTGCCGGGTAGCACCGGCGCCCTGCTACGCCGGCGCTCGCCGCGACCGCATGGCCGTATGCAACCTCGCGCAATCGACTGGGGCACTCCGATGACGGCAGCAGGCAATCAGCCGGGTCCGGGTGCGAAGCTTCCCGGGCCTTCCAGCAAAGCGCCGCGCCTGCGCGAGCAGACCGTCGTCGTCTGGCTCGTCGTGCTGGGCGGCCTGCTTATTACGCTCGGCACGGCAGCGTCGATCGTGCACGATTTGACGAATACCGCGCATAGCCGTTTTCGGCTGCGGGTCGAGCGCCTGTCCGCGACGGCGCTGAACGGCCTGCAAAACGGCGCGGAGACGCTCGAGGCGGCACGCATGACGATCGAGCGCTCGGCGCGCCCGCCCGCGGACGCCTGGCGGGACTATGCGCTGACGCACGACAAAGCCGATGCGTCATCCCCGGTCAGCAAGATCGAATTCCTGCCCGCGACGGCGCTACCGGCGGCCGGCGCCGTGGAGCCTGCCGCGGCCCCGACGACCACCGCGGGCGACGAGCTCGACGGCGAGCTGGCCGCCGCGCTGCGGCGCGCCGCGCAGACGCGCCGCCTCGCCCTCGCCGCGCGCGATGCGCCTGGCTTGCCCGGCACGTTGGCGCCGGCGCGCGCGCTGGTGCTGGCGCTGCCGCTCTACATGCCCGCCGCGGCCGGCTCGGGCCGCGCCGGCGAAGATGCGCTGGCGGGCTTTCTGCTGGCTTCGATCGATCCACGGCGGCTGTTCGAGCCGACCGGCGTGTCGGAGCGCAATATCGACATGCGGATCGCCATCGGGTCTCCGCCGGTGACCGTCTTCGAAGCGGCGCGCGGCGCGGAGGACGGCGGCGACACGTTCCAGCAAGCGAAGACGGTGCCGTTCGGCGGCGCCGCCCTGACCTTCGGCTTTGCGTCGAGCCGCGACGTGCGCGCGATCGGCGCGGCCGGTCCGGTGTCCGCGGTGCTGGCCGCAGGGCTCGCCGCAACCGTGCTGGCCGCGCTCGCCTGCCATTGGGTTGCGCGGCGCATGCGGGCCGGCGCGCGCGACGGCGACGCAGGACTCAACGAAGCCCGTCTGACGCTGATGCTGCGCGCCTCGTCCGATGCGATCATCAGCGTCGACGAAGCCCAGCGCATCGTGATCTTCAATCCGGCGGCAGAACGCGTATTCGGCGTCTCGGCCATGGAAGCGATCGGTGCGCCGCTCGAGCGCTTCATCCCCGAGCGCTACCGGGCTGCGCATGCACAATACGTCGAGCGCTTCGGCGTGACCGGCACCTCGGAGCGGCAAATGGGCAGACAAAAGGTGCTGTGCGGGGTGCGCGCGAACGGCGAGGAGTTTCCGCTCGAGGCGTCGATTTCCCAGATTCGCGACGGCACCGGCAAGCTCTACACGGTTGCGTTGCGCGACGTCACCGAACGGGTGCGGGCGGAGACCATGCTCAGGCACTCCAGCGAGGAATTGCGCGAACTGTCGGCCAATCTGCAGATGCTGCGCGAGCACGAGAAGATGCGCATCGCCCGCGAACTGCACGACGACCTCGGCCAGCGGGTCGCGGCATTGAAAATGGACGTGTCCGCGGCACAGCAGGCGCTGCGCGCCGCCGCCGCGGAAGACTCGCACACCGCCGCCGCGCTGGACACGCTGGGCGGCATGCAGCGGCTCGTCGACCTGATCGTCGCATCGCTGCGCCGGATCGCGGCCGACCTGCGCCCGACCATGCTCGACGATCTCGGCCTCGTCGCGGCACTCGACTGGCTGACCGGGGATTTCACGCAGCGCCACGGCATCGACGTCGATTCGCACGTCGACGTCGGGCCGGCGGTCTTCACCGATCAGGCGGCCACGGCGATGTTCCGCATCGTGCAGGAGGCGCTCGACAACGTGGCGCGCCATGCGGACGCCAGCCTCGTGCAGTTGCGGCTGTCGACCGCGGCCGACTGTTGCCGGCTGACGATCGCGGATAATGGACGCGGCGCGGCCGGCCGGCGCGACGTGCAGCCGGATACCGCCAGGACGTTCGGGCTGATCGGTATCCGCGAACGCGCGCGCACGCTCGACGGCACGGTGGCCGTCGATACGCCGGAGCACGGCGGCTTCAGCCTGACCGTGTCCTTCCCGTTACACGCAGTCATACAGGACGAGATACTGCGATGATCAGGGTACTGCTAGCCGACGACCACGCCGTGGTGCGCGACGGACTGCGCCATATCCTGCACAACGCGTGCGGCTTCGAAGTGGCCGGCGAAGCCTGCGATAGCGCGACGACCATCGCGCTCGTGCGCAGCACGCCGGCCCAGGTGCTGGTGCTGGATCTGTCGATGCCGGGCCGCAACGGCATCGAGTTGATCAGACAGATCAAGGACGAAAAACCGCAGCTGCGCGTGCTGGTGCTGACCATGCACGCAGAGCAGCAATACGCGGTGCGCGCCTTCAAGGCCGGCGCCTCCGGCTATCTGACCAAGGAAAGCGCCAGCGCGGAACTGGTGGGCGCCGTGACCAAGATCGCGGCGGGCGGCGTCTATGTGAGCCTCGCGATGGCCGAACGGTTTGCGCAAAGCCTGAACGAGCCCGCCGAAGCGCTGCCTCATCAGCGCTTGTCGGATCGCGAGTTCGACGTATTCCGGCGGATTGCCGCCGGGCAGACGATCTCGCAGATTGCCGACGAGCTGTGCGTCAGTTCGAAAACCGTCAGCACCTACAAGACACGCCTGCTCGAAAAGATGCAGATGCCGCACGAGGCAGCGCTGGTTCGCTATGCGATGCGTCATCGGCTGTTCGACGACCAGGACGACGTGTGACGCAAGCGCGGCGGTCCGTGATGTAGGGCGCTCCCTACACGCTTGCCGGCTGTCCTACCGCAGTTTCCACCGTCGCCGATTCTTTTTTGAGATAGCGCCGACGATACTGTCCGCATGGATACCAACCCATCGTCCACCCCGCTCAAGGTCTTCGTGGTCGAAGACGCCGCGCCGGTCAGGCGCAACCTCGCGCGGCTGCTCGGCGCGATCGCCGGGGTGGAAATGGCAGGGGAAGCGGAAGACGGCCAGAGCGCGCTTGTATCGCTGCTGGCGCGCGCGGCCGACGTCGCCGTGGTCGATCTGCGGCTAGCCGGCAGCAGCGGCATCGAGCTTATTTCGGCGCTCTCGAAACAGCGGCCGGAGATCGTCACCATCGCGTTCACCAACCATTCGGGATCTGCTTTCCGCACTGCATGCAAGGCGGCAGGCGCGCACTTCTTCTTCGACAAGACTGCCGAATTCGATGCTGCGTGCCGAACCATCGCACAACTTGCGGCAACGCGTGCTCAACGCGCTGCACGATAGACAAAGGAGCTGATCATGACGCTATTCGACACGGGCTGCGCGAGCGCCGAGCATAGTTCGCCGATCGCATTCCATGACGTTGCGGCCGAACGGCATCCGCGCGCGCAGCAATCGAAGCGGACCGCGATCCGCTGCTCCGGCTGTTCGATGCGTACCGTCTGTATGCCGGTGGGGCTGACCGACGCGGAGCTGGCGCAGCTGGATTCGATCATCTGCATGACGCGCGCGGTGCGGCGCGGCCACGCGCTGTATCGTGCCGGCGATGGATTCCAGAGCATCTACGCAGTGCGGGTCGGTTCGTTCAAGACGGTCGTCATGCACCGCGACGGCCGCGAGCAGGTCACCGGCTTTCAGATCGCAGGGGAAGCGCTCGGATTCGACGGCGTCTGCACGAGTCACCACAATTGCGACGCGATCGCGCTCGAGGACAGCGTGGTGTGCGTGATTCCGTTCACGCAGCTCGAGGCGGTGTGCCGCGAGATCAGGACCATGCAGCATCACGTGCATCAGATCATGAGCGGCGAAATCGTGCGCGAGTCGTCGCTGATGATGATGCTCGGCACGATGACCGCGGAGCAGCGCGTCGCCGCCTTCCTGCTGAATCTGTCGCGGCGCTTCAAGGCGCTCGGCTACTCGCCGGCCGAGTTCAATCTGCGCATGACGCGCGAGGAAATCGGCTGCTACCTCGGCATGAAGCTCGAAACTGTGAGCCGCATGTTCTCGAAGTTCCAGCGCGAACGGCTCGTCGATACGCGCGGCAAGCAGATCCGCATTGTCGATCCGGACGGCCTCGCGCGCGTCTGACGCGGCTGGCCTGGCGCGGCGCCGCGCAGGTGCCGGCGCTGTGCGGCTCGCGCGGCGGGCCACGGCACGCTTGATTTGCGTCAACTGCGATATGCCCTTGTGGGAATACAGTCGTTCTCAACAGGAGAACCGCACCATGACCCACTCGCGCCGACGCGCCATCGCAGCAGCCTGCCTCGTCATATCGGCCGCGCCCGCCGCCGCGCTCGCGCAGGCACAGGCTGGCCGCGAGCCGACCGAACTGGTCGACCAGCAGCACTGCATGTTCTGCCATACGTCCGATGCACCCTTTCTCGCGCCGTCGTTCCATCAGATCGCGGAGCGCTATCGCGACCAGCCGAATGCGCAGACCATGCTCGAACAGAAACTGCGCGTGGGCGGCCGCGCGCACTGGGGCGATATGGCGATGCCGGTCGCCGCGGAGCGCGGCGGGCCGCCGTTGTCCAAAGAGGATGCGCACGCCTTGATCCAGTGGGTAATGAGCCAGTGAAGCCGGCGCGAAGCAGTGCTGCGTCGTCACCTATACCGTCGTGCACCTGCCGCAACAGCGAGAAATAGCGATGCGAGTCACCGTCCACATCGATACGTTCGATTATCCCGACCCCTCGGTCTATGCAATCCTCTGGCTCGATACGCAGACCCACAAATGGTCGCGCGAGGGCCATGCGGTGATCGAGCTGCCCGTATGGGGCGTGCTCGTGCCGCATGGCGCGCACACCCGTGTCGCGGGTCCGCACGGCGGGCGCACGCTGTGCGAGCTGGAAGGGCTCGACCTGTCGGATCCGTGCGGTCCCTTCGAAGGGGAAAGCGGGGGCGCGCTGTGGCACCGCGGTGCGCACCACGCGCCTGTGCGCGGCACCTGGCACGTGCAGTGTGTCGACGCCGACGCGCAGCTCCCTGAGCACGGCCTGTTCGCCGACGATCCGGTCTGACGCAGTGCAACCGGCCTCGACCGCGGCTTCGTCCGCTGCCTCGTCCACCTACCCAGGGCGATGCAGCCGGTCCGCCGCGATTTTTTTCAAGGTTTCATCGGCGCGGTCGAACGCCTGGCGGATCGCCGCTCGCGGGTCTTCCCCCGAACAGTGGTCGAGCGGCAGCAGGTGGTGGCCGCCCAGGCGCAGATCGAGACGCACGTCATAGCAGCGCTGGCCGCTACGCACCGGCATCGCCTCGATGGCCAGGTGACACCCCGCCAGCAGGTTGCTATAGCGTTCCAGTCGCACCAGCTGCGCGCCCGCCTCGCTTTCGAGTTCGCCCGACCCCGCAAAGCCGAAATACACGATCTGCATGCCTACGCCCATGTCGGCTCCCTCGCGCGCAGCCGTGGACGCCTTGTCCTGCGCTCTGTCGAACCAATCGTGCGCCGATCGGCGCGGCCCATCTTGACGTGTGTCAACAGAGCATCCGGGCGCGCGCGAGCCCCGCGTTTGCCGCGCCCGGTCAAGCTCAAATGTGCAGCGCGCCCGACATCTTCAGTTCGATCCAGGCCATGCCCTCGCGCAGTCCCGCGAGCAGTGCCTCGCGCTCGACAACGAAGGTGCCGCTGTGCTGGAACTCGTGCGTGAACGCGCCGCGGTCATCGTGGTGCGCCACGCGGACCTTTGCGCGGTAGCCGCCCTCCGGCGCCGGGTTGGCCGATACATCGACGGACCACGTGCAGTCGCGCACGTTGGCAGTGAGCGCCATGGCTTCTCCTTGTCGAGGTTGGCGTGCCGTTCAGCCGATCGTCAGGCGTTTGCGGTCGGCCGCCGCCCGTTTGGGCAGCACGAGGCACAGCACGCCGTCCTTGTATTCGGCGCTCGCCGCGTTTTCGTCGATGTCGGACTCCAGCGTGAAAGTGCGGCTGAACGAACCGCTATAGCGTTCGCGCCGGATCACGCGCTCGCCCTCCTTCTTCTCGTCGCTGCGCTCGACTTTTGCGTTGATCGACACACGGCTGCCGTCGATCTGCACGTCGATGTCCTTCCTGTCGATGCCCGGCATCTCGGCTTTGACCGTATATCCCGTTTCGTTTTCCGACACGTCGATCTTCATCGACGACGGACCGGCTTCCTGGTCGCCGAGCACGCTGCGCATCGGCCGGAAGAAGCCCTGGAACAGATCGGCCACCGGGTCGACCGAAAACGGATCGTATCGCGAAAGATTGCTCATCACCTGCTCTCCTTTGTTTCCATGCCATCCATCGAATCGGACCGGAAATGCGCCGGTCCAGCACGTTGCCCGCGCGGCTGCGCGGGCACCATCGAAACCCGCGCGCACAAACGGCCCAACTGCGTGCCCGCCCCGGATCTGCAGCCTGACATGATTCGGCATCCTTCGCGTACGCGTTAAAGTCGGTTCAACACGTTTTAAGTGCGACGGCGGGACACTGCATGGCTTCGATGCTAGCCGTCGGAGCGCCCGTCCGCTTGACTCAGGTCAACCGGGCACGGGACAACCCACTGCTTCAGTCAACCAGCACACTTCGGTCAACCGGTCGGAGATCCATCCGTCGCCGAACAGTTCATAGCCTGCTGCGCGGCACTTTTCGAGAATCACAAATGCGAGCAAAATAGCCGCAGCTGCCACCACCAGTGCAAAGGCGGCTTTCTCAAACGCTCTGCACGTCAGTTCCATTTCAGTCTCCATCGGGTGCCGGATAACCCGGACGAACGCGCCATTCGGGCCCATCTTCGAACATCGCGTACCGGCATCGCCTGATGTGGATCAGCCTTTTTGCCGAAACGGCGTCGATTCGCGCCGTCACCGTCACGTTCGAAGGTTTTGCGCAACTGCGGAGAAAACATGACGACTTCCCATCCGCAGGCACCGGATGGCAGTGCCGTGCCGCACTCAGAGATCGCAATCGAAGACCGCTATCAGATGCTGATCGAAGCGGTGCGCGATTATGCGATTTTCATGCTCGATACCAGGGGCCATGTCGCCAGCTGGAATGCCGGCGCGCAGCGCATCAAGGGCTATTCGCCCGACGAAATCATTGGCCGGCACTTTTCGGTTTTCTACACGCAGGAAGACATCGCCGCCGGCAAACCCGCTCGCGAACTGCGCGAGGCAGCGGCCCAGGGCCGCGTGGAAGACGAAGGCTGGCGCGTGCGGCGCGACGGCTCGCGTTTCTGGGCCAACGCGGTGGTCTCGGCGGTGCGCGATGCGTCCGGCACGTTGCTCGGCTTCGCGAAAGTGACGCGGGACCTGACCGAGCGCAAGCGTCTCGCGTCGCTCGAGCATGCAAACGAAGTGTCGACGCAGATGCAGATCGCACGCGAAAACGAGCAGAAACGCATTGCCCGCGAGCTGCACGACGATCTCGGCCAGCAACTGACCGCGCTGAAGATGGGCATGGCGCTGCTCGAAGCGCAAATGCGCAGCGCCGGCTTGCCGGAACCGCTGCAAGCCACGCGTGAACTGCAGGCGCAGGTCGATGCAATGGCCGCGTCGCTGCGGCGTATCGCGGCGGATCTGCGCCCGCCGCTGCTTGACGACCTGGGCCTGACCGCCGCGCTCGAATGGCTGGTCGAAGATTTTTCGCGCCGCTACGGCGTAGCCGCCCATGCGGCGATCTCGAACGATGAAGACGCGCCGATCGACGAGTTCGCCGCCACCACGATCTTTCGCATCGTCCAGGAAGCATTGACCAACGTGGCCCGGCATGCGCAGGCGCATAACGTCAGAGTGAGTTTCAGGCTCGACGCGGAGGTCTGCACGATCGAGATTGCCGACGACGGCATCGGCGCGCCGGCCGGGCCGCGGCCATCGCCGCAACGGCGTACGTTCGGTTTGACCGGGATGCGCGAGCGGGTCCGGCAACTGCATGGAACGATCGGGTTTCATACCGCCGAAGGCGCGGGCTTTCGCATCGAAATCCGGATCCCGGCGCGATATCTGCGAGACCATCCGGCGCACTGAACCCGGCACAGCCATTACGCGTGCGCGACGACTGCGGCGTGCGCGGCCGCCCAGCGGCACGAGCCGCGCGCGGTGGTTGGCATGTCCGGCTACCTGCGGTGCCGCCGAGCCTTCTCCCGACGACGAAGCCGCCCTGGCTGGCGCGCTCGCCACAAACAGGCCATGCATGGTTGCCGGCAAGGCCGCGACGCGCTTGCCGGCGCATGCTTGACCTGCATCAACGGCGTGGGCCCGGCGGCGCACCACACTGCCGATGCGTCTAATGCCGTTCGCCGGGAGACCATCATGAAACCGCTGTTCCGGATCGCTTCCGCGCTGCTCGATACGCCACGCGCGCGGCCCGCGTCTGGCGTGTCGCCGGCGCATATCGCGTTGCCCCCCGCCGCGCGCAGCGGCGGTCTGCCGTTGCTGGACGCGCTCGCCGCACGGCGTACCACACGCGAATTCGCGCCGCTGGAACTCGATGACGCGATCCTCGGCGCGCTGCTGTGGGCCGCCGACGGCATCAACCGCGACGCCGAGGGCGGGCGCACAGCGCCTTCCGCGCTCGGCGTGCATGAAATCACCGTGTATGCGCTGCGTGCGAGCGGCGCGTATCGCTACGATCCACGCGGGCATTGTCTTAACCTCGTCGTCGCGGCGGACTTGCGACGGCTGACGGGGTACCAGGAACTGGTCGATCATGCGCCGGTCGATCTGGTCTACGTGGCCGACCTGAACTGCATGCATGAGATTCCCGAAGCGCAGCGTGAACTTTTCGCGGCGGCCAGCGCCGGCGCGATGCTCGAAAACGTGTATCTGTACGGCGCTTCCGCGCAGCTGGCGGTGGCCGCGCGCGGCTGGATGAACCGCAGCGCACTGGAGCGGCACCTGCAATTGCCGCGCAACGTGAAGCCGGTGCTTGCGCAGTCGGTCGGCCATCTGCGCGCGTAGCGCGGCTGCACGGCCACCGCGACGGCCCGCGCGCTATTGCAGCGGCGCACCGTCGCGCGTGATGTGAATCGCGGTTGCCTCGACGAAATCGACACGCACGCTGTCGCCTTCCTTCAGGCCGTCGAGCACGCGTACGGACGACGCCTGCAACGTGACGGTCTGCGTCGGCCCGCGCAACGTGATGCGTCGCCTGGCGCGATCGACCTGCAACACGGTTGCCTCGGCCTCGATCCGATGCATCGCCAGCGACGAACCTGGCGACGCGTGGCTCGTCACTTCGCGGTCGATCTGCTTGCGGACGGCGCCGGGCTTGTCGGCACGCAACAGCAGCGCGCGACTGTAGGTGATTTCCACTTCGTCGCCCATCTGCAGGTGCCGCACATTGCCGAGCTTGCGATCCACATTGACTTCGACCGGATCGCCGTCGTCCTGCCACAGCATCACGCTATTGCGTCGCGGGTCCACACCGAGCACCACCGCGTGCGTGCGCGTGATGTTCGTGCCCGAGAAAATCGGCGGCCGCGGCGTGCTACGCGGTACCTGCGCGGCGGCCGGTGCGCAGGCGAACGGCACGGCCAGCGCGAGCGCCGCCGCCGCGATCAATCTGCGTGGCCAGACACGTTTCACGCGATATCCGCCTTGTGGCCGCGCGGCGGGGAGCCGGGGCTCGCACGCGGCGCCGCCTGCAGGTTGCCGGCCGGTATCGCAACCGACACGCGACATGCCGCGCGGCGTTGAAGCTACAGCGACCATTCGAGTGACTCCAGCACCGCCGCCCGGTCGCGGATCTTGCGGGCGAACGCGTCGAGCAGACGCTGGTCGCGCCCGGCGCGCAGATCGGCCGCGGTGATCGCACAGGTGGCGAGCGGCGTCACGCCCGCGCTCGTGTGCATCTGCTCGAACGCCTTGTCGCTGCCGTAGCCGCCCAGACTGCAGAAGAACGCGACCTTGTGCAAGTGCCCGCGGTGCCCGGCCAGCCACGTCGTGACCGGAGCCGCTGCGCAACTCGCCCACACGGGCGTACCGACCACGACGACATCGTATTGCGTCGGATCGTGCGCGGTGGGCAGCGGATTGGCATGCCGTTGCCCGATCGCATCGGCCAGCGAGCGCAGGTAACCGCGCACGCCGGTGCGCCACTGCGGCCCTTCGCGCTCGCGCAGCGCCTCGCAATCGGCCAGCAGCAGCGTAGCCAGCAGCTCGGCCAGCCGCGCTGTGGTGCCGGTCCTCGAGAACGTCACGATCAGGATTCGCGGAGGATTGTGCATTGAGGTCTCCCTGCTTGCGGCGCGGCACTGCGTATCGGGCGGCGCCGATGAAAATCCGGCGGGCGAGCCGCCGTCGCCCCGCTCAAGGCACCGGCCGCACCAGCAGCACCGGCACCTCCGACAGATGCGCGACGCGTCGCGCCACGCTGCCGAGCAGCCAGCGGGTCAGCCCGCGTCGGCCATGGGTGCCGACCACCAGCAGGTCGGCGTGCCGGCGTGTCGCCTCGCGCACCAACGCATGCGCGACGTCGTCGTTGACGGCGCGGGTGGTAAGCAGCGCGGTTTTCGACGCATTCGGATAGCGCGCGAGGACCGTCGCCGCGTGACCGAGTGCGCGTTCGCCTTCCGCGACGTAGGCGCCTTCGAGCAGCTTCACAGGCGCGATATCGAACAGCCGCACCGCGCGGTCGACCACATACGTCGCCAGCAGCTCGGTTTGCGGCGCGGCGAACTGCAAGCCGCAATGCAAAGCGTGCAGCGACGCGGGGCTGCCATCGAGCGCGAACATGATGCGCGCGAGCGGCCCGCCCGCGCGGCGCTCGAAGCGTTCCGGCACGATCAGCATCGAACAGTGCGCGTCGCGCGTGACCGGCTGCGACACGCTTGCATCCAGCCAGCGCAGCATGCCGTGCCGCTGCCGCGCGCCGAGCACCAGCAGTTGCGCGCGATGAGTATGCGCGTCGGCGACGAGCGCATCGGCGACGATGCCGCCCTCGCGCGACAGGTCGATCAGGCGCGAATCGACTGCCGCACCGCTTTCGCTGACCGTGCCGGCCGCCCGCTCCAGTGCAGCGCGCGCATCGCGCCGCAGTTCTTCGCGCGCGGCGTCGAGCACCGCGTCGACGAAGCGCAGTTGCGGTGTCAGCACGCGCGGATTTTCCGCCACGCTGACCAGCGATACATGCATACCCGGCCGCAGCAGATCGCGCACGTAAGCCGCCACATGCGCGGAGGTTGGCGATGAATCGACCGCCAGCGTCACGCGGGTGATCGCCTCGGCTGCCACGGCGGGCGCAGCAAGTTCACTCATGATCGTCCTCCACCGGTGCGGCCGCAGCGGCGGCCGGCTGGTTCAGCGGCACGGTATCCGGGCTGCGTCGAAGTCGTCGACCCGCGCCGTGCAGGCGATGCGCGACCGCCATCCCCTCGCGGAACATCAGAGCGCAGGAAACACCGCCGGAAAGTCGAGATGACTCACCACCTCCTTGACGCCCGGCACGTTCTGCGCAGCAATGCACAACGCCTTGCGCTCTTCGTCGCTATTGATGACACCCCACAGGTGCACCACACCGTCGGTGACGATCACCTGGCCGCGCGCGAGCCCCCAGCGCTGTCCCGCCATCGCTGCGAGGATCGCGTCGCGGATCGCCTCGTCGTCGGGCCCGGCCGGCGGCGCGCTGTCGGCCGGCAGGCTCGCCAGCGCGCGCACGAGGTTCGCGCGGCTGACCACGCCGCTGACCTTGCCGTCCTTTAGCACCGGCACGCGCTTGATCCGATGGCGTTCGAGCAGATCGGCGACCGCCGCGAGCGGAGTGTCCTCTTCGACCGTTATCACTTCCTTCGTCATCACGTCGCGCACGCTGCGTGCATGTTCCTTCACATATTCGCTCGCCAGTTCTCGCGTCGACGCGAGAAACTGCAGCCACCAGGCGCGCCGCCGCGTACCCGTATCGATTTCGCTACGGTGCAGCAGATCGCCCTCGCTGACGATGCCGATCAGCCGGCCGTCCGCGTCGGCGACCGGCATTGCGCTGATCGAATGATTCGCAAGCAGCGCCGCTGCATCCCGTACGCTCATCTCCGGCGTGGCAAAGATCACTGAGGTGGTCATTACATCTACCGCGCGCATGGTTGTCTCCCGAGGATTGACTGGATGTGTCCGGGCCCGAAGATCGCCGGTCACGTGTTCAATAGTCGAACGACGCGCGCCTGGCGGGCTTGATCGATATCAAGCGCGGGCCGATTGCTGCGATCCGGCCGTGCGCTGCGATCAGTCGGCATTGATATACGCGCTCGCATACAGCAGCAACGCGACCGCCGCGCTCGCGAGCAGAGCCGCCAGCGCGGCGGCGAGCGCAATCGCACAACGGCCGCGGGTGCGCAAAGCGGATTGGGTGCGCATCGTCAGAGGTTCCGGCGGCGGCCGGAGCGCAATCAGCTGTGCCGGTTGCGGATCGTTTCGAGCAGCAGCACCACCGCCACGAGCGCGCCGCAGGAGACGCCAGCACCCACATAAAATACCGGCTGATTGTCTGTCACGATGCCGTGCAGCGCCACCACGATGCCCAGCATCGACAACAGCACGGCAATCACCGCAAGCGAGATGCGCCACTGGTCGATCTTCACGATGGCACTCCGGATTACGCGCCGCTGCGGGTCGGCGCCGTTGCGGCTTCGTGCGCGTCGTCGAGGCGCACCAGCAGCACCGGGCACTCGGCGAGCCTGACCATGCGTTCCGCGACGCTGCCCATGATCGCGCGGCGCATGCCGCGCCGGCCGTGCGTGCCCATCACGACCAGTTCGGCGCCGAGGCGCTTCGCCTGCTTTTGCAGGCAATGCGCGACGTCTTCCGCCGGCCCTTCGGTTTCCACCAGCTCGGTCTGGCTGGCTACGCCCGCGGCGGCGAGCCGCGCGGTCGCGTCGTCGAGCGCGGCGCGCCCGTCGCGCCGGAACGCATCGATCATCGCCACCGGATCGTAATAGCCCGCATACGGAAACAGCGCTGCCTGGTCGACGACATAGACCGCGTGCACCTTGCCGCCGGTGATCGCCGCCACCCGTATGGCTTCGTTCAACGCGGCTCGCGACGTTGCGCTGCCGTCGACGGCAACGAGGATCTGCTGATACATGGCTCGACTCCGATAAACACGAATGACCGATCGAGGATCGCGCGCGGCGCGTCTACAACAACACCGGCGGCGCGGTGGCCACGGTAGTCGGCGCGGGCTCCGCCGCGGGCGTCTGATGCGCCGGGTTGTGCCAGACCGCTGCGGCGGCCCACGCGGGCGGGTAGACGATCACCGCGCACGGCGGATCGCGCAGCGCGCGCGACGTGACCCTTCCGGGCAAGGTACCGGACAGGCCGCGCCGGCCGCGCGTGCTGATCACGATCAGGTCGGCCTGCGATCTTTTTGCTTCGCGGGAAATTGCGTCGTGCACGTCGTCCAATGCGTCCTCGGTGGCAAGCAGCGAGGTGTGCGCGTCGAAGCCTTGCTCGCGCAGGATCGCGGCCGCGGCTTCGAGCGCACGCTCGCCGTCGATGCGCAGCAGGTCCTGAGGAAACCAGTGGCGCCAATGACACCCGCCATCGATCACGTGAACCACGCTGACCCGAGCGTCGGCCGGCAACGCGGGCAAAGCTGCGCGCAAGGTCTGCAGCGCGGCGCGGCTGCCGTCGATGGCGACCAGCACGCGCGCCGGCGTGCAGATGCCGGACGCGAGCACCGCGTCCGGCACGTACAGCACCGGACAATGCGCCGCCGCCGCGACCTCCTCCGGGTCGAAATGACAGGCCCAGTGATGCTTGCGCGGCGGCGCGCAGAGCGCGATCAGATCGGCGTGCCACGACGTGGCGGCGCGGCTCAGCGCGCTCGCCGGGTCGGCGTGCAGCCCCGGCAGATCGATCAGCTCGGTTTCCGTTCTGAAGCCGGCGGCTTCGAGCTCGCTCGCCGCGCGCGCCAGCACGACCGACGCCGCATGCGTCATCGCGCGATGCGCGTCGCTCCAGTCCGGATAGCTCAGCATCAGCGTCGGCAACAGCGTGGCCGGATTGCAGACGATGTCCGTCAACCTGAGCGCCGGATGGTTCGCGGCGAGCGCGAGCGCAAAGCGGGCGAGGCCCGGCAATCCGCTGCCGCGCTCGCACGCGACCATGATGCGCGTAAAGGCGGACGATCGGTCGGTGTCGGCTTGCGAGTCTGTCATACACCCTCCGTCGAACTCGCGCGCAGCGGTTACGCGTCTGCACGCATCATCTGCATCGCGCATGCATCACGCACGCGCGGCATCGGGTTATACGATCGATGATGAACGGTGCGAGGCTCATGTGCGTTGACCTGCATCAAGCAGGCGAGCCTGCTCGACGGCCAGCCGTTAGTTGATGTACGTCAACACGACCGCGACGCCCCGGACGACGATGAAAGCTTCCGGTCAGCGACAACAAGGAAGGTTTCCGATGAACGCCGATATCGAGCAACACGCATGGCATCCCGATACCCGGCTGTTCGACGCCGCCGCTCCGCTCGAACAGCAGTTGCGCTTCGCGCTGCAGTACGCGGTGCTCGCGCCGTCGAATCACAATGCGCAACCATGGCGCTTTCTTGTGAATCGCGACACGGTGCAGGTGTGCGCCGACCGCACGCGTGCGCTGCCGGTGGTCGATCCGTTCGATCGTGAATTGCTGATCAGCTGCGGTGCCGCACTGTTCAATCTGCGCGTGGCGTTGAGCCATTTCGGGCTGGCGTACGCGATTACGCTGTTTCCGTCGGAAGCCGATCCGGACATCGTGGCGAGCCTGCGCGTGTCGTCCGACGGCTATCGCGATGCCGGCCTCGCCGGTTTGTTCGATGCGATAACGGCACGCGTCACGACGCGCGCGCCGTTCGTCGACGAGGTGATATCCGGCGCGCTGCAGATGAAGCTCGCTGCCGCCTGCGACGCGGAAGGCGCGGTGGCCAGTTGCGTCGAGGCGCGTGCCGCGCGTCAGGCCATCGCCTCGCTGATCGAACAGGCCGATCACGTCCAGTTCGCGGACGCGTGTTTTCGGCGCGAACTGGCCAGCTGGATTCATCCGCGCCGCGCCGGCGACGGCATGCCGGCCTACGGAACCGTGCTCGGTGAGTTGCTCGATCTGGCCGCGCCCGCCGTCACGTCGGTCGTGCGGGTCTTCGACCTCGGTTCCGGCACGCCGGCGACACATCAGCGGCTGGTCGAAGGTTCGCCGCTGCTGGTGGGTATTTCCACCGCACGCGACGACCGCGAAGCGTGGCTCGCGGCCGGACAGGCGCTCGAGCGGCTGCTGCTGGTGGCCGCGCGCGAAGGCTTTACCGCGTCCTATCTGAACCAGCCGATCGAGGTCGGCACGCTGCGCGATGCGCTGCAAACCCTGTTGCAGGTGGACGCGCTGCCGCAGCTTCTGCTGCGGGTCGGACGCGGCCCGCAAGTCGCGCATGCGCCCAGGCGTCCGCTGCCGGACGTGGTCGACTGACGGCGACGCGCTGGCAAGGCCGCGCGGGTACGCGCCGCTTCAGGGAAAACACGGGGCTATGGCCGGCCCGTTCGCTGCCGTAAACAAAGACAGCGGGCAGCGCGGCCGGGCCTGTGCGGCGTGTTTCGGCATCCATTTCCGCTTTGATCTGGCACTTGATCGACACGCGACGAGGCGCGCGTTCGGCGCAATGCAAGCCCGCTGAAATTCCGAAACACCGAGGGCAATAGATGATTACGGGGCTCCATAACAAACTCGCCGCATCGGTGCGCTTGCGCTTCAGATCTTTTGGCTTGCTGATAGCGGTACTTTTTTCCCTAACGTTTGCCGGCGTCAGCATGGAGCTCGCGACGATCGCACGCAACGCCGACCGGATCGACGATGCGTGGATCGCCAATACGCGGATCCTGGGCGAAATGAGCGACCGGCTCACCGAGCTAAGGCTTTCGGAGGCGCTGCTGCTGCTCGCGCCCGACCCGCAAGCCGCGCAGGAAGCGAAGGCGCTCGCCGCGAAGCACCGGCAGGTGCTGAAGGACAGCGAAAAGGCGTTGCTGCGCAATCGCGCGTCGCAGTCGCTGCGCGACATGCGCCACACGTTCGGCGCCGTCGACGCGTACCTGGGCGCCGAACGGAACTGGGAGCAGTCCGTCGATACGCCCGCGGCGAAAGCCGCCTTCGAAAACCGTATCCGTCAACTGTACGAAGCGGCGGATGACGCGGTCGACCAGCTGATCGAAGAAAATGCCGGCGCCGCCGACGCGGATACGACCCGCATCAGCGACATCTCGAAGCGGCTGTTCGTGGTCGTCGTTTGCATCGGCGCGCTGGCGTGCGTCATCAAGTTCTGGACGATGCGCAAGCTCGACGCGCTGCTGTTTCTGCCACTCGAACGGATCACGGCGGCACTCGGGCAACTGTCCGCCGGGCACGACGACGTCCGGTTTCCGGCGATCCGGCGCCGCGACGAGATCGGCGCGCTGGCCAACGCGTTCCAGCACTTCCGCCACAATGCGGAAGCGTTGCGCGAGGCCTACGCCGCGACCCGGCTCGCCGAGGAATCGGCGGCACGCCTCGCGCGGCACGATCCGCTGACCGGCCTGTTCAACCGCAGACACATGTCGGAGCGAATCAACGAATTGGCGCGCATCGACGAATCGCACCACGCGCTGCGCTACTTCATTTACGTGATCGATCTCGACCGCTTCAAGCCGATCAACGATCTGCACGGCCACGCGGCAGGCGACGCCGTGCTGTGCACGATCGCCGACCGGTTGCAGGCGCTGGTGCACGAGGACGACGTGGTGGCGCG
>DATLOW010000351.1:0-3143 GCA_035536055.1 Paraburkholderia sp. | reverse complement strand
ACACAGAATCACGCCGTACAGCAGGCCCCATTTGACGTTCGGCAGCGTCACGCGGCGGAAGATCTGCCAGCCGGACGCGCCGAGCACGTGCGCGGCTTCTTCTTCGTCGGTGCCTTGTGCCTGCATCAGCGGAATCAGTTCGCGCGCGACGAACGGGAACGTGACGAATACGGTGGCCAGCACGATGCCGGGCAACGCGAACACGATCTGCACGTCGTGCGCCTGCAGCCACGGGCCGAACCAGCCCTGCGCGCCGAACAGCAGCACGTAGATCAGGCCGGAAATCACCGGCGAGACCGAGAACGGCAGATCGATCAGCGTGGTCAGCAACGCCTTGCCGCGGAACTCGAACTTCGCGATACACCACGACGCCACGAGGCCGAACACGAGGTTCAGCGGCACGGCGATCACCGCGGTCAGCAGCGTCAGCTTGATCGCGGACAGCGCATCCGGATCGGCGAGCGACTCGAAGTAGAACGCGACGCCCTTCGCGAACGCCTGGTAGAACACCGCGGCAAGCGGCACCACGAGGAACAGCGCGAGAAACAGCAGCGCGATGCCGGTCAGGATCCAGCGCACTGCGCGCGGTTCGGTGACCGGGCCGTCGCGGCGCGTGGCGTTCGCGGCCGTGCGCGGCGCGTTTTGCAGCGTGGCGGAATGGTCGGTCATCGCTGGCCTCCTGCCGGTGCGGCGTGCGCAGCGGCGGCTGCCGCCGGTACCGCCGGCGCCGCGGCGCTGCGGCTGGTGCGGCGCTGCAGATACCACTGCAGCGTATTGATCAGCAGCAGCATCACGAACGACACCACCAGCATGACCACCGCCAGTGCGGTCGCGCCCGCGTAGTCGTATTGCTCGAGCTTGGTGATGATCAGCAGCGACGTGATCTCGGATTTCATCGGCACGTTGCCCGCGATAAAGATCACCGAGCCATATTCGCCGAGCGCGCGTGCGAACGCGAGCGCGAAGCCGGTCAGCAAGGCCGGAAACACCGCCGGCAGGATCACGCGCCGGAACGTCAGCCAGCGCGATGCGCCGAGGCACGCGGCCGCTTCTTCCTGCTCGCGCTCGAACTCTTCGAGCACCGGCTGCACGGTGCGCACCACGAACGGCAAACCGATAAAGGTCAGCGCGACCAGCACGCCGAGCGGCGTGAACGCGACCTTGATGCCGAGCGGCTCGAGAAACTGGCCGATCCAGCCGTTACCCGCATAGACCGCGGCCAGCGAAATGCCGGCCACCGCGGTCGGCAGCGCGAACGGCAGGTCGACCACCGCGTCGACCACGCGCTTGAACGGGAACGTATAGCGCGTCAGCACCCATGCGACCAGAAAGCCGAACACCGCATTGAGCAGCGCGCCGCCGAGCGCCGCCGAAAAGGTCAGCCGGTACGACGCGAGCACGCGCGGCGAAGCGACCGCGCGCACGAACTGGTCCCAGTCGAGCGTGGCCGTTTTCAGGAAGGTCGCGGCCAGCGGAATCAGCACCACGAGGCTCAGATAAGCGACCGTGATACCGAGCGTTACGCCGAAGCCGGGCAGCGCGCTCGGTTTGCGGAAGGTCAACGTCGTCATGCTCAAGCTCTTTCGTTCAGGGTTGTGCGCAACGCGTGCGCTGCGCTCACTACGCGGACAAACCGCAAAGCGCGCCTCGCGAGGCGCGCTTTGCGGTGCGATCGGCCGCAGAGGGTGACTGCCGTTACTGCGGCTGGTAAATCGAATCGAATACGCCGCCGTCCGCGAAGTGGGTTTTCTGCGCGTTGGTCCAGCCGCCGAACGTATCGTCGACCGTGTACAGCTTCAGCTTCGGAAACTTTGCGGTCAGCGCGGCCGGCACCTTGTCCGAACGCGGACGATAGAAATTCTTCGCGGCGATCTGCTGGCCCTCGTCGCTGTACAGGAAGTTCAGATACGCTTCGGCGAGCTTGCGCGTGCCGTGCTTGTCGACCACCTTGTCGACCACGGCAACCGGCGGCTCGGCCAGAATGCTGACCGACGGCACCACGATCTCGAACTTGTCCGGGCCGAACTCCTTCAGCGACAGGAACGCCTCGTTTTCCCACGCGATCAGCACGTCGCCGATGTCGCGCTGCACGAAGCTGGTGGTCGCGCCGCGCGCGCCCGAATCGAGTACGCCGGCGTTCTTGTACAGCTTCGCGACGAATTCCTTTGCCTTCTGCTCGTTGCCGCCCGGCTGATGCAGCGCGTACGCCCATGCGGCGAGGTAGTTCCAGCGCGCGCCGCCGGAGGTCTTCGGGTTCGGCGTGACGATCGATACGCCCGGTTTGGTCAGGTCGTCCCAATCCTTGATGTGCTTCGGGTTGCCCTTGCGCACCAGAAACACGATGGTCGACGTGTACGGCGACGCGTTGTCCGGCAGACGCTTTTGCCAGCCCTTGTCGACCAGACCCTTGTTGGCGATCGCGTCGATATCGTAGGCCAGCGCGAGCGTCACGACGTCCGCCTGCAGACCGTCGAGCACCGAGCGCGCCTGCGCGCCGGAGCCACCGTGCGACTGTTTGAAGGTGATCGACTCGCCGGTTTTCGCCTTCCATTGCTTGCCGAATGCCGCGTTGATGTCCTGATACAGCTCACGCGTCGGATCGTACGACACGTTCAGAAGGGTCGTATCCGCTGCGTGTGCCGCGGCGCTCAGGCTGAGCGCCGCAACGGCGCCGAATGCCAATCCCGCGAAGAATTTCTTCATGTTTGCTGCGATCCCCGTATTGCGCTTGACCATTTCCTCTTTCTCCACGAGCGACAGGTTGCCGGTGCGGCGTTCTGCTTGTTGGCTTCTGTTACGGCCTCTGTGCTGCCTTGCGTGCTGCCTGTGTGTGCCTGTTTGCCGCGCCAGTCATCGATTGAGGGCCAGTCTATCCGGGCCGCTTCATCATTAAAAATAATGTTTCTTCATTTTTTAATACGCAAAAGTGGTAATGACGGCCAGAAGCGGTGTTGGCGCGTGCAAAGCGCTGTTTCAGCAGCGGTTTTCGCGGCCGCGGCGGCGCCTCGCCGGACGAACTTAAAGTAAAGCTTGAATTGCCGCCGATACTGTATAAAAATACAGGCACCTGTCTATCCATACAGTGGCGCCATGACCAAACTTACCGCACGACAGCAGCAGGTTTTCGATCTGATCCGCCGCGC
>DATLOW010000350.1:0-9071 GCA_035536055.1 Paraburkholderia sp. | reverse complement strand
GCCGCACATCGGCAGCGTCAGCGTATGCGCCTCGCCTGCGCAGCCGGCCGCGTGCAGCGCGGCGATCGTGTGCGCGGCAAGCTCGCGGCCGTACGCTTCGAATACGCCGACTGTATAGCCGATGTTGCAATCCGCCGCCAGCGCCTGGCCCGGCAGCGGATCGACGACGTGCAGCGCAGTCAGCCGCGCGCCGCATTCGCGCGCGAGCCGGATCGCGGCTTCCAGCGTAACCGAATCGGTGTCGGTGCCGACTGCAACCAGAATGTGCGTGTACATTTGGAGCCTCGCTAAGGTATCGAACGGCTGTGATCGGGGTGGCCCAATGCTGTGTCCGAGCCATGCGCAGATGATCGGCGCGGCGAATTAGCCGTGAATGAGCGCGACGGGTCACGTCAATCGGCGAGGCGGGTACGCCGATCGCCGCCGGGCGCTGCGCCGCCGGGCGGCGGCGTATGTGGCCGCCTTCCTTTCCCGGCCGCGGCGCGCAACGCATCATCGGGGGCTCCGGTGCCGGCGAGCGCGGGCCCTTGTGCGTTCGGCAACGGTCAGCGCATGCATGACCGGGCGATCATCGGCGTGGCGGACGAAGCGCGCAGCGCCCCTCTGGTGCGTGGCGCGGCACCCGACGCCCGCCGCCACGCAGCGAAGTCCGTCATCCGTCGAACGGGAAAACATCATGCGAACTGTGCTGGCGATCGCTGCGTTGCTCGGTGCGCAAGCGTGCCTGTGCCCGTTGCCCGCCGCCGCCGCGGCGAAAGGCGCAAGCCGCTCGCGCGCGATCGATCCGCGCGCCTTTATGCACGGCATCGATGCTGTGCCCGATGGGCGCGGCGACATCAACGTGTTCTTCAGCAGTTCCGGTCTGCCGCCGCGCGGTCCTGGCCGCGACCGCAACTGGACTCACGACGTCTACGTCGCGCACTGGTCGGCGCAGCAGGCCAATCTCGACAAGCCGCGCGTCTTTATCAGCCGTGGCGAGGCGCAAGAGCCGGTATCGGTGGCGGCCAACGACAGCGGCCGCGTGATGGTGACCTTCGAGGACGGCTGGAATACGCCGGATGAGGTGAGCCAGCGCTACGGCGTGTACACGTCCGATCTGCAGGGCGTGCTGCCGTATCCGAACGACGTCAGATCGGGCGGTCATTCGGGACACGTCGCGGCAGTGGGCGCGCGCTTCGTGGTGTTCTATGCGGACGACTGGGTCGACGGCGGCGGCCAGGACAATCTCGGCACCGGCAACGGCGTGTATCTGAAGACCTACGATGCGAACGGCACGCAGCTGCAGGCGGTCAACGTCGCGCCGCGCGTGCGCGAATGGTGGCCGCTGATCGCCGGCTCGCCGACGCGCGCACTGCTGGTCTGGCAGCAGTACGTGAGCGGCGCCACGTATGCGCGGCTCAAGACGGCCGTCTTCAATCCGCAGGACGGCAGCCTGAGCGACGCGCGCGTGCTGGCGCCGCGGCTGCGCTACTACACGTACGCGGTGACTTATGTGCCTGCCGTCGAGCGTTTTTTGCTGGTGGCGACCGGTGACGACGGCAAGGGTTTCGCGCAACTGCTCGATGCGAGCGGCGCGACCACGGCCACGCTCGCGTGCATGCCGGCCACGGTGCGCGAAGCGGGCATTGCGGTGAGCGGCGAGCGCGCCTTTCTGCCGTCGCGCGACGGCAGGCTGATGGCGCTGAAGCTCGGCGCGGCGTCTGTCGAACTGGCGGGCAGCTTGCCGTCGCCGATCAAATGGGGCGAGGTGGGTGGCATCGGTCTGGTCAGGTCGCCGAACAGCCTGCACTGGGTCGCGCTGACCCAGCAGGGCCTGAAGGAAACCGATTTCGACCTGGCCGCGCTGCGGCCCGCGTCGGCCGCCGACCGTTGCGCGCGCTAGGCTTTTGCCTTGCCTTGCCTTGCGTTGCCTTGCCTTGCGTTGCCTTGCGTTGCGTTGCGTTGCGTTGCGTTGCGTTGCGTTGCGTTGCCGCGTGCCGCGTGCCGCGTGCCGAGCGCCGAGCGCCGAGCGCCGAGCGCCGAGCGCCGAGTGCCGAGTGCCGCGCGCCGTTAGCGCTGCACGGCGCGCGGCGCCGCGGGCACCGGCCGCCCCGCATCCTGGTCGAGGCGCCGGAACACCAGCGCCGACAGCATCGTGATCACGCCGACGCTCGCGAAGCTGAGCCGGAACGCCAGCGTCGCCGAATGCAATTGATCGGTGAACAGGTTCACGAGGCCGCCGCCGATCGATACGCCAAGGCCGATCGCCAGCATCTGCACCATCGAGAACAGACTGTTGCCGCTGCCTGCATCGGCGCTCTTCAGGTCTTTGAGCGTCACGCTGTTCATCGCCGCGAACTGCATCGAGTTGGCGCCGCCGAAGATCGCCAGCACGGCGATTTCGAGCAGTAGCGGCGTGCTCTGCGAAAAGAGTGCGAACGCAACGATCGAGGTGCCGACGATCAGCGTGTTGACCAGCAGGAAGGTTTCGTAGCCGTAGCGGCGGATCAGCGGCGCGATCCAGCGTTTGGCGACGGTGCCGACCAGCGCGGCGGGCAGCATCATCAGCCCGGAATGCAGCGGCGTATAGCCGAGTTGCAGCTGCAGCAGCAGCGGCACCAGAAACGGCACGGCGCTCGCGCCGACGCGCGCGAGCAGATTGCCGATCAGCCCGACGCTGAAATTGGGCTCGCTGAAGAGGCCCAGCCTGAACAGCGGATTGCGCGCGCGCCGCGCATACGGGATATAGGCGAGCGCTGCCGCCAGGCCGAGCAGAAACAGGCTGACCGACCACGCGACGCGATGGGTGTGCATCGGCACGTCGATTGCCAGCGAACAGGCGACCATGCACAGCGACAGCAGGCCGCAGCCGATCACGTCGAATGGCGGCGCATCGCGCGACGCGCCATCCGGCAGATAGCGGTTCACCGCCAGCAGGCCCACTGCACCGATTGGCACGTTGATCAGGAAGATCCAGTGCCAGCTGAGCGCCTCGACGAACCAGCCGCCGAGCGTCGGGCCGAGAATCGGGCCGACCTGGCCGGCCACCGAAATCAGCGCGAGCGCCGACACGTAGGCTTCGCCGGTCACCGCGCGCAATACCGCGAGGCGGCCGATCGGCAGCAGCATCGAGCCGCCGACGCCCTGCAGCACGCGCGCCACGATCAGCTGGCCGCGCGTATGCGCGCCGGCGCAGCATAACGAGCCGATCACGAACAGCAGGATCGCGGTGAAGTAGACGCGGCGCGTGCCGAAGCGGTCGGCGAGCCAGCCGGAGGCGGGCGTCAGCAGTGCCATCGTCAGCGTGTACGCGACGACGACCGGCTGCATGGCGAGTGCGGGAACGCCAAGACTGTGGGCAATGGAAGGCAGGGCGGTGTTGACGATCGTCGTATCCAGCGCCTGCATGAAGAAGCCGGTGGCGACGATCCACAACAACGCGGTGTGCGTGGAATCGTTGTTCATCTGAAAGGGCAGCGCGAAGCGACGGCGCACCGTCAGCGCGATGTTGGCTGACCGAAAGACGCGCTGCTTGAAACCGGGGGGAGGGGGTGGGGCGACGCGACTTCGGCAAAAGTCCCGCCATGATAGTGGCAAACGGCTGGCATTAAAACCGCGCGCTCGGTTTGCGCAGCCGATGAATCGTTATGGTGCACAACTAGCATGAATCGCCGTGCGACCGACACCTGCCTTACCAATAGTTGAGATGAGTTCTCATTTGTGGCAGAGTTCCTTTCGTTTTCCCAACAAACGAGGTGTCGATATGTTCAGGCTGGTGACGTTGTTGGCGGCGATCGGGGTTTCGGGGACCGCCTTTGCGAAGGCGGACTGCACCGCGCATCCGAAGAGCGAATGGATCAAGGAGTCCGATGCGCGCGCGCAACTCGAAGGGCAGGGCTACAAGATCAAAAAGTTCAAGGTCGACGGCAACTGCTATGAGATCTACGGCACCAACAAGGAAGGCAAGAAGGTCGAGATTTACTACGACACGAAAACGCTCGACGTCGTGAAGTCGGAAATCGACTGACACGCAGCGCGCCATCGCCATGACTGCAACGTCCGCTGCGCGCATCAAGGTGTGGGACCTGTGGGTGCGGCTCACGCACTGGACGATTGCGGGCATCGTCGTATGGAATCTGTTCGGTCCGACCGATCCGCTGCATCGGTGGCTCGGTTACGCCGCGGCGGGACTCGCCGCGCTGCGTATCGTGTGGGGCTTTTGCGGCACGCGTCACGCGCGCTTTTCCGGATGGTGGCCGTCACGGCGGCAGCTCGCCGCCTATCTGCATTCGCTGGCGCGTGGCCGACCGTCGCATCACGTATCGCACAACCCGCTCGGCGCGTTGATGGCCATGTTGCTGTGGGTGCTGGTGTTCGCGCTGGCCGTGAGCGGCTGGTTGATGCGCACCGACCGCTACTGGGGCGAAGACTGGCCGCAGGCGCTGCATATGTGGCTGTCGATCGCGCTCGAAGTGTGCGTGTGCGTGCATATCGGCGCAGCGATCGTGATGAGCCTGTGGCTGCGCGAGAATCTGATCGGTGCGATGTTGACCGGCACGAAGAAGCCTGCCGACGGGCCGAAAGGCGCGCATACGGATGGGCCGCACGGTGCATCCGTTGCGCGCACAACCAGCAAGGATCACTGATCGATCGGCTGTAATGCGGGGAGGGGCGACGGCTGACGTGTCGCGCTACGTCGTTGCTTCAGGTCATCGATATACGCCATCGATTTACGTCATCGATTCACCACGTCGCACGCAGGCAACTGCGCGTATCGCCGCCACATACAAGCCGCCTGCTCAAGCGCGCGCGCGGCCTATTGCGCCGTGCCGTTCCAGGCGGGATTGCCGTACCCACCCGCGCCGCCGTTCGCTGCCGGGCTCGCGGCCTGAATGTGCGCCTGGATGGCCTGCAGCTTGTTCGGGTAAGTCACTTTCTCTCCGCCGTAGCCGGCGGCTTGCAGTTGCGCCAGCTCCGCGTTGACCTCCGCACGCGTGGTGCGGCTCGCCTGTGCGTGCGCACCGAATGAAACGAAGGCCAGAGCCGAAATCGACACAGCAGCTGCGAGACGGATCTTCATGTTGTTTTCTCCAATCGTTAGGACAGTTGTGAACAAAACAGCCAAATCACCCACGGCGGCTGATGGTGCTGCGAGGCGCCGATAGCCCGCTACCTGTCTTTTAACACCTGCAGCGCGGATTGCTTCCGTCGCGATGCGCGTGTTCGCGAATCGCGGACGCCGACACCGACGCGTCAACTTGTCGCGTGACCTTCATATCCGCGGCGTCCTGCCGTAAACCCGAGTTGACCGGGTGCATCCGGTCGTGCGCGAGCTTTCATTGCGCTTTCCTGCTTGAGGTCTCCATGTTCCGAAATATCACCATTCGTACTCGCCTCGCACTGGCGATGGGTTTTCTTGGCTTGTTGATGCTGATCGGCGCAGCGCTCGGCGTAGTCGGCATCGCGTTGAGCAATGCGGATCAGAAAGAGCTGTATACGAACCAGCTTGCGTCGTCGATCGCGCTGGGCCGCGCCGATTTCTTCACCGCGCGCGGGCGCCTCGTGCTCGATCGCATCGCGGCAAAACCGGATAGTCCCGACGTCGCCGATCTCGTCATGCATGCGCGCGAGCAGTTCGACATCGCCGACAAGGCGTGGCAGACGTATCGCGCGTTGCCGGCCGGCGATGAAGAAGCACGCGTGACTCAGGAGGCTGACGCGAAGCGTGCCGAAGTGATGGCCGGTCCGGTCGCACAGGTGTATGCGGCGATCGAAAAGCACGACAACGCGGCGCTCGGCGATCTGATCGCGAAGAAAATGACCGCGCCGTTCAACGAAGTGACTGACCGCACCTCGCGGCTCGAAGCGATTCAGGCCGAACAGGCGCGCGCGCTGTACGAGGCTGCGCAGAGCCGCTTCCGCGGCATTCTGGTGCTGGCCGGCGTGGGGCTCGCGATCGGCCTCGCGATGGCGGCGATTGCGTGGTACACGCTGCAGAAGTCGATTGCGGGGCCGCTCGACGAAGCGCTGCGTCACTTCGATGCGATCGCCGACGGCGATCTGTCGCATCGTATCGACGTGCGTTCGCGCGACGAGATGGGGCGCCTGATGGAAGGCCTGCGCACGATGCAGGCGCGTCTGACCACGACGATCACATCGGTGCGCGACAGCGCGCAGTCGATCGCCACCGCCACCAAGCAGATTTCCGCGGGCAATATCGATCTGTCGCAGCGTACCGAGGAGCAGGCCGCGTCGCTCGGACAGGCGGCCTCGAGCATGACCGAGCTGACCTCGACGGTCCGGCAGAACACCGATAACGCGCGCCAGGCGACCAATCTCGCACGCGAAGCCGCGAGCGTCGCGCAGACCGGCAACGATGTGATTTCTCAGGTCGTCGCGACGATGGGCGAAATCAACGGCAGCTCGCAGCAGATTGCGGACATCATCGGCGTGATCGAGGGCATCGCGTTCCAGACCAACATCCTTGCGCTGAACGCGGCGGTCGAAGCCGCGCGCGCCGGCGAAGAAGGCCGCGGCTTCGCGGTGGTGGCAGGCGAAGTGCGCACGCTCGCGCAGCGCAGCGGCGCGGCGGCCAAGGAAATCAAGGCACTGATCGACCGCTCGGTGGAGCGCGTGGGCAACGGTACCGAACTGGTCGGCCGCGCGGGCAAGACGATGAGCGAGATCAACGAGGCGGTGCGGCGCGTGACGGAAATCACCGGCGAGATTTCGGCTGCTTCCGAGGAGCAGAGCGAAGGTATCGAACAGGTGACGCAGTCCGTCACGCAGATGGACTCGGTCACGCAACAGAACGCGGCGCTGGTCGAACAGGCTGCCGCTGCGGCGGCTTCGCTGCGCGAGCAGGCCGAGCGTATGAACGGGGTGGTCAGCGTGTTCCGGCTGGCCGGACTCGCGTAACGTTTCAGGTTTCGCTCGACCGGTACCAACGAAAAAGCCGCTGCGCGATGCACAGCGGCTTTTGTGCGAGTCGGATGCGCGGCCGGCGCTTTCCTTTGCTTCGCTGGCCTGCGCCGCGCGTGTCGCCTAGCGCTCGGCTTCCGCGCTCATCGCGCGCTCGCCGATCGATTCGTGAATGCTTTCGAGGTAACGCTGCGCATCGAGCGCGGCCATACAGCCGGTGCCGGCGCTGGTGATCGCCTGGCGATACACGTGGTCCTGCACGTCGCCCGCGGCAAACACGCCCGGAATGCTGGTTGCCGTCGCGTTACCCTGCAGGCCGCACTTCGTGATGATGTAGCCGTTCTTCATCTCCAACTGACCTTCGAAAATGTCCGTATTCGGCTTGTGGCCGATCGCGACGAACAGGCCCTGCAGTTCGATGTCGGTGGTGGCGCCCGTCTGCGTATCCTTGATGCGCACGCCGTTCACGCCGCCTTCGTTGCCCTTCACTTCGTCGAGCGTGTGGTTCCACTTGATCTCGACCACGCCTTCCTTCTCTTTTTCGAGCAGGCGGTCGATCAGGATCGGCTCCGCGCGGAACTTGTCGCGGCGGTGGATCACGGTGACCTTCTTCGCGATGCCGGCCAGATACAGCGCTTCTTCCACCGCGGTATTGCCGCCGCCGACCACCGCCACGTGCTGCTGCTTGTAGAAGAAACCGTCGCAGGTCGCGCAGGCGGACACGCCGCGGCCCATGTACAGCTCTTCGGACGGCAGCCCCAGATACTGCGCGGAAGCGCCGGTCGCGATGATCAGCGCGTCGCACGTGTACTCGCCGGAATCGCCGATCAGCCGGATCGGCTTTTCCTGCAGCTTCGCGGTGTGGATGTGATCGAAGATCATCTCGGTGTTGAAGCGTTCCGCATGCTGCTGGAAGCGCTGCATCAGCTCCGGGCCTTGCACGCCGAGCGGGTCGGCCGGCCAGTTTTCGACGTCGGTGGTGGTCATCAGCTGACCGCCTTGCGCGAGACCCGTGACGAGCACCGGCGACAGGTTGGCGCGCGCGGCATAGACAGCCGCCGTGTAGCCGGCGGGGCCGGAGCCGAGAATCAGAACCTTGGCGTGTTTGGTCGGGGTTGCTGGCATGATGAAATCCTTAAAAGCGTCTGGCCGTGCTGCCGGGGCCGGGAAACTGCTCCGACGCATTACATGAGGTGACAGACCGGCATTATAAAGGGCAGGCCCGACCCCGGCGTCATCAAGGTTTGTGATCGGTCCGATAGGCAAGTGTTGCCGGTTACCCTCACTTACAGCCTCGCTTGCGACAGTACGTTTACAATAGCCCGGATCGAACGACCGGCGGCCCGCCACGGGGCGCGCAGCGGCGCCCGGCGGGCCGTCCGCCGCGCAGCAGCGGGCGCAACGCAGCGCCTGCCGGCTGCTGGCCGCACACGCTAAGGATCAATGGCAAAAGCTACCTATTCCGCGAACGCGCAGGCATTGCCTCACCGCATGTCGCGCCTCTTCACCGAAATCCGCTGGATTCTGCAGGTCGCCGTCGGCGTGTTCCTGGTGATGGCCCTCGTCAGCTACAGCCGGCGCGATCCGAGCTGGACGCATTCGGCACAGGTCGACCATATCGCGAACTGGGCTGGCCGCGTCGGCGCCTATACCTCCGACATCCTGCTGCTGCTGTTCGGCCTGTCCGCCTACTGGTGGGTCGTGCTGCTCGCGCGGCGCATCTCGGCCAACTACCGGCGCATTACCCGCAACGAGGCGCTCGAAGAAGACGCGCCGCGCGATACCACGTGGCTCGCCGAGGCGGGCGCGTTCGTGCTGGTGCTGCTGTCGTGCGACGGCATCGAAGCATTGCGCATGTGGTCGCTGAAGGTGCAGCTGCCCCGCGCGCCGGGCGGCGTGGTTGGCGAGGCGGTCGCGCGCGGCGTGTCGCATGCGCTCGGCTTCACCGGCGGCACGCTCGCGTTGCTGTTGATGCTCGGCATCGGCCTGTCGCTATACTTCCGCTTTTCCTGGCTCTCGGTGGCCGAGAAGGTCGGCGAATCGATCATCTCCGCGGTCACGTTCGCGCGGCTGCGCCGCGAGGCCGGGCGCGACCGCAAGCTCGGCGAGGCCGCGGCGGTCAAGCGCGAGGGCAAGGTCGAGCAGGGCCGCGTGAAGATCGAGGAGCACGA
>DATLOW010000349.1:0-11667 GCA_035536055.1 Paraburkholderia sp. | reverse complement strand
GAGCGGCAGCGACAAGGCGTTCAACGGCATTCTCGACCTGCTGTGCCCCGGCGGCTGCCTCGTGCTGGTCGGCATGCCGCAAAACCCGGTGCCGCTCGACGTGGTCGGGCTGCAGATCAAGGAGGCGCGCATCGAATCGGTGTTCCGTTACGCGAACATTTTCCCGCGTGCGATCCAGTTGATCGCGTCAGGGCGCATCGACGTGAAGCCGTTTATCTCGCGCTCGTTCGCATTTGCCGATGGCATCAAGGCATTCGAAGAGGCGGCGAGCGGCAAACCGACCGACGTGAAGGTGCAGATCGTGCTCGAGTGAGACGGGCGACGGCTTTGCGTTGTTCGAGCATCGGTTACCGCAGCGCTTTCACTCATCATTACTCTACGGCGAGGCCACTATGAGCACCCCTCCGAACTCCGCATCGCAGATGACCGCGATCGTCTGCCGCGCGCCGCAGGACTATCGCGTCGAACAGGTCGCGCGGCCGCGCGCGGGCCGCAACGAACTGGTGATCCGCATCGCGGCGTGCGGCATTTGCGCGAGCGACTGCAAATGCTGGTCGGGCGCAAAGATGTTCTGGGGCGGACCGAATCCATGGGTGAAGGCGCCGGTGATTCCGGGCCATGAGTTTTTCGGCTATGTCGAAGAACTCGGCGACGGGGCGGCCGAGCACTTCGGCGTGCAGCCCGGCGACCGCGTGATCGCCGAGCAGATCGTGCCGTGCGCGAAATGCCGCTATTGCAAGTCGGGCCAGTACTGGATGTGCGAAGTGCACAATATCTTCGGCTTCCAGCGCGAGGTGGCCGACGGCGGCATGGCGGAATACATGCGCTTTCCGCCGACCGCCATCGTGCACAAGATTCCCGACGGCGTGTCGCTGGAAGATGCGGCGATTATCGAGCCGCTTGCCTGTGCGATCCACACCGTCAATCGCGGCGACATCCAGCTCGACGACGTGGTGGTGATCGCCGGCGCCGGGCCGCTTGGCCTGATGATGACGCAGGTCGCGCATCTGAAGACGCCGAAAAAACTGGTGGTGATCGATCTGGTCGACGAACGGCTCGCGCTGGCGCGTGAATATGGCGCAGACGTGACGATCAATCCGAAGAACGACGATGCGCTCGCAATCATCAAATCGCTGACCAACCAGTACGGTTGCGACGTGTATATCGAAACGACCGGCGTGCCGGCCGGCGTGAACCAGGGGTTGGATCTGATTCGCAAGCTGGGGCGCTTCGTCGAGTTTTCGGTGTTCGGCAGCGATGCGACGGTGGACTGGTCGATCATCGGCGACCGCAAAGAACTCGACGTGCGCGGCGCGCATCTTGGCCCATATTGCTATCCGATCGCGATCGATCTGCTGGCGCGCGGACTCGTCACGTCGAAGGGCATCGTCACGCACGGCTTTTCGCTGGAAGAGTGGGATCAGGCGATCAAGGTCGCCAACTCGCTCGACTCGATCAAGGTGCTGATGAAACCGAAGCAGAAATAAGCACACGTGCCGCGACGACACGCGATAACAGCCCGCCGATGGGGTGCGGGGCTGTTATCGATCGCTGCGATCGCTATCGCGTTGTCGGTAGAACTGCGCGAACACATCGAGCGGCGCCTCGACCGCCAACGGTTGCAGCGGAAAGCACGAGCCGAGCTGAGCGACGTCATCCAGCGCAGCGAGCCGCTGTTCGAAAGCCTCGACGCGCTGCGGCTTGAGTCTGCCGCGAAAGTCGATAAATTGCCCCCACAGCGGCATATTGCGAAATTTCCCTTCGACGGCTTGCGCGTTCTCTACATACGCAGTCGGAAACAGCCTCCGATACGCAGGCAGATTGTATAGCCACGACAGCCCAGCGATTCGCGCGTCCGCACCTAGCCTCGCTGCGACATCCTCGACCAGCATGTGCAATTCGCGAATCCGCTGCGGCGCGCAGGCCGCGCTGAGCGGCGAGTCGCCATCGCGTTGTGCATGCTGAAAGTGCAGCTTCACACGATGAGCCTCATCGGTCAGCGCATAGCAAAAGCAGCCAAACGTAGCGACGACCTCAGGCGGTTGCCCGCGATCGGGCCGCTGCAGATAGAAGCGCCATGTCCAGTCGCTCGCATCGGCGCTGCGCCGCAGCCCTTCCAGATAAGTGATCCATAACGGATGGCCGGCGTCGAACCGCCGGTCGCCGACCAAACGCACGTACAGATTGGTGCGGTCCAGCAGCGCCTGCTCGAACGGCACGCCGGCGAGTTGCGCGGCGCGTGCGGCAAACCGCAACTGCAGATCGAAAAAGGATTTGTCATATGTCACGGTGCACCGCCGACCACAGAGAGAGCAAGCCGCACAATTGTTGATGAGAATGGAATTAACATCATCATCGCCGCGTAATGATGATATGGATGGAATAGACCATGATTGACCCTGTCGGCGCGCCCGGCGCGCCAGCGAACCAGACCACCTCTTATGCACGTGCAATGAAACCGATCCATATTGCCGTTGGTGCGCTGCTCGTCGCGCTTGCGCGGGTTACTGCATGCAGCCCGCGCAACCCGGCGGCAACCGACCCGGCAGCGCCAGGAAATCCAGAAATGAAAGCCTCCATCACCTATCTGCACTTGTTGCGCAAAACGCCGTTCTTTACCAGCCTCAACACGGTTCAGCTGCGCTGGGCCATCGATCACTCGCGCGAATGGGAAGCGCAGGCGGGCACCGTGATCGTCGATTGCGCGACCGATAGTGCGCCGAAAGACGATATCTGGATTTTGCTCGATGGCGGCTGGCAGGTCGAAACCCGTCGCGGCACCTGGCCGGCCGGGCATGCGGATCCGGGCAAGTGGTTCAGCGCCGCCGAAGCGGACGGCACAACACGTCTGGTGACCACTGCACACAGCTATGTGATGAAGATCAGCCGCGTGGACATGGACGATATGCTGTCGCAGGGCTTCCGCTTCAACGGGCATCTGCACGCGGGGCAGATTTACTACCGCAAGATCTTCGGCCGCCACACGACCTCCGGGTAAACACGTTGCGCACAAGCAAGTCCAAATTATTGACCAGTCGATCCACAATCGTTACGATCGCGCCATGGTGAGACCACGTGAATTCGATCGGGATGAGGCGCTGGAGCGTGCCACGCACGTGTTCTGGGCGAAGGGCTATGCCGGCACGTCAACCGAAGACCTGCTGGCGGCGATGAATATCGGCCGGCAAAGCCTGTACAACGCGTTCGGCGACAAGCGCAAGCTCTACCTGGAAGCGATGCAGCGCTACCAGCTGCACAGCATTGCGGGCCATCTTGCGCGGCTGTCCGGCGGCGCGACCGTGGTGGCGGGGCTCGAAGCGCTGCTGTTCGGCATTGCGCCCGATCATGGGCCGACGCGCGAACTGGGTTGTTTCGGTGTCAACGCAACCTGCGAGTTCGGCAACGGCGACGCCGAGCTGGTCGCATTGCGCGCGAAGGCGGCGCCGATGCTGCTCAAACGGGTCGCACAGCGTATTGCGGAAGGGCAGGCCAGCGGCGAGCTCGACGCAAAGATGGAAGCGCGCGAAGCCGCGGCTTTCGTGTTGATGACGATGCAAAGCCTGCAGCTGGCTGCCCGTGCCGGAACCGACGTGAAGACGCTGCGCGCGATGGCCCGCTTCGCGATCGAGCGGATCAAGGCGCGCTGAAGCAAACGAAGCGAAGCAGAGCGCTGCTTCGCTTTTTGTTTGCGTCGATATGGATCAGCCGGTCAGGAAACCGGACGGATCAGCTAAGGCGCGTAATCACGCGTTCAGATAAACCGTCTTGGTGCGCACATAGGCTTCGAGCCCGTACTTGCCGTCCTCGCCGCCCAGACCGCTATCGCCATAGCCGTGGTGGAAGCCCTGCGGCGCTTCGCCAAGCGACCGGTTCACATAGATCTCGCCGAAATTGAGCTCTGCGGTGGTGCGCAACAGCACGCTGAGATCGTTGGTGAACAGATACGCGGACAATCCATAGTTCGAATCGTTGGCGAGCTTCAGCGCTTCGTCGAAGTCCTTTATCTTGATCACCGACACGACCGGCCCGAACACCTCGGCGTGCACGATGTCCATCTCGTGCGTGATGCCGGTAAGCAGCGTCGGCTGATAGAAGTGGCCGCGCTCGAACAGCTTGCCGGTAAAGCGGCTGCCGCCCATGCGCACCTGCGCGCCTTGCGCCACCGCTTTGGCGACCATTGCGTCGACCTTTTCCAGCTCGGCCGCGCTGACTTTCGGGCCCATCTGCGTGGCTTCGTCGCTGGGGTCGCCGACCTTGATCGCGCTGATCTTCTGCGTCAGCAGTTCGAGGAAGCGGTCGTAGACCTTCTCGTGCACATAGGTGCGCTCATTGCAGGTGCACACCTGGCCGGCATTCAGGAAGCGCGCTTCGACCGCTGCGGTGGCGGCCTTTTCGAGGTCCGCATCGTCGAGCACGATAAACGGCGCCTTGCCGCCCAGCTCGAGCCGCACTTCCTTCAGCGTGGGCGCGGCCGCCGCCATGATCTTCTTGCCCGCGGCCGTGCTGCCGGTCATCGTGATCAGCTTGACGGTCGGGTTCGTGACGAGCCGCTGCCCGGTCGGAATCGCGCCGCTGACGATATTGACCACGCCCGCCGGGATGCCCGCTTCGGCAATCAGCTTGCCGAATTCGAGCGATGCGACCGGCGTCAGTTCGTGCGGTTTCAACACGATCGTATTGCCCGCGGCAATCGCCGGCGCGACCTTGCGCGCGAGCAGTGCGATCGGGAAGTTCCACGCGGAGATTGCGCCGATCACGCCGTGCGGCAGCTTGTCGATCAGAATCTTTTCGCCGGGCCGGCTGCCCGGCACGATATCGCCTTCGATGCGGCGCGTGTTCTCCGCCGCATAGCGGATCAACTGCGTCGCGAAGTCGACTTCGCCGCGCGCCTCGCGAATCGGCTTGCCGACCTCTAGCGTCAGCAGTTGCGCGAGCCGCTCCAGATCGCGCAGCACCAACTGGTTCAACCGCAGCAGAAAATCCGCGCGCTCCACCGCGGTGCGGCGGCTCCATGCCGGAAAGGCCGCGGCGGCGGCGTCGACTGCGCGGTCGACGTCGGCGTCGTTCGCGTCCGGTACCGTGGCGACCAGCGCGCCGGTCGCCGGGCTGCGGATCGTCAGGCGCGCATCGCCGGAAGACGGCACCCATGCGCCGCCGATAAACAGGGAATAGTGTTCGGTCTGGTCCATCTTTCACCTCGGGAAAGGCGCGCCCCGCGCGCCGGAATGAAAGGAAGATGTATGCGCCGCGGCCCGCAGGCGGCGTCGCGGCAGCCCACTGTAGACCGGCAACGTGGCGAATCGTTGCGCGCGGGAACATCGGCGAGACGCCCGTCGGCACGCGGGCCGCACATTTCGCGTTTCGAAGTGGTACCCTCGGCAGCGAACCGCGTGCATGCCGCCTCAGCCCAGGCGCTGCGACGCGGGCAACCCGTTGCCGGTCCTGACGTCGCTCGAATCCCCGTTCGATCCCTCCGGGAACGCCGGTTGCCCCTCGTTTTGCCTGCGCGTGCGGCCCGCATGACGCCCCGTCCGGTTCAAGCCCAGTCAACCTGCATTCGAAAGGAAACTGAATATGTTGAACAAGCCCACGCTATCCGTGGCCGAGACGACGCGTATTCTCGACGCCGCCCGCAAAGAAGCCGAGCAGAACAATTGGGCGGTGACGATCGCGGTAGTCGACGACGGCGGTCATCCGCTGGCGTTGCTGCGCCTCGACGGCTGTGCGCCGATCGGCAGCTATATCGCCGCGGAAAAAGCCCGCACCGCCGCGCTCGGCCGCCGCGAGTCGAAACAGTATGAGGACATGATCAACGGCGGGCGCACCGCGTTTCTCAGCGCACCGCTTGCCGGCGCGCTCGAGGGCGGTGTGCCGGTGATCGTCGACGGCCATGTGGTGGGCGCGGTCGGCGTGTCCGGCGTGAAGGCCGACCAGGATGCCCAGGTGGCGCGCGCGGGCGCGCAAAGCCTTTCCTGAGGCGCCGCTTGCCCAGCCGCGCAACCCCGCGGCGACACCGACGTCAAACATAAGCGGCCCAGCCCGCCCGCCATATCAAAGACAGCAGATAGACAGGATGCACCGACCATGACCCAGATGACCCAACGAGGCGGCCTGCGCGTAGCCGCCCAACTCGACCAGTTCGTCGAAACCGAAGCCCTGCCGGGCACCGGCGTTCAGAGCGCCGCATTCTGGAGCGGCTTCGACAAGCTCGTGCACGAACTCGCGCCGAAAAATCGCGCGCTGCTCGCCGAACGCGACCGCCTGCAGCAGGAAATCGACAACTGGCACCGCGCCAATCCGGGCCCGGTGCGCAATTCGTATGCATACCGCGCATTCCTCGAAAGCATCGGCTATATCGTGCAGCCGCCGGCGCGCGTCGAGGCGACGACCGACCACGTCGACACCGAAATCGCCGAACAGGCTGGCCCGCAGCTGGTGGTGCCGCTGTCGAACCCGCGCTACGCGCTGAATGCCGCGAATGCGCGCTGGGGCAGCCTGTACGACGCACTGTACGGCACCGATGCGATTGCCGAGACCGACGGCGCGGAAAAGACCGCGAGCTTCAACCCGGTGCGCGGCGCACGCGTGATCGCACGGGCGCGCGCGTTCCTCGACCAGGCGGCGCCGCTCGCGAACGGCTCGCATAGCGACGCGACGCGCTATGCGCTCGACAACGGCCAACTGGCCGTCACGCTGAAAAGCGGCAGCACGGCGCTGCTCGATCCGGCGCAGTTCATCGGCTATCAGGGCGACGCGGCGGCACCGACGGCGGTGCTGCTCAAGCACAACGGCCTGCACTTCGAAATCCAGATCGATGCCAACGATCCGATCGGCAAGACCGATGCGGCCGGCGTGAAGGACGTGCTGGTCGAAGCGGCGGTGACGACCATCATCGACTGCGAAGACTCGGTGGCGGCAGTCGATGCCGACGACAAGGTGCAGCTGTACCGCAACTGGCTCGGCCTGATGAACGGCACGCTGACCGAGGAAGTCAGCAAGGGCGGCAAGACCTTCACGCGCAAGCTGAACGCGGACCGCGAATACCGGCGCGCGGACGGTTCGTCGGTGAAGCTGCATGGCCGCTCGCTGCTGTTTATTCGCAATGTCGGCCATCTGATGACGAATCCGGCCATTCTTGACAAAGACGGCAACGAAATTCCGGAAGGCATTCTCGACGCGGTGCTGACCACGCTGTGCGCGCTGCACGACCGCCAGCACAAGCTGAATTCGCGCACCGGCTCGGTGTATATCGTGAAGCCGAAGATGCACGGCCCGGCCGAAGTGGCGTTTGCCAACGAACTGTTCGGGCGCGTCGAAGACCTGTTGGGACTGGCGCGCAACGCGATGAAGATGGGCATCATGGACGAAGAGCGCCGCACCAGCGTGAACCTGCTAGCGTGTATCGCGGCAGCGTCGGCGCGCGTCGCGTTTATCAACACCGGCTTTCTCGACCGCACCGGCGACGAGATGCATACGTCGATGGAAGCAGGCCCGATGCTGCGCAAGGGCGACATGAAGTCGACTGCATGGATCGCCGCGTACGAGCGCAGCAACGTGCTGGCCGGCCTCGCCGCGGGCCTGCGCGGCCGCGCGCAGATCGGCAAGGGCATGTGGGCGATGCCGGACATGATGGCCGCGATGCTCGAGCAGAAGATCGGACATCCGAAGGCCGGCGCGAACACCGCATGGGTGCCGTCGCCGACCGCTGCGACGCTGCATGCGCTGCACTATCACATGGTCGACGTGCAGGCCGTGCAGAAGCAGCTCGAACAGACCTCGTACGCCAGCGTGCGCGACGAACTGCTCGACGGACTGCTGACGGTGCCGGTGGTCGAAGCGGCCGACTGGAGCGACGACGACAAGCGCCAGGAAGTCGAAAACAACGCGCAGGGCATTCTCGGCTACGTGGTGCGCTGGATCGACCAGGGCGTCGGCTGCTCGAAGGTGCCGGACATCAACAACGTCGGCCTGATGGAAGACCGCGCGACGCTGCGCATCTCGAGCCAGCACATCGCGAACTGGCTGCGCCACGGCGTGGTGACGCGCGAGTTCGTCGAGGAGACGTTCCGGCGCATGGCGAAGGTGGTCGATCAGCAGAATGCCGGCGATCCGCACTACCGGCCGATGGCGCCGAACTACGATGCGTCGCTGGCGTTCAAGGCCGCGTGCGCACTGGTGTTCGAAGGGCGTGAGCAGCCGAGCGGCTATACCGAGCCGCTGCTGCACAAGTTCCGTCTGGCGCTGAAGGCCGCGGGCTAACGCAGGCTGTCGGCAGATGAGGGTTGAGCGGGGGTCCGGCCAGTGCGGCCGGACCCCCGCTGTTCGTTGTGCAGTCCACGTTTTTTTCGCAAGCATCCGAAAGATTCGCTATCCTGTCGCGCTGCGCGTGGTTGCCGATTGCGGCGACCGCGTACGGTTTTCATTTTTCCCGCGCGCATCCGACCCGCGATTTCGACCCGATGAACGTACCGCCCACGTCCGCCCACCGTGATCCGCCCGCGCCGTCGTCGCGCCTGCCGCAACAAGTCGACGTGGCGATCGTCGGCGCCGGCGTGATGGGCTGTGCCACTGCGTACTATCTTGCCAGGGCTGGCAAGAAAGTGCTGCTGATCGACAAGAGCACGGTCGCCGGCCAGCAATCGTCGCGGGCGTGGGGCTTCGTGCGCCAGCAATGCCGCGACGAAGCCGAAGTGCCGCTGATGCAGGCCAGCATCGGCATCTGGCGCACGCTCGAACACGAACTGCAAGCCGATCTGGGCTGGCGCAACGAAGGCTGCCTGTACCTCGCGAACAACCCGGCCGAACGCGACGCCTACGAGGCGTGGCTGCCGACCGCGCGCCAGTTCGGCGTCGATACGGTGATGCTGTCGGAGCGCGAAGTGCTCGGCAAGCTGCCGGGTTATCAGATGCGCCAGTTTGGCGCGATCTACACCGCGAGCGACGGCCAGGCGGAACCGACACGGGTGGCGGCCGCGTTTGCCACGCGCGCGCGCGAACTCGGCGTGCAGATCGTCGAGGGTTGTGGCGCACGCGCAATCGACGTGGCGGCGGGGCAAGTGGTCGGACTCGAAACCGAGTGGGGTTATGTGAAGACCGGCATCGTCGTCTGCGCGGCGGGCTTGTCGTCGTTCCGCCTGCTGAAGACGGTTGGCATCGCGCTGCCGCAGCAGCAGGTGCGCGGCAGCGTCGCGCGCACCAGCGCGGGCCCGGCGCTGACCGGCGCGTCGACGATCGCGCACGGCATCGGCTTCAGGCAGCGGCTGGACGGCAGCTTCAATATCGCCGACGACGCGCAGGTCGATGTCGATATGACGCTCGGCCATCTGCGCGGGCTGCAATGGTATCTGCCTTCGTTGTGGGCGCACCGGAAATCGTTTCGCTTCAATCTGAACGGCGCGTGCGTGACCGACGCGCTACAGCGCATGCCGTGGTCCGAAGCCACGAAGAACGGCGCGGTACACGTGCGCGAGCCGCGGCTGGTACCGAATGAAAAGAGCGTGCGCGGTGCGCTTGCCGCGTTGCATACGGCATTTCCGCAGCAACGGGAAACGAAGATCGTCGAGCGTTGGGCCGGTGCGATCGACGTGCTGCCCGACGGCATTCCGGTGATCGATGCGCAGACCGCGATTCGCGGGCTGGCCGTGGCCACCGGATTTTGCGGGCACGGCTTTGCGATGGGGCCGGTGGTCGGCAAAACGATGGCCGGCTGGATCGTGTCCGGCGCGCCGTCGCTCGACATGCGGCAACTGCGGCTCGCGCGCTACGCGGAGCGCGACGTGAAGGCGCCGCTGTCGCTGTTCTAGCTTCGGCGCGCTGCGCTCGTCGCGCTCAACCGCGCTTTCTCACCGACGACGCATGCGGCTCGCGAAACGTCGCCAGCACCGAAGCCGCTTCGAACGGCTTTTGCGTGGTTTGCGCCGCCTTCATCAATGCATCGATACGCTGCGCGGTATCGGTCGACGGCGCGGGCGTGTACACCATGATCCGCATGCCGGGCGCATCCGGCACTTCGAGCGACAACGCATCCAGTTCGAGCACGCCGGCCACCGGATGCTCGATCACCTTGCGCCAGTCGCTGCGCTTGAGCACTTCATGCTCGGCCCACCAGCGGCAGAAATCCGCATCGGTATCGGCGAGCTCTTCGACGAGGTCGCGCAAAAACACCTCGCCGGAAGGACGCAAAATGTAATCGCCGCGAAACTGCGCGAGCACGCATTTCGCGTACGCGTCCCAGCCACGGAACAGCGTGCGCGCGCCATCGTGCTGAAACGTAAACCACAGCAGATTGCAGCGGCCCGCCGGCATCTTGCGGAAGTCGGTGAAAACCCGCACGGCGGCTTCGTTCCACGTGACGTAATTCCAGTTGCCGTCCACCACATAGGCGGGCATGTTGCCCAGCTGATCTATCATGCGGCGCACCGTATCGCTGACGTTCTGCGCGATCGGATAGGGCCCGGGCGGTGTGTAGTGATTGGCCAGCTCGAACAGATGGGTGCGCTCGTGCGGCGACAGGTTCAATGCATTCGCAAGGCTTTCGACAGTCTTGAACGAAACATTCACTTCGCGGCCCTGTTCGAGCCACGCGTACCACGTAACGCTGATACCGGCGCGCTCGGCGACTTCCTCGCGCCGCAGGCCCGGCGTTTTTCTGCGGCTGCCGGCCGGGAAATCGATGTCTTCGGGACGCAGGCGCGCACGCCGCGTCCGTAAGAAATCCGCCAGTTCGTTCAAGCGTTGCTGCTTCTCCATGCGCGCCTCCTGAAACTTCCCTGTTACTGCCATTACTAGTAATCGCAATTGCTAGATGCGCCGTTTCGATCATGCCACATTTGCACCGTCGGCTGGCTCATGCGAATTCTGCGGCGCACAAGGCAAGCGATTATAGATCGCAGTGCCGCAGAAACGCAGCGCGACGCCGCGACACATATCTACATCGATGGAGACAACCATGCGTCGTTCGATCTTGCGTGCCTGTGCGCTGCTGGTGGCGTCAGCGCTTCTTTTTCCCGCGCTTCGCGCGCATGCCGACTACAGCGGCGCACCGCGTACCTTTCTGTTCAATCCGGCCGTGCAGATTCCGTTCTCGGACAACGCGAAGTTCAAGAAGAAAGCGCCGTACGTGATCGGCTTTTCGAACGCGGGCCTCGGCGACAGCTGGCGCGTGGTGATGCAGCAGTCGTTGATGAAAGCGGCTTCCGAACATCCGGATACGATCAAGCAGCTGATCATCACCAACGGCAACATGGACGACGCAAAGCAGGCTGCCGACATTCAGGACCTGATTTCGCGCGGCGTCGATCTGCTGATCGTCAGCGCGAATACGCAGAAGGCGCTCGATCCGGTCGTCACACGCGCAATGAAGCAGGGCATTCCGGTGGTGATGGTCGACCGGCGCATTGCATCGGATAACTTCGTTTCGTTCGTCACCGGTTCGGATGCGATGATGGGCCGCCTGTGGGCGCAATGGATCGTCGAGAAGCTGCACGGCAAGGGCAATGTGATCATGCTCGCGGGACAGGCCGGTTCGAGCGTCAGTGCCGACCGCGAGACCGCCGCGCATCAGGTGTTCGCGCAATATCCGGGCATCAAGGTGCTCGACACGGTGTACTCGGACTGGAGCCCGGTCAAGGCCAAGCAGCAGATGCAGGCGATGATCGCCAAGTACGG
>DATLOW010000348.1:0-7921 GCA_035536055.1 Paraburkholderia sp. | reverse complement strand
GGCGCCGAAGAGCCGGCGCGGCACAGGGCGCGCATTGCCTGAAGCCGGACTAGTTCGGCGCGAACGGGTGCGCCGCCGAGCCCTTCTTCGAGACTACCTCCGCCGCGCTCGGTTCGCCCTTGACGGCGCGTTGTAGCGCTTCGCGCGTTGCCTTGTAGTTGTACTCCTGAATCTTCTTGTCGTCATCCGCCTGCCAGTGGATGAAGACGCCGACGCAGATGAAAAGATCGTCGGCTTCGTCTTTGGGGATGGTGCCGTCTTCGACGCAGTCCGCCACTGCCAGTGCCACGGCATGCTGCGCCGGGCCGAACATCTGCACCGCCTGCTTGGCGCCTTTGATGGTCACCTTGTTGAACATCACCGTATTCGGTTTGGCCATCAGGTTCGGTGCGACCACGGCGAGCAGCGACGTGAAGCCGTCCTTGTTGTTGGTCAGCGCGTTGCAGAATGCGGTTTCCGCTGCGGAGCCTCGCGGTCCGATCAGCAGATCGATGTGGGCGACCTCGTTGCCATCGCCGACTAGCGACTCGCCTACCAGGACGCGGTTTATCTTGGCCATGCTGTTCCTCCGATGAAGGTTGGATCTGTCGACGTGGGGTCGCTCGTGGCGCACGGCGCCTGGCCGCACGGCGAGCGCGCAAAATGCACCACGGTCCGGTGTAACAGGAAGCGTGCCAATCGCGCGAGAGGCCCGCTAGCGGGTGAAGCGCTGCGGTGCGAGACAGATCGCGGCGAACAGCGTTGCGACCGTCAGGTCGGCGCTCGTGCCCGGATTGACGCCTTGTTCCTTTAGTTCGGCATCCCATGCATCGAGCCGCGCGGCCTGCGCCACGTGCGGCGCGATACGCCATTGCGCATGCCGCTGGCGCGCTTCGCGCGTGACACTTTGCGCCACCGTCACCCCCTGTTTGCGCACTATGTGCGAGTCGGGCCACGTCGACAGGAAGGTAAGAAACACGTCGAGCGTGACGATTTCGGGGGCCGCGTCGGGCAGCGAGGCGACCGACGCGAGGCCGGTGGCGAACACGTCGGCAAAGCCGTTTTCGTATTGACGCGCAATGCTGTCGCGAGCGGCGGCCAGCACCATCGCGGCGCGCAGGTCGATGCTTGGTTGCGCGTGCACCGATTGTTCAGACGCGTCGCCGAGGCCGCCGGGGTTCGCCGCGCGGATCGCCAGATACGCGGCGCAAGCGTCGTCGACCGTCAGGCGTTGCAGCACGCGTTCGCAGGCGGCGCGCCAATGCAGCGCACTATGCAGGCTGCCCGGCTCTTCGAGCGCCGCCGCCAGCGGCGCAACCAGCAGCACGATGCCGAGATTGGTGTTGCAGCCGACCGCCTGCTGTGTGCGCATCACCGCATCGAGGATGCGCGCGCCGACCGGCGTGCCATGCTGGAACAGTGCCGGTGCGGCGGCCTCAGCGCTGGCGACGAACTGGGCCGCTTCCATCCGGTGCCCGGCGCTATGCACACTGACGTTGCCCGGCTTGGCGGTTTCGACATCGAGGCTGCAGGCGCGCAGAAAGGCGCTGCGGCCGCGTACCAGCGGATCGTCAGCGGCTTGCATGGACGGTGAGCGCAGGCGGCAGTTGTGCGGCGGCGTGCGCACCGGCGAGTTTGCGGTCGAGCAGATCGTCGACCAGCGCCGCGGCGATATCGGTCGACGTGACGGATTGCAGCCCGCGCCACGCGGCGACGCCGTTGACTTCCAGCACCAGCGGTGTCGGCGGGGCGCCTTCGGCCGTGCCCGGAATCAGGTCGACGCCCGCATAGTCGAGTCCGAGCGCATTGGTTGCGCGCACAGCGAGTTGCGCAAGCACGTCGTCGAGTTCGGCGGGCTCGCAGCGCGCGCCGCGCGCGACGTTGTGGATCCAGCCGCGGCCGCCGCTACGCCGCATCGCAGCAACCGCGCGCCCGCCGATTACCAGCACGCGCCAGTCGAACCCCGCGCGCGGCGCGTGAGCGCTGCCGCCGCTTGCGGGTGCGCCGACGAAGCGCTGCAGATAAGCCACTTGCTGAAAGCTGCGCAACGACGGCAGCGGCGTCAACGTGCCGTCGCGCCGCGCGCTCGCGCCGAGGCGGCGCAATCCCTTGCCCTGCGAGCCGAACAGCGGTTTGAGCACCACTTGCCGGCCGGCCGCGCTTTCGCGCATCAGCACGCGCTGTGCAAACGCCGCCGATTCGCTGGCCCACGTGGCCGGCGTCGGCACACCGTTGCGATGCAGCAGAAAACTGGTCATCGACTTGTCGACGCTGCGCTCGATCGCGCGCGCATCGTTATAGACCGGTACGCCGCATTCGCGTAGCGCGTGCAGAATGCCGAGGCGCAGCGTCACCTGTTCGAACGTGCCGCCTGCGATGCCGCGCACGAATACCGCATCGGGCAGCGTATGGCCGAAGCCAGGTAGCGCGAGCCCGTACGGCTGCCACGTCGTATCGATGCGGCACGAGGCGAGATCGATGCAGCGCGCATCCACGCCGCGCGCGCGAAACGCCTTTTTCAGGCGCCCGGTATGCCAGCCGGTTTCATCGGTCATGATCGCGACGCGCAAGCCCGCGCCGAACGGTACTTCGCTCATGGTGTATCCGTGGGGTTGGAGGCCGGCGATGTTGCCAGCGGATCCGCAGTGCCGTCCCATTGCCGGTGCAGCAGCGCGCCGTCGAGCCTGCCGCCATAGTGCGTCGCGCCGCTTTCGAGACTGCTGACCCACACTTGCGCGGGGGCGAACAGCGCAGGATCGATCTGATAGAAATCGTGGTTGAACGACGCGAACACATCCGCGAACGGCCGGCCGTAATCGCGCGAATTCCATGACGGCAGTTCGCTAGCCAGCCGCCGTGCGAGCGCATCCTGTGTGACGGTCAACTGCACGCGCCCGCCGTACAGAATTGCATCGTTGGTGCGGCCCATCGCGGCGAGGCCGTCGGGCGACGGCGGCGGAAGTGGCGCGACGCCGCTCGCTTCGACGATCGCATCGAGCGGTACGCCGATCACATGCGCCTTGTGCAGCGCCACTTCGACCACGCGCGCAACCACCTGGGTGGTGCCAGCGATCGATTGGGTAGGCGTGACGACGATGGTCAACGCATCGGCGGCGAGACCGCAATCGTTTAGCACCTTGTCGATGACGGCTTGCGGCGGCAACTGATGCACTTCCATTACCAGCACGCCGCGCGTATGCCGGTCGCGATAGCCGAGTTCTTCGAACAGCGGCTCCTTGCAGGCGAGTGCGCGAGCCGGCCCGGAGCCTAGCGAGAAAAACTTCTTGCCGTGGTTCTGCTCCTTGCTGGCCGACAGGCTCCAGCCCGCATACTGGCTGGCGAGACACGCGAGCACCGGTGTCGACGTATGCACTTCGACGAGCGCGGGCCACAGCGGCTCGCGCTCGGCACTGATGCGCTGCGCCACCTCGCCGAGACCGCCCATACAGATGCGCGCGACCAGCACGCCGGCCGCTACGCTGCCTTGCACCGCGACACCGGCATCCACGATCTGCGTGCCCGCTGCGGTGCGGGAGACCGCTACGCGCAAGCGCTCGGCATCGTCGATCAGTTGCGTGACCAACGGTTCGGCAAGCGCATTGACGCTCGTCGTGCCGTATGAAGATGCCGAAGATGCAGCTGTTTCAGGTGATGAAGTCATCGTGGGACTCGCGGCATGTGTCGATCAGTTCGAGGAGATGGGCGTGCTGCCGTTCCAGTTCGCCGTGCAGCGCAGCGGCCGTGCTGGTGCTGACGATAACCGTGCAGACCGGCGCGCCGGCGGGAATGGTCGTGCCCGGCAGCGGCACGTCGCGATAACTGCTCGCAGCGAACAGCGCATCGCTGAACCGTTGGCTTACTGTAAAGCTGCTCGGCGCGAACGCGACACGCTGTGCCGCATAGCGTGTCTCGCCCGAAGCGGGCGGGGTCGGCGGCAAACGCTCCTTCAGGCACGCGTCGATATGCGCGGCAAGCAAGCCGTGTGGCCACGCAGCAGGCGCGGCAAGCTCGTAAAGCGCGGCGCTCGACGAAGGCCGCGCGTTGATCTCGAGCACGCTGATGCGCTCGCCGTCGAGCAGAAAGTCGAGGCTATTCATGCCGACGAGGCCAGTGCGCGCGACGATGGCCTGCAAGGCGCCGTCTATTTGCGCGGCGACCTGCGGCGGCAAATCGATCGGACCGAGCGAACCCGCATGAACGTATGGCATTGCGCCGAGCGCGACGGTCAACTGATCGGCGAAGCCGACGATTCGCACCGAACCGCGCGCGGCGATGAACAACGCCGACATCGCGCGCCCGCTACCGATGCGCTGGAAGTAATCCGGCGCTGCGGTGAGATCCGCCGCCGGCCGGATATGGGTGCCGCCGCAACCATCGGCTCGCTTGCCGAGCCAGCCCTCAGGTTGTGCAGGCGGCATGAACGACACCGGTGGATGCGCCACGCCTAACTCGTCGAGCAGCGCAAAGAAGCGCTGTGGCGTGCGTACCGCGGCGGTTGCGTGCGCATCGTTGCCGATCAGCCGCGGCAGGCGCGGCCGGTCGTGCAATGACGCGGCAAACGGCTCGAGCCCGCCGCCCGCGATAAAGCCGAGCATGCGCGGCAGCCGGGCGACGCGCGCCAGCGCTTCGAACAGCTTGTCGGGATCCACCGCAAGCGGAGCGCCGCCGATATCGAGCCACAGCCTCGCACGCTGCCGCGTATCGCGGTCGCCGAACACATCGAGCGCCGCGACGTTCAGGCCGCCGCGCAGCGCGGATTCCGTGAAGAGCCGTGCCGACAGCCCAGCGACTGCGACGAACGGCGCGCGCGCCGGCGCCACGCGCAACGGCGCGTGCATCGCGCGGCAAACGTGTGAGCGGCCTTGCATCGCGTGCCGTCAGCCGCGCCCGGAGACGATCGCGCGCGCTTCGTCGAAGGCTTCCGCGAAGCCCAGATACACCGGCTTGCCGCCGGTGCGCATGCGCAGAAACAGCCGATGCTCGACCTGGTACTTGACGTTGCCGATCGCCAGCGCGCCGATGCCGAGCGCATCGGGACGCGCCGCGCCAGCGAGCGGCTTGCCGTTGTCCATCACGTTGACGCCCGCGATGCCTTCGGGCGGCACCGCATTGACGTCAGCCGCCACCAGCATTTGCCGCGCATGCGCGAGATCGCTGCTGGTTGCGACCTGCACGCCGGCGGCTGCCGTGGCCAGCACGACGTCGGCTTGCGCGAGCGCTGCGTGCAGCGCATCGGGTGTCGTCGTGCCGACGCCGGTGGTGGTCGTGCTGAAGCGCTCATTGACCTCGCGGCTCACCTGTTGCGCGCGCGCTTCGTTCGAATGGCTGGCGAGCACCACGTCGGCACCGAGCGACGCCGCTAGCGCCGCCGATACGCGCCCGACCGCGCCGGTGCCGCCCAGAATCAGCACGCGCTTGCCGCCGAGCGCTTCGCCGTGTTCGGTTTGCAGATGCCGTTCGACCAGCGCCACCAGCGCGGCCGACGTCGTATACGCGCCGCTCGGATCGGCGAACACCGATACCTCGAACGGCGGCACCATCGCCTGGCGCGCGAGATCGAGCATATCGGCGGCGAGCATCACGTCGCGCCCGCCGATAAAGATGCCGGTGCGCGACACGCCCTTGGGGCCACGCGAGAAGATGGCGTCTTGCGTCAGCTGCACGACATTGCCGGCGTCGACGTTGCAGTACGGCACGACGATCTGATAGCCCGCATCGGCCGCCATGTTGACGTCGAACGGGCTCATCTGCGGCGTGGCCGTGAACATATGCAGGATGTATGGCCTTTCGGTAGCTTCGGACATGGCGGTGACTGATAAAAAAGCGTTGCGGGGAGGGTTCGATCCGGTGTGCCGGGCTGCCGCCGATGTAACGGGCTGTGGCGGCTGCGGCGCACCGTGTCACGCGCGCGTTGCTTTGCAGGCGCGCGGCGTCATCCGACGTCGACGCCGCAGCGCGCGTGCTCTACGCTTTGCGCGGCGCCGCGATTGCGCGCCTGGGTAATCGCAAACGTGAGCGACACTGCATCGCGGCTTGCTGCGCGCGCATCGGCCAGCGCGCGCTCGGCCAGCTCTGCGCTGCGCACGATCGCAAAGCCAGTGGGGCCCCACGAGGTCTGGCCGAGCGCAGCCCGTTGTCCTTGCGCGATCGCTTGCATCGCGCGGGCGACTGCCGGGCTCGAATACACGCCGCCTTGCACTGGAGCGAAGTATTCGCCGATCGTCTGCTGCACTGCGCTGATGCCGTCGGCGAACGCATCGAAGTCGTGTTCGGCGACACCGGGCAATACGCGCATCAACACCAGGTGACACAGATGCGCGGCGAGCGTCTGCGGAAACGGCGGCAGCGCGGCGAGCCCGCGCCGTTCTTCTTCGCCGTGCAGGCCTTCGCGCGACAGATCGTCGACCAGCACCACACGCCACGCATCGGGGAACGGCTGACGAAACAGCAGCGGCGGCATGCCGCGGCCATGATCGTGCGCGCGGGCTGGGCCGCCATCCACCAGCAGTCCGCCGTGATCGAAGCTAAGTGCGCCGATACCCGAACGGCCGCCGCGGCCTAGTAGCCGCGCGATTGCGTCGGTGCTGGCCGGTACGCCGGCGAGGCGCGCATAGGCAGTGCCGAGCGCGAGCGCGAGCTGCGTGCCCGAGCCCAAACCGCAGTGCGAGCGCGGCGCCTGTTCCACGTCAATCGCGAGCGGCGGGCCGCCCCACGCCGCATGCAGGCGCTCCAGATACTGCTCGATGCGCACGCGTTGCGCATCGGACTGCGCGCGCACCACCTGCATGTTGTCGGCGAGGCGCGCGCACACGCGCGTACCGCGCCCGTCGATCGCCAGCCCGATGCTGCCGAAGCTGCGCCCGAGCGAACCGCTGGGATCGAGAAAACCCATATGCAAACGGGCGGGCGCGTCGACAGTCACCGCCGATAGCGGCGCGGAGCGATCAGTGTGGATCCGCATTGCAGGAGCGTCCTTGGTCGAGTCGTGCGTGGTATCGGCCGGCTTGCCGGCAGCTCGCTCTACGTATGGCGGCGCGCATGCGCTGAGCCGCTCAAACAAGGCAAGAGCCGTACCACGCACGCTCGCGTCGGGCGCCGCGTCAGCTTTTCGGCGCGTCGTACTTGATATAGCGGAAGCGTTGATCGTCCGCGGGCGTGCCCTCGAGCGCGCCGCCTTCCTTGCCCGGCTGCCAGTGGATCACCTCTTCGATTTTGGTTGCGAGCGCAAGGTCTTTGTCGGTGATGCCTTTGGCCGTATGCGTTTTGAGCTTGACGATGACGAACGCATACGACACGGTCAGATCGGGGTGATGCCATGCGGCTTCCGCGAGATGGCCGACTGTATTGACCACCATCAACGTGCCCTTCCAGCTCTCGGTGCGGTACTTGCGCCGCAGCCAGCCGTCTTCCAGATACCAGTGCTGCAGCGCACCCGTCAGACGCTGCTGCACTTCTTCGTCGGAATACACCTGCTCGGCTTGCGCCATTGGAAACCTCCCTTCGATGTGATCGACATGACGGCGCGCGGTGCAACGCCGCGCGTGAGCGTTGCGCGCTGCCCGGCGCATCATGCCGCAGGCGCTGCATGCGCTGGCTTGCAGCTACGTTGCGCATGCAACGGACGCCATCAATGTATCGCGGTTTTGACACAGTATGTATCGTGATCCGAAGCGAAGCGGAACACCTTGACGCCGATTCGCGCCGCCAATCCTTCATACACACCGGGATGCACGGTCGGCATGGAATATGCGATCAGCCTTCATACGCATGAGTCGGGCAATGAACCCGGCGCAGCAATCGCTCGTTACCCGCATCCGGACGGCGCGGCTGGTTGAGCGCGGTAGCGTGTCACATCGTGAGGTGGACGGTTTACCCATTCTGGAGGAGACATGAACGTACGCACCCTGGTTCTCGGACTAGCGGTGGTTGCGGCAACGGCACT